>NZ_CP120233.1:3117500-3392500 GCF_030012985.1 Microbulbifer sp. VAAF005 | reverse complement strand
CCGCCACCGAGACCCGGAGGATGAGCGTCGAGTCATTATCGAGCTGACTGATGCCGGTAGGTCGATGCAAAAAGAAGCTGCTTCAATTCCCACTCAAGTGCTGAATGCCTGTGGCTTGAATCCTCAGTCTGCACGGGCGCTAAAGACGCAAATAGAGACGCTTCGCCAATATTTAGCGACCCCCTAATCTTCCCCTCTTTTATCGCCCCGCCATTAGCGGGGCCCCCGCTTTGGCTCCATTTGTTATAGCTATCGTCCTTATAGCAACATTTAATTATCGCAATAATAGTTATCGCAATAACTTTATCTGGCGTCCAAGCTGACGCGCTGTTTAGAAGCTGACTTAGAAATCCGGACTACTACCCCCAGCTCAATAAATCCAGCGGGAAAAGGACTGGACTCCATTCCAGGCGGCTTCTGACAGACAAACACACATCAATGAGGACAGGTAATGCAAACAGTTTACACCGCAGTAGCAACCGCAAATGGCGGCCGTGATGGCGAAGCTCAATCATCAGATGGAAAGTTAAGCGTAAAGCTCAGTATTCCCAAAGAGCTTGGCGGCCCCGGTGGCGATGGCACCAACCCAGAGCAACTGTTTGCTGCGGGTTACTCTGCCTGCTTTATTGGCGCTCTTAAGTTTGTCGCCGGTAAAGAGAAAGTAAAAGTCCCGGAAGAAACCACTGTGCGCGCTGAAGTTGGAATCGGTCCCCAGGGTAAGGGGTTCGGTCTGGATATTGACCTCTACATCGATCTTCCTGGCCTGGATCAGGCGACGGCAGAAAAAATTGCCAACACCGCTCACGAAGAAGTTTGCCCTTATTCCAATGCAACCCGAGGCAATGTTGATGTGCGCCTGCACATATCCGCTTAAGCAACCGGTAGAGAGTTGAAGGTATCCGTTATGAATGGCTTAAAAATTTCCAAGCTGGCACTACCCCTTTTCTTTGCTCTTGGTATGGCTTCTGCGTCTGCTTCTATTTCCCCTGGTGTGGAGAAAAATACCCAGGGGTTCCTTCAAGCACTGGCGCAAGGTGGCGGCAAACCCATTGAGCAACTATCACCAAAAGATGCCCGCGCCGTCCTGGTCGGAGCCCAAGAGGGTGCGCAATTGCCGCCCGCTGAAGTCAGCAAGAAAACCATTACGGTTAATGGCGAAAAGCTGGAACTGACTATCGTTAAACCGAAAAACACCCGGGGCCAGATTCCCGCCTTTATGTATTTCCACGGCGGAGGCTGGGTCTTGGGTGACTACCCAACCCACGAACGCTTGATCCGCGATCTGGTTCAACGCTCCGGCGCCGCTGCGGTGTATGTGGATTACACCCCATCTCCAGAGGCCAAGTACCCGACTGCAATTAACCAGGCTTATGCGGCTACCCAGTGGGTCGCGGAGAATGGCGAAAAGATCGGTGTCGACGGCTCCCGTCTTGCCGTGGCCGGTAACAGTGTCGGTGGCAATATGGCAGCCGTGGTTGCCTTGATGGCGAAAGAGAAAGGAACACCGGATCTGCAATTCCAACTGCTGCTCTGGCCGGTTACCGATGCCAACTTCAACAACGCTTCTTATAAGCAGTTCGCCCAGGATCACTTCCTGACACGGGATATGATGAAGTGGTTCTGGGATAACTACACTACCGACCCCAAACAGCGCAACGAGATCTATGCTTCACCTCTGCGCGCAAGCAAATCCCAGTTGGTCGGCTTGCCTCCCGCTCTGGTGCAGACTGCTGAGATGGATGTGCTGAGAGATGAAGGGGAAGCTTACGCCCGCAAACTTAACGAAGCTGGTGTGACCGTAACCGCTGTTCGCTATAACGGCATGATTCACGACTACGGCCTACTAAATGCCCTGAGTGACGTGCCCGCGGTGCAGGATGCTCTTGATCAAGCAGGCTCCGAGCTTAGGGAACACCTCAAGTAAAACTTAAAAGCCCTGCAATGCGGGGCTTTTTTTATTCAGGTACTTAAAGCAGCGTTTTAGCCACTGCCTCAATTTCTATCAATGTCTCTGGCGACGCCAGGGATGTGACTCCCACTCCCGTGATTGCCGGGCGAGTAGTACCCAAATATTTAGATAGCACGGGGACTATTTCCCCCAGATGCTCACTAACTTCTCCACGCACATAGATACGTAACTGCAAAAGATTCTCTACCGACGATCCGGCCTCATCCAATACTGTCAATAAGTTTTGCATGGCGCTTTCCGCCTGAGCACCAACCCCTATGTTTTTAACTTCACAATTACTATCCCAATCCACCTGACCCGATACAAATACCAAGCCTGTTTTAGTATCGACTCGGGCGTGGGATAGGCAGGAAGAACTGCCATCATAAAGTGAAGAAGGATTAATATTCAGAATACTCATAACAGACCTGTACGCTTTCTAGCTTTTGAAAAAATCATAGTAGAAAGGCAGCTTTGCCAAAGCTATGGAGTAAAGCTTGTTACGGATACAATCAGGAAGCCATTGACTTAGAAAACCGTTGGTGCAGATCATTGAGAATCCAACTTACCAATGGATCATTTTCCACTCGGGGATGAAAGGCGGCTACAACTTCGTAGCCAGGTGGATACTTGTCCAAGGTAATTTCCACCAAGCCCTCACAAGGCATCAACCTAGAGGGAATAAAGGCCAGGGCATCCGTCCTTTTCAAGAACTCCTGGGCTATATAAAAAGAGGGCGCCGAAACAACAATCTCTCTTTTTAGATCTTGCCCCTCTAGCCAACGATCGGCTGAACCACGCAAGCCTCCAACTCCTGGCGATGTAATCACAAAATCAGATTGCATCAACTGATCAATAGGGACCAACTCATCTAAACTATATATAGGATTAGCCGATACACAGACATAACGCTCATTAAAGAGCACCTGTGTATTAATTCCATCAGGCACATACCCCGCTGATGTGAAAGCTAAGTCAATTTCTCCCTGATGCATTTTCTGGGTGAGCGAGACGCTTTCAATATTAGTGACAATAAATTTCACTTTCGGCGCATATTGCCTGACCCTTTGGATCAACGCGGCAACAACCACTTTTTGCGCGTAATCTGTTGCAGAGATCACCAGGGTCCGGGAAGTCTGGCTTGAATCAAGAGAGCCCGGGGCGGGAATCTCACTGAGTAACGTCAGCACCTGTCGAATCTGTGGCTCTATAAATTTTGCATAACTGGTGGGAGCCATCCCATGCCCAGTACGCACAAATAGATCATCCCCAACTATTTTTCTAATCTTCTTCAGCTGAAAACTGACAGCTTGCTGCGAAACCTGCAGATGCTCTGCGGCAAGGGAGATACTTTCAACCCTGAATAGTATTTCTAGGGTTTTTAAGTGATTAATTTCAAGATCTTTGATCATATCAACTGCAAAAGCGGAGCTTTCTGCCAGTCACTTACGGCTGTGGATAAGGATTAAAATAGTGGTTTCTAATACTGAAGTTAACGCGACCTCCAAAGCCATAGTGGCCGCGCTGTGTTATTACAAATACTCAGGGAATTTTTCTGGCCGCACGATTTGCAATTTGAAAACCTAAGCGGGCTGCGGTACGCGCACCATGATCCTCAATATCGAAATAAGGATTAAATTCAGCGATATCCGCCAAACAAACTTTATTAGATTCCAAAACGGTATCCAGCAAGACTTCCAAAAACTCCATAGAAACTCCCCTGCCAGAGGGGGCACTCACCGCTGGCATTACTGCCGCCGGCAATACATCCAGACATACCGTCAGATAGACAAAATCCACCTTCTCGATAAAGTCGCGGATTCGCGCCTGAACTGTATTCAGATTCCAACTAATGATTTCACGGTCCCGAATAACCTGGGCACCCAATTCATCAGCTCTCTGATAGAGAGCAGGTGTGTTGGCGTTATCCGCCGCACCCACACAGAGATAATTAAATTCGCGGCCATTTATCCTGCACTGCTCTGCAATCTGGAAAAATGGCGTACCCGATGACCCCTTTGGCGCAGGTGTGCGTAAATCCAAATGCGCATCAAAATTGATAATACCCAGACTGCTCTCGCGGTGATGCTCGCGCATCCAGCGGGCAATCCCCTGATAACTGCCAAAAGCAATTTCATGGCCGCCTCCCAATACCAGAGGAAAGTGACCGGCACCGAGCAACTCATTGATACGGGCACCCAATAGCGATTGGGCAGACTCCAAGTCTTCCCGTTCGACTCTGACGTTACCCGCATCGTATAAGGGCGCATCGAAAGTGGCCGGCAGGTTAGCCATAGCCAGACGCAGGATTCTCGGACCTTTCGCTGCACCGATTCGCCCTTTATTTCGGCGTACCCCTTCATCTGAAGCAAAACCTAGAATTGTGAGGCCAGGAGCATCATCTAACTGCAAAGGAGAAATCCGCTGGTGCCAACGCTCACCCGCTCGCCCATCCTCAGAATCAGTGCGACCGCTCCATAATTGCATATCAGCAAGTTGTAACATCGCGACCTCCCAAGAAAATTTTTGCAGGCTTTAGAGCACCCACTTCATAAGCGAGCTGATCCGGGGTATCCATCGGCCAAAGAACAATATCTGCTCGCAGCCCCTCGCGCAGTACACCGCGAGAACAGCACAAACCCAATGCCCGAGCGGCTGCACGGGTAACACCTGCGAGAGCTTCTGCCGGAGTTAAGCCAAACAGCTGACAACCCATGTTCATCATCAAACGCAGGGAAGCGATTGGACAACTCCCGGGATTAAGGTCTGTTGCCAATGCCATACAAACTCCTGCCTCGCGTAACTTTTCAATAGGCGGAACCTGGGTTTCGTGCAGAGTGTAGAAAGCTCCTGGTAGAAGCACTGCCACGGTGCCGCTTTCCGCCATCGCCAGTACATCGGCATCACTGATATATTCAATATGATCTACCGATAATGCCCCGGACTTTGCCGCCATTTCAGTAGCCCCTGTACGCGCCAACTGCTCGGCGTGCACTTTTACTGGCAGGTCCAGTTTTTTCGCTGCATCGATAACTCTCTGGCACTGGTCGACAGTAAAGCCTATCGTCTCGCAAAACATATCCACAGCATCAGCCAACTGCTCGCGGGCTACAGCGGGCAATATCTGCTCGCAAATAAGGTCGATATATTCATCGGCACGACCGTCGTATTCCGGTGGCAGAGCGTGTGCTGCCAGACAGGTCGTTACTATTTCCACTGAGTTGTGTTGCGCCAAACGTCTCGCGGTGCGCAATTGCTTTAGTTCAGTATCCAGGTCCAGGCCATAACCGGATTTAATTTCCACGGTTGTAACGCCTTCGGCCATCAGGGCGTGCAGACGGGGCTCAGCCAACTTATACAGGTTCTCGGCACTGGCACCCCTTGTCGCCCGCACCGTAGAAATAATACCCCCGCCAGAGCGAGCCACTTCTTCGTAACTCTCTCCCCCCAGGCGACGGGCAAACTCCCCTGCGCGATGACCTCCATATACGAGATGCGTGTGGCAATCGATCAGGCCCGGAGTTGCCCATTGACCTTCGCCATCAACAATGCGGTCTGGGGTGCACTCGGGCAGATCCCGGCGGGGACCAATCCAAACGATCCGACCTTTGGTTACCGCAATTGCAGCATCCTCGATAACACCGTAACCACCGGCAATGGATGGGTCCATTGTGGCGGCATTCAAATTGGTAATCAGCAAATCACAGCGTTCTGACATAAGCTTTTAGCGGCACGCTTTTCCTTTTAAACCATAGATGCTCGGCCCGATGACCGACAAACCAGTAACGGGCAGGATACAGCTCCCCTCTTCGACTTGACAGCCCGCAGCAGGGAAACCATAGTAGCCGTAACTATTCTTGTATATACAACAATATACAAGCCACGAAAGCACTGTACCTGAGTCTATGAATACTGCAAGTGAACCCCGATACGCGGCCATCAAGCGCCATATCCGCCAACAAATTGAGTCTGGCGAGTGGCCAATTCACTCCCAGGTGCCCTCGGAGAACCAACTGGCACAGCAATTCAGTGTGAGCCGGATGACCGCAAGGCGGGCACTCACCGAGTTAACCGATGAGCGCGTTCTGATGCGCTCCCAGGGGCTGGGTACTTTTGTCGCCGAGCCGGTGCCCGCCAGCTCACTGTTGGAAGTGCGCAATATCGCCGACGAGATCTCGGCCCGGGGGCACAGTTACAGCAACCGCATTCTGTTAGCTCAGCCCTGTGTCGCCAGCGCCGATGTAGCCCTGGCATTGGAAGTGCCCGAACAGGCAAAAGTGTTTCACTCCATTATTGTGCACTGTGACAACGGCTTGCCGGTGCAGTGGGAAGAGCGGTTTACCAACCCAGCCTTGGCTCCAGATTACCTGGACCAGGACTTCGCCCACACCACCCCCAACGCCTATCTTTCCAAAGTCGCACCGCTGACCGAGGCCGATACAACCGTCGAGGCCATAGCTGCGGAAGCCGCTATCGCCCACGCTCTGGAAATTGCCCCCGGAGATGCGTGCCTCCAGGTTTGGCGGCGCACTAAATGCAGTGCCGGCACCGTGAGCTTCGCGCGCCTGGTTCACCCAGGCAATCGATACCGCCTCGGTGCACAACTGAGATTCTAGTTATTGATTTATCCCGCGCGCCCTGGGAAAAGAAACAATCAAATCCGGGACGTGTGAATTTTTTTACGAGAAAAATTGACGAGGAAGCTATGTCTACCGACAAACGCCACGATCCCAGCCGCAAAATCCGCGCGCCTCGCGGCAGTGAGCTCAATGCCAAAAGCTGGCTCACCGAAGCTCCCCTGCGCATGTTGATGAACAACCTGGACGCCGAGGTAGCTGAACGCCCGGAGGACCTGGTGGTGTACGGTGGTATCGGCCGCGCCGCGCGGGATTGGGAGTGCTACGACAAGATTGTCGAAGTGCTGAAGCGCCTGGAAGACGACGAAACCCTGCTGGTGCAGTCCGGCAAGCCTGTCGGAGTCTTTAAAACCCACGCCGATGCACCCCGGGTATTAATTGCCAACTCCAACCTGGTACCCCACTGGGCCAACTGGGAACACTTTAACGAGCTGGATAAAAAAGGCCTGGCCATGTACGGCCAGATGACTGCCGGCTCTTGGATTTATATCGGCTCCCAAGGCATCGTCCAGGGCACCTATGAAACCTTTGCCGCCGTCGCACGCAAACATTTTAATGGCGAAGCGAAAGGCAAATGGATTCTTACCGGTGGCCTCGGCGGCATGGGTGGCGCTCAGCCACTGGCGGCGACGATGGCTGGTTTCAGCATGATCGCAGTAGAGTGCGACGAAACCCGTATCGATTTCCGTCTGCGCACTGGCTATGTAGACAAAAAAGCCACCAGCCTCGACGAAGCCCTGCAAATGATTGAAGCCGCAATGGAAAAAGGCGAAGCCATTTCCGTTGGCCTACTGGGCAACGCAGCAGATATTTTCCCGGAAATTGTAAAACGCAATATTCTGCCAGATTCGGTTACCGACCAGACTTCCGCTCACGATCCTTTAAATGGCTACCTGCCCCAGGGCTGGACCATGGAATACGCAGCGGAGATGCGCAAGAAAGATGAAGCCGCAGTAGTAAAGGCAGCCAAACAGTCTATGGCGGTTCAGGTTGAAGCCATGCTGGAGCTGCAAAAGCGCGGAGCCGCAACCCTCGACTACGGCAACAATATTCGTCAGATGGCTCTCGAGGAAGGTGTAGAAAATGCCTTCGATTTCCCCGGTTTTGTACCCGCTTATATTCGCCCTCTGTTCTGCGAAGGTGTCGGTCCTTTCCGCTGGGCGGCCCTGTCCGGCAACCCGGAAGATATCTACAAGACCGATGCCAAGGTTAAGGAACTGATTCCCGACAATCCGCAGCTGCACAACTGGCTCGATATGGCCCGCGAGCGGATTCACTTCCAGGGACTGCCCGCACGTATCTGCTGGGTGGGCCTGAAAGATCGCGCGCGTCTGGCACTGGCATTTAACGAAATGGTAGCCAACGGTGAATTGGAAGCACCGGTAGTGATCGGCCGCGACCACCTCGACAGCGGCTCTGTAGCCAGCCCCAACCGCGAAACTGAAGCCATGATAGATGGTTCCGACGCTGTCTCCGACTGGCCGCTGATGAATGCTCTGCTGAACACTGCCTCCGGCGCTACCTGGGTATCCCTGCATCACGGTGGTGGCGTAGGCATGGGCTTCTCCCAGCACTCTGGTGTGGTCATTGTCTGTGACGGCACCGAAGCTGCGCGCAAACGTATCGAACGGGTTCTCTGGAATGATCCCGCCACCGGCGTAATGCGCCACGCCGATGCCGGTTACGAGATCGCAAAAAAATGTGCAAAAGATCAGGGCTTGGACCTGCCCATGCTGAACGACTGATTTTTTACCGCAATAAAAATACCGCCGGCGGAAATCTTTTACAGCCCGAATAATTTTTATCGGGCTGCGCCGCCGGCGCCTAACAGGGTGTTGAAAAAGCCAACAAGCGACTTTTTCAAGCCATCTTTACGGCACATGTCCACAAAGATGGGCACTCAAATCAAGCAATTGCAGTGCTTGATTTTGCGGCAGGCGCTTTCGCACCGCCCGCGCAGGCTGTTTTTCAACAGCCTGCTAAGCAGTAAATATTTTTTGGTGAATGAATTTATGTATCAATTGGAAATCGATCCCGGTCAATTGAGCCTTGCGCAACTGCGCCGCGTAGCCCGCGAGTCGGTGCAGCTGTCCCTGGCGAAAAGCGCCTACCCCGCTATTGAAGCCTCTGCCCACACTGTTGCCCAGGTTATTACCGAGGGGCGCACAGTTTACGGAATTAATACCGGTTTTGGTTTATTGGCCAACACCCGCATTGAAAAGCACGACCTGGAAAACCTGCAGCGCGCTATTGTACTGAGCCATGCCGCCGGTACCGGCAATTTTATGAGTGAAGCCACCGTGCGTCTGCTGATGGTGTTGAAAATCAATTCGCTCGCGCGCGGCTTCTCCGGTGTGCGCCCACAGGTTATCGAAGCTTTAATGCAACTGGTCAATGCCAGTGTCTACCCCGCTATCCCTGAGAAAGGTTCTGTCGGCGCTTCTGGCGATTTGGCGCCCCTGGCTCATATGAGCGTGGTACTTCTCGGTGAAGGGGAAGTATTTATCAAGGGCGAGCGCAAGAGTGCTCACGAAGGCCTCAAAGCCGCGGGGCTTGAGCCCATCACCCTGGCCCCCAAAGAAGGCCTCGCCCTGCTAAACGGCACCCAGGCTTCTACCGCCTTTGCCCTGCTCGGCCTGTTCGCCAGTGAAGACTTGTTCGCCGGCGCCCTGGTAACCGGTGCTATTACTCTGGAAGCCGCCAAGGGCTCACGCCGCCCCTTCGATGATCGTATTCACAACGCCCGCGGCCAACAGGCTCAGCGCGACGTAGCGGCAATTTATCGGGACCTGCTCGGTGAGACCAGCCAGATCGGTGATTCCCACCAGTTCTGTGAAAAAGTGCAGGACCCCTACTCCCTGCGCTGTCAGCCCCAGGTAATGGGTGCCTGTCTGCAGCAGATGCGCTTCGCTGCCGAAGTATTGTTGGCCGAGGCAAATGGTGTTTCTGATAACCCGCTGGTATTTACCGACGAGGAAAATCCGGATAACTCCGACATTATTTCCGGCGGTAACTTCCACGCGGAGCCTGTTGCTATGGTCGCCGACAACCTGGCGCTGGCATTGGCAGAAATCGGCTCCCTATCCGAGCGTCGCATGGCCCTGTTGATAGACAGCAACCTATCGGGCCTGCCTCCTTTCCTGGTGGAAAATGGCGGGGTGAACTCCGGCTTTATGATCGCCCAGGTCACCTCAGCGGCGCTTGCCAGTGAGAACAAATCCATGGCGCACCCAGCCTGCGTGGACTCACTGCCCACCTCCGCCAACCAGGAAGACCATGTATCCATGGCCACCTTTGCTGGCCGTCGCCTGCGGGATATGGCCGACAATACCTGTGGCATCCTGGCGGTGGAGCTACTCGCTGCCTGTCAGGGACTGGATTTCCGCGCGCCGTTAAAATCCACGGAAAAACTGGAGGCCGCCAAGGCAAAACTTCGCGCCCGAGTACCTTTCTATGACAAGGACCGCTACTTTGCCCCGGATATTGAAGAGGCAAAGCAGTTGCTGAGCAGCGGCGCCTACTTAGAGTCAATAAACCCCAACCTTCTGCCCAGCAGTCACTAGGTTAAAAAAACTTCATGGCTTGATTCGCGCATTGCGAGAGAACCATTTTTCTCACAATGTGCGAATTTTTAGTGGTTTCACCCGCCTGCCGACCTTACCTTTTTTGACTCCGAACAAGTGGGTCTATCAAATTGAAACTGAAGAGTTTCCATCAACCAATACAGACCTGCCTCGGTATTCAGCTTTGCTAGAACATTTACTCTGCCCCGTGATGATTCACGCGCCAAAAATGCTAGGCTGAATGTAGAAGTGTTACCCGCCAATAGGTGTGGAGGTCTTGATGAAACCGCTGCCCACTAGATTGCTGCGAGGCTCAGGTTGTGCGCTCGCCATCGCAGCAGGACTGGCTCTATCGGCCTGTAATGGAACATCCGGCTATCCCTGCGGAGGCAACGATTGTTCCGCCAGTTATTACGGATACAGCCCTTATTACAACAAGACGTATTACAACCTGCGTGGCCGCTATGCCCACTGCCACCCGGATGGCACCTGTCACAATATGCAGCACTGTAACTTCTACTGGGACGGCAACTTTTATCGCCTGAGACCGCCTGCGGTTGTAAATACCCAGTATCAAATTGTCGATCCACCGCCGCGCGCAAGACCTTACTAAGTCTGAGATTCTGTGCTCGCCTAGTTGGCGCGCCTAGGGGCTTGGCCCCTGCCGGGCCTCTCCGGGGGGAAATTCCACTTACCGGAGAAAGCACTATGAATAGAGCTGTAAAAACGGTGATTCTCACCGCCACGGTGTGCACAGCCCTAGCCCTGGGTGCCTGTGCCACCGATGGTTACTACACCACCTACACCAGTTACGGTGGCCCAAGTGGAGGGCAAGTCGCTTACACCTCCTCCTACGCTTATCCCTATGCCACGCCCAACTATTACGCTTCGAGTAATGTCTATTTAACTTCCTACAGGACACCGGTTTACCAAACCGTTGGTTTCACACCGGTGAATACCTATTATTACCGCGGTGGCTACGCCAGTTACCGATCCGCATCATTCCGCGGCCACCCTCGCTACCGGGCTCGCTATTACTATCGCGGAATGCCCTACTACAACCGTTTCTATTACCCTCGGTCGCCCCATGCCCGCTACCGGGCCCATCACCGAGGCTATAGAAGTTATCACCGCGGCGGTTATCGCGGCTACCGGGGCCATAGAGGCCACTATCGTGTTCGCGGTGGACACCATCGCGGTAGACGCTAACTCCAAGCTTTATTAGGTAACTAACCCCGCTGTAGCAAACCATCAAAAAACGCAGCGGGGGTAGTTAATCGCCAACCTCAATACAACCGTCCGTTTAATTAGCCTTCTCCCTCCAATATCACTGTCGCCACTTTTAACAAATTGGCGCGCTATACATCTCAATGACGGCTATTACCTCTACCCTGAATAAACAAGTTATTCGGGAATGCGTCACTCACACTACTCAAAGAGGTAACTGCGGTGCAGAAAATGTTACTTATTCTGCTTGCCGTGGCCCTGGCGACAGGAGTTGCCGGTTGTTCGACAACCGCGCCCCAGGGAAGCCCAAAGTCATTAACCCTTGACGGGCAGAAGTTTCGCTGTGTTGAGCAGGAATTGGAGACCAAGGTACTAGTTAGATGTGTTCGTGCGGGGTAAGTTATTTGCACTGTGAAAATTTTTAATTTAATCGTTTGTATCAGGGCACGCGGACAATACGCAGGGTATCGGTGTGACCACCAATATCCTGTTGATAGCCCCGGGATATCAACACGAAGTCCCCTGAAATTAGCAGTTCCTGATCCAATAAATAAGAAATTGCTTTTTGATCTCGCAGCGGGCCGTCCATGTTGGATACATCCATTAATACGGGGTCAACGCCGCTGTAGAGGGCTACACGATTGCAGCACTTTTGGTGCCGACAAAAAGCGTAAATAGGAATTAATGCACATACTCTCGACATCAATAACGCAGTATTTCCAGTTTCGGTCTGGCAAATAATGGCTTTAATTTCTCGGCAATGATTCGCGATGATCATGGCGGCCATGGCGATACACGCATCACCCGCAGGGTAATCGCCGCGAAGGCTTTCCGGCGTGGAATAAATTTTACGGTGTTTTTCTGCCCCAAGAATCACTTCAGCCATATGCTTAACGGTTTCAATAGGATATTCACCTGCCGCTGTCTCAGCAGATAACATTACCGCATCAGTACCATCCAGTACTGCATTCGCCACATCGCAGACTTCTGCTCGAGTAGGTACCGGACTCGAAATCATCGACTCCATCATTTGTGTCGCAGTAATAACTACCCGATTGAGATAGCGGGCATAGCTGATTAAATGTTTTTGTACCCCCATTAATTCTGCATCACCAATCTCCACGGCGAGATCACCGCGCGCTACCATAATGGCATCACTGGCCAAGATGAGCTTCTCCAGGCGAGCATCATTGGATACCGCTTCAGCCCTTTCAATTTTGGCAATAATATGTGCTGTGCCACCCGCCTCTCTGAGTAACTTTCTCGCTTTGTGAATATCGCGAGCATCGCGAGGGAAAGAAACGGCTAAATAATCTACCTGTAACTCGGCGGCAACTTTGATATCCCGGTGGTCTTTTTCTGTCAGTGCCGGCGCAGTAAGGCCACCTCCCTGCTTATTTATTCCCTTTCTATCAGATAACCAGCCACCATTTTCAACTTCAGTTTTTAACGACAGACCAATAATTTTTTTGATGCGCAAACTCAATCGGCCGTCATCCAGTAACAGGCGGTCTCCCTCATTACAGTCTTCTGCGAGTGCTTCATAATCAACCCAGACACCTTCAGGACTGCCACTATCTTTATCCCAATCCGGGTCCAAAATAAATTCTTCACCTTTGCGCAGATATATACGCCCATCAGTGAATTTTCCGACACGAATTTTGGGCCCCTGCAAATCTCCCAGCAGGGCAATATGTCTGCACTGACGCTCGGCTTCCTCGCGGACAAATTTTGCCCGGCGCCTGTGATCATCAATTTTTCCATGAGAGAAGTTCAGGCGAACCATATCCACACCGGCCTTGATTAATTGCCGAAGTGTTTCTTCTTTATCGGTAGCTGGACCCAGGGTGGCAACAATTTTGGTGCGCCTGATCATATCGACGACCGTCCTTTAATCGATGGCCAAATACTATTTTTTTACATCAGTGCAAGCATAGCTTGTCACTGCTGTCGTCTCGTCACGGCAGCCAACAACTAAGCTTTTGTGAAAGCCGAAAAGTGGCTGGCTTGGGTGTGGGCTGGAGAAGGGTTTGTGTTTGGGAGTTATTCGTCGATGAGTAGGTTGGTACAAATATGGCTTCTGGGAGCCCTATTAGTTGTCGGCGGATGTCTAACAAACCGAATAGAAGAAGCCCAAGTTGTTCAATCCTCAGGCAGTATGGGAGCAGTCTGTGGTAAGAAGTGGCAGCTGGTGCGCCTGCGCGTCAATGGTGAGGTGGTCGACATCCAGAGGCCTGCGGACTTTACCTTTGTGTGCAATCTCCAAGGCAATGTCATGGGGAGGAGTGGCATAAACACCTATCGGGGAGAGGTGCAGGTAACCGATAACGGGCAGTTACTTTGGGATACCTCCAGCTTTGTCTCTACCAAGATGGGCGGCCCCGAACCCTTGCTGCGGCAAGAGCATGCCTACCTCGGTGCCCTCGCCGCCACTCGCCAGGCATTTACCAAATCGCGCGGGAATCGTTTGATACTTCGTGACCCCTCCGGTGATATCTATATAGAATACGTAAAGGCCGGACCTTGAACGCCGCCACAGAAGACCTGTAAATTTTTAGGTTAAATGTCGCAAAATCAATGAGAACGACATCATGCCACGTCGTGCTTTTTACTTACTACTGAGTATTATCGTATGCAACCTGGTGCTTGCAGGCTGCAGCACCCCCAATCCCCCTATTCCCCAACTCCAACGATCGGCTTGGTCTGCCTGTGAGCACGAGTGGGTGCTATCGAGCTTGTACTACTCCGGGCGCACTTATGATTCAACCCTGAGCTGGAGCAGGTTTTGGCGGGATAGACCCTTTTTCAAATGCGATCAATTTGGTTACGTTAGGGGCAACAGTGGCACCAATCCGTACTTGGGGCGATTTTCTCTCACTAGCAGCGGTGCTTTCACCTGGGAGCGGATTCCCGCTATTGCGCGCATGGGGGGAGCACACCCCAGCGATGAACTGGAGATCGATTACCTCAATGCCCTGAGAAAGTCTGATTTGATTGTTATCGTGGGTAACAAGATGATGATCAGCAATACCGATGGCAGTGCCTATATTGAGTTTGAACAAGTAGACCGCAGCTACCGCCAGGCCCAACCCTATAAAAAAGGCGACCCATTGGGTCGCCAGAATGACAATCAAGAAGAATCAAAAAGATGAGCTTTAGGAGTCTAAAAAAGCACTCTTGAGGGGAAAGCCTCAGCGGCGCATCTTAATTTGCATAAGTGACAGAAAAGTTACAAAAGAACCTTAACGGCGTCTTTGATGTATCTCCAGATTCTCCTGCCGCTTGCGTTCACTCTTTCTCAGCAGCAGATAAGTCGCTCCCAAGCCCCCGTGTTGGGGTTGCGCACTGTGAAAAGCCAGTACTTCGTGCAGCTGCGGCAACCAGTGATTGATACAGCTTTTCAATAACGCCGGCTGCTTACGCCCCTCACCCTTACCGTGGGTAATCAGGGCACAGCGCACATCCGCTTCAACACAATCACGGATAAATTCCATCACGGCCCTGCGCGCCATCTCCACAGAGTGGCGATGTAAATCCAGGCGCGCATCTATGCTGTATTTGCCTAGGCGCAAATTGCGATAGACCCCGTTTTGCACACCATCGCGCTTGAATTCCAACGGATCCCATGGCTCTACCAGATCAATATATTCACCGGACAGGGGGTTCATTTCCCGCTCTGTCAGTCGTGTGGCAGCGGCGCGGCGCTCCCGCAACATAGACTCAGATTGCTTCGGCTCCTTGCGCAAATTGACGCGGCGCTCCTGCGCCAGCGGTTTAACGTCTCCCATTTCACCGAGAGCGTCTTTAAATAATTTGCTGTCGCTGCTCACAAATACCCCCTGCCAGCGTCAGTCGAGAAATAAATCCTTGGTTAAATTGTCTGCATTGGCTGGATTGTGGGCATAACCGGTGAAATCCTTCACACCGCGCTCTGCCAACAGCTCTTCATCGATTAGCTGGCGACCGCTCAAGGCGACATCTTTAGTCGTCAGTATCTCGTAGGCCGCATCGGCCATAATTGAGGGCTTGCGGCTCTGCTCAAACATATCGCGACTACCCACCGCAAACTCAATCGCAGCAGTGGCCACCAGCGTGCGCGGCCACAAGGTGTTCACGCTGATCCCCGCCTCACGCAGCTCTTCCGCCAAACCCAGGCTGAGAATGGTCATACCAAACTTTGACAGGGCGTAAGGAGCGAAGGGCCCCAACCACTTGGGCTGGATATTCAGCGGTGGGCACAGGCTGAGGATATGGGCGTTGTCAGCTTTTTTCAGGTAGGGAGTCGCCAAGTGGGCGGTGAGATACACCGCGCGACTGTTGATACTCTGCATCAGGTCGTAGCGCTTGGGTGGTGTCGACTCAACATTGGTCAGGTTGATCGCGCCCGCATTATTAATCACAGCGTCGATGCCGCCAAATTTTTCGGCAGCCTCCGACATAGCCTGCTCTACTCGCTGCTCATCGCGCACATCCACCTGCAGGGCCAGGGCATTGCCGCCGGCTTTCTCCACTTCCTCCGCCACCGAGAAGATGGTTCCCGGAAGCTTGGGATGTGGCTCTGCCGACTTAGCGGCAATCACGATATTGGCACCATCCGCCGCGCATTTGAGGGCAATCGCCCGGCCGATGCCGCGACTGGCACCAGTGATAAAGATGGTCTTGTCCTTAAGCGCCCCTGAATTGTTGGTCAGGGATACAAACTCTTCACTCATTTTTTTCAGCCTCCGGGGCAGTCACTGCCGGACTGTAAATTTCCTTGAAGATCGCCGGCATACGTTTTGGCTTGCCAGTGGAAAGCTCAATGCACACCATCCGCCATTCGGCCCGCAATACCAATGCCTTATCGGCGGCGCGAAACACCTGAAAGCGGCGAGTCATATTCAGACGCCCGTCCACCTCAGTGAGCCAGGTGCCAAACAGCAATTCCTCCCCCTCTCTGGCCGCCAGTATATAGTCATACTCGCCATGACGAATTGCCATTCCCCGGTCAAGCTGCTGATAATTCGTGACATCCAGACCCAGGGCTGCGCTGTGCGCCCAGGCGGTAGCCTCACACCAACGCACATATTCCGCATTGTTGGCATGACTCAGACCATCCACATGTTCGGCGCCAACCGTCACTTTGGTGATAAATGGGTTTGGCAGATCCCACTGCATAAGCGGCTCCAGGTTTGTGCTGCGGTTGCGGAGGGATAGTCAGTAAAATGGACGCTATCCCCGGGGAGATTACAGATATAAAAAAAGGCCCCGCTAAGGGACCTTTTTATCGTGCCAGCTGGGCTAAAACGAATTAAGCGTTCGCTTGAGCGCCTTCTGCTTCTTTCTGTGCCTTATCGAGGGCAGCAGCGAACAGAGCGTCGAAGTTCACAGGCGGCAACATCAGTGCCGGGAAAGAACCTTTAACTACTGCGTTATCGATCACTTCGCGAGCGTAGGGGAACAGAATTTGCGGGCAGGCAGTATTCAGGGCCTGGGCCAGCTGTTGACCTTCCAGACCTTTGATACCGAATAGGCCAGCTTGTTTTACTTCCACCAGGAAAGCGGTATCTTCTTCCAGCTTTACGGTGATAGTCAGGGTCAGAGCCACTTCGTACAGATCGTCTTCGATCTTCGCGGTCTTGGTGTTCAGCTCCTGATTAACCTGGGGCTTCCACTGCTTTTTGAAGACCTCGGCACCCATCGGGGTTTCGAAGGAGAGGTCTTTCAGGTAGATGCGTTGCATCGCAAATTGTACTTGTGGAGCCTCTGCGTTTGCCGCTGCGCCATTTAATTCTTCAGCCATGTTACAGCCTGTTCATTATAAAAAGTTTATTGATGCCTTCCGTGAGAAAGACTCCGGTAATAACTCAACAGTTGGGGCCTCGATAAAACGTTTCAAGGCCCAGACCGGATAAATAGCAAAAATTGGGGACCGCATGTTGGCGGCCGCGTCAGTTTTCCGCTTATCCCGCTGCTTTCAGCAATTTGTCGAGTCGGCCACCGCGCTCCAACGCCATCAGGTCGTCGCAACCACCTACATGCTTATCGCCAATCCAAATCTGCGGCACCGAGCGGCGCCCCGCCTTGTCAGCCATTTCTGCGCGCAAGCCGGGATTATTGTCCACAGGGATTTCGCGATAAGCGACACCCTTGCTATCCAGTAGCTGCTTGGCGCGAATACAGTAGGGGCAGAAACGGGTGGTATAAATGACAACATTCTGCATGACAAAACTCCGTCAAACTTATACTTCAGGTTAACCTTTGCCTTTAACGACAGGCAGGTTCTGGTTAGCCCACTCGCTCATTCCGCCCTGCAGGCGACGCACTTGGAAACCTTTCTGTTTCAGCATGCGCCCCACCGGACCTGCGTGCTGCCCCATCTTGTCAGCGACAATAATGGTCTTATCTTTAAACGGTTCCAGCTCGGCAATGCGCTCAGCCACATCCCCGTGGGGAATATGCAGGGAGTCGACAATATGACCGGCAGTGAACTCGCTGCGATCGCGAATATCCAGCACCTTGGCCCCGTCGCTATTGATCAGCTTGGTCACTTCATGAAGTGATGCCGGCTCGCCAGACTTGAATCGCTCAGTCAAAACAAATGCGTAAAGCAATGCCACAAGCAGGCCGACCAACAGCCACTGCTCAGCTAAAAAGTCGAGAAAATCCACTTCGCCCCCAAAATCCTCAAGTGGTAATCAATAGGGCACTACGGCGCCCAATGCCGGCGGGAGTATACACGATCATGGCGAAATTCTAATCAACCAAATCCCTCCGCCCCAGCCTCTTTGTAATCCGGCTTAAGCTAAATAACATGGTGAAATACCAGCCCCACAGGTTAAAATCCGCGTCCGCAATTTAACCCTTGGAAGAGGAATACTGTCGCTATGGCCGCTACGCAAGCCCCGCAAAAACGCCCCCTGGTCCTGCTGATTCTGGACGGCTTCGGCCACAGCGACAATCCCGAGCACAATGCGATTCACGCAGCCAAGTCTCCGGTTTGGGACAATATCTGGGCAACCCGCCCAAAAACCCTGATCCAGACATCCGGGATGGCGGTGGGCCTGCCCGATGGACAAATGGGCAACTCGGAAGTCGGCCATATGACACTGGGCGCCGGTCGAGTGGTCTACCAGAACTTCACCCGGATCAACAAAGCCATTCAGGACGGCGACTTCTTCCGCAATACCGCTTACACCACTGCGGTCGATAAGGCTATCGCCAACAACGGCGCCGTCCATATTATGGGACTCCTGTCCGAAGGCGGCGTACACAGCCACGAAGATCATATTGTCGCCATGATAACCCTGGCGGCACAGCGCGGCGCCCGCGCTATTTATGTACACGCATTTCTCGATGGCCGCGACACCCCACCGCGCAGTGCCGAACCCTCCCTGGCGCGCCTGATGCAGGTGTGTGACTCCGTCGGCAATGCCCATATGGCTACCCTGGCCGGGCGCTACTTCGCCATGGATCGCGACCAGCGCTGGGAGCGCACCGAGTCCGTTTACGACATGCTGACCCTGGGTACAGCAGAGCACCGTGCCAGTGACGCCCTGGCAGGACTGGCCTCGGCCTATGAGCGCGGTGAAAACGATGAGTTTGTCGCGCCAACGGTGATTGGCGAGCCCGCTCCTATCCAAGACGGCGATGCCCTTATCTTTATGAATTTCCGCCCGGATCGCGCGCGCCAGTTAACCCGCGCTTTTACCGAGCAGGACTTCAGCGGCTTCGAGCGCAAAGCCAAACCGCAGCTGGCGGACTTCGTCATGACGACCGAATATGCTGCCAATATCCACGCCAGCTGTGCCTTCCCGCCAGAAAACCTGGTCAACTCCCTCGGCGAGTACTTGTCTGCAGAGGGCAAAACCCAGCTGCGCATCGCCGAGACAGAGAAGTACGCCCACGTTACCTTCTTCTTCAGCGGCGGCCGCGAAGAGCCCTACAACGGCGAAACCCGCGAACTGATCAAGTCACCGGATGTGGCCACCTACGATCTGCAACCGGAAATGAATGCGCCAATTGTCACTGACAAACTGGTAGCGGCGATTGAGAGCGGCGAGTACGACGCCATTATCTGCAACTACGCCAACGGCGATATGGTCGGCCATACCGGTGTTTTCGAGGCGGCAGTAAAAGCCGTCGAAGCCCTGGACCAGTGTGTAGAGCGCGTCGTAAACGCCGCTCTGGCTGCCGGCGGCGAAGTGCTGATAACTGCCGACCACGGCAATGTGGAAGAGATGTTCGACGCCAACTCCGGCCAGGTCAGCACCCAGCACTCCACTCTGCCGGTGCCTTTTGTTTATATCGGCGAGCGCAATGTGCAAATGTGTGACGGAGGTAGTCTGGCGGATGTAGCACCAACCATGTTAGCGTTGATGGATCTGCCACAGCCGACGGAAATGACCGGCCAAAGTTTGGTAAAAATGGACTGATGAAAACTCTCGTACTCTTCCTGATCACACTGATTTCCCTACCCGCCTGGAGCCAGGCAGAGGGAGATGAGCAGGCGCGCCTGGCGCAAATCAAGCAACGCATTGAGTCCCTGCAACAGGAACTCAATCAGGTGCAGGGCCAGCGCGACCAATTGCTCAAGGATTTGGAAGAGAACGAGAAAGATATTTCCGGGCTGCACCAGCGCATAGACAAGATCAAACAGGATATGCGCAGCCGCTCGGACAAGTTGCACGAACTCCAGCAGGAACAACAGCAACTGCAAGAGTCGCGACGAAGTATGCAGCGGCGGGTCGAGCAGGAGATCGCCGCCGCATACCGACTAGGCCGACAGGAGCAGATCAAGCTCCTGCTCAACCAGCAAGATCCACAGAACGTCGCCCGCCATCTCCGCTACCACGATTACTTCCTCCAAGAACGCAGCCGCATCATAGACACTTACCTTGAAACCCTCACCTCACTGAAAACCGTATCCGCCTCCATTGAGCGCGAGCGCGAGACCCTGAAAGCGGAGCGAGAGCAGCTGCAGAAACGCCAGAGCAAACTGCGCGTCGCACAGCAGAATCGCAAGGACACGCTGGATAAACTTGCGGCGCGGCTCTCCGATGGCAGCGGTGAACTCAAGCAGCTCCAAGGAGATCGCACACGCCTACAAAAATTGGTCGACGAAGTAGGTCGCGCCATCGCCTCACTGGTAAACCCCAGCGAGCAAAAGCCCTTTGCGCGCCAGCGGGGCAAGATGCAGTGGCCTGTTGATGGCCGCCGCGCCAATGCCTATGGACAGCGCCGCGCCAATGGCATCACTTGGAAAGGTGTCACCTTGCGCGCCAATGAAGGGGAGCCGGTGCGGGCAATCCACCGCGGCCGCGTGGTTTTCTCCGATTACCTGCGCGGCCACGGCATGCTGGTTATCCTGGATCATGGAGAGGAGTACATGAGTCTCTACGCCCACAACCAGTCCCTCACCCGCAATATTGGCGAGTGGGTGGAAAGTGGTGACACCATCGCTCGGGTTGGCAATAGCGGTGGACTCAGCCATAGCGGTGTTTACTTCGAAATTCGCCACCGGGGTAAAGCGCAGGACCCTACAGTTTGGTGCCGCTCCTGATCGGAGCTGGCACAGAGGGCATAATACGAGGCGTAAAATCCCGGGCATTTTCCACGCACCCGTTATAGAGCCCCCTCGCAAATCACAGCGATCGGGATTACACACCCGCCTAATGCTCCCCACTTCATCTCACGACTCCGGCCGCTGTGCTAATTAAATGAGAAAGCACCACGACGAAAAGCTGCGGAGTATCGGCTTTTTTATCGCCAAAAGAGAATAAGAGCGGGAGACAACCCAGGTGTAAGACCTCTGGGCTTATGACGACTAAGATCGTGACACTGTAGAATTTGGCGTCCGCTTAGAATCCCTGCCAATCTCTGCGGTCTACACTTTCGCAAAGCAGCGAAGAAATAAGGCAGAGGTCACAACAACATGTTTATCCCCAAGGCGCTGACAACCTTGATCGGCGCAGCCGCTCTGACAGCCCTGCCTTTAATGGGTTTGACCGACGGCGATAGCCATTCCCAGGTGGCTGCAGACACTGAAGCCCGCCTGCCGCTGGAAGATCTGCGCAGCTTTGCCAAAGTTTTCGAGCAAATTCGCCAGGGCTATATCGAGGAAGTGGACGACCGCACCCTGCTGGAATACGCCATCAAGGGCATGCTGCAAGGCCTAGACCCTCACTCCTCCTACCTTGATCGCCGCTCCTTTGACGATTTACAAGCCAACACCACCGGTGAATTTGCCGGCCTCGGAATCGAGGTAGGCATCGAAAACGACCATATCACCGTCGTCACCCCCATGGACAACACTCCCGCCTCCCGCGCTGGCCTCAAGGCCGGCGATGTCATACTGCGCCTGTCGGGCAAATCCATGAAGGGCGTGAGCCTGGATGAAGCGGTGGAGTGGATGCGCGGGCCCAAAGGCAGCAGTGTCACCCTGACCATCGCTCGCAAAGGTTTTAAAGAACCTTTCGATGTCACTCTCAAGCGGGACACCGTGCGCGTACGCAGTGTGCGCAGCAAAGTCCTCGACGATGGCTACGGTTACCTGCGCATCAGCCAGTTCCAACTGGACACCGGCGCCGATGTGGCCGATGAGCTGATCAAGTTGCAGAAGAAAGGAGCACTTAAAGGGCTGGTTATCGACCTGCGCAACAACCCCGGTGGCGTGCTGCAATCCTCGGTGGAAGTAGCGGATGCATTTTTGGAAGAGGGCCTGGTCGTCTACACCGAAGGTCGCAATGAAGCTGCCAACCTGAGCTATTCCGCCGAGCCGGGCGATTTAACCGAAGGCGCTCCGCTGGTTGTATTAATCAACGCGGGCTCCGCCTCTGCAGCGGAAATTGTCGCCGGCGCCCTGCAAGACCATCGCCGCGCAGTGGTGATGGGCACCGACAGCTTCGGCAAGGGCTCGGTCCAAACGGTAATCCCGATCAATAATGAGCGCGCTATTAAGCTGACAACCGCGCTCTACTTCACTCCCAATGGGCGCTCAATCCAGGCCCAGGGCATCACACCGGATATCGTGGTAGAGCGGGTGAAAGTCACCCGCTTGGACGACTCTCCCAGACCCACTGAAGCGGATTTGGCAGGGCATCTGGACAACGGTAACGGTGGTGCCGACCGGACTTCTGAAGACCGCTCGAGAGAACAGGAAGAACGGGAAGACTGGATGGATCGTGACAATCAAATCTTCGAAGCCCTCAATGTACTCAAGGGCCTCAATCTCTACGCTCACAGGGACAGAGGTTTGCGCGAGCGCCTTGCCCGCGCAGACGAACAGCAGTAGCAGAGTGCGGCGGGCCCAGGGCCCGCCGTGCAAGACCTACACCGACCTACAAACGCATTTCAATCCCAGCGCTGTGCATAAACGCTTTCGCCTCGGCAATGGTGTACTCGCCAAAGTGGAAGATACTCGCAGCCAATACCGCATCCGCACCGCCGTGCAATACGCCATCCGCCAGGTGCTGTAGATCTCCCACACCACCGGAAGCAATGACTGGCACTTGAACCGCCTCGGTAACTGCCCGGGTCAGGGCCAGGTCAAAACCGTTCTTGGTACCGTCGCGATCCATACTGGTCAGCAGGATTTCGCCCGCACCGTATTCGGCCATCTGCCGAGCCCAGGCCACTGCATCAATGCCAGTGGGCTGGCGCCCGCCATGAGTGAAGATCTCCCAGCGACCCTCTCCCACCTGTTTGGCATCAATGGCCACCACAATACACTGGCTGCCAAAGCGCTCGGCGGCCTCGCGTACAAACTCGGGATTTTTCACCGCCGCTGAATTGATTGCAGTCTTGTCCGCACCGGCATTCAGCAGATTGCGGATATCTTGCAAGGTGCGCACACCGCCGCCGACAGTGAGGGGGATAAACACCTCGTGGGCCATTTTCTCCACGGTGTGCAGGATGGTATCGCGCTGCTCATGGGTGGCGGTGATATCGAGGAAAGTGACTTCATCCGCGCCCGCTTCGTTGTAGCGGCGGGCAATTTCCACCGGGTCGCCGGCATCGCGGATATCGACAAAGTTAACGCCCTTCACCACGCGGCCGTTGTCCACATCCAGACAGGGAATAATACGTTTCGCCAGAGCCATTATTTGTTCCGTTGGTCGCAAAGCTGCTGCGCTTCGCGCAGGTTCAACTTGTCTTCGTAGATCGCCCGGCCGGTAATCGCACCGTAGATTTCACCGGCATCCAACAGCTGTTCAATGTCCTCAATGCTGCTGACACCGCCGGAGGCAATAATAGGCACCTGCACTGCGCGGGCCATTTCCAGAGTCGCCTCAATATTGACGCCTTGCATCATCCCGTCGCGGGCAATATCTGTATAAACAATAGAGCTGACGCCACAATCGGCAAAGCGCTTGGCCAGTTCTGTCGCCTTCAGCTCGGAGACCTCAGCCCAGCCCTCAGTAGCCACCAAGCCACCTTTGGCATCGAGCCCGACAATAATATGGCCCTCAAACTCGCGACACGCCTCTTCCACCAGCTTGGGATTTTTTACCGCCGCAGTGCCGATAATCCCCCACTGCACACCGGCATCCAGATAGCGCTCGATAGTGTGCAAATCGCGAATTCCTCCGCCAATTTGCACCGGTAAATCGGGAAACTGTTTGGCGATAGCAGTTACCGCTTCACCGTTCACCGGGTTGCCGGCGAAGGCGCCGTTCAAATCCACCAGGTGCAGTCGCTTGGCTCCCTCGTTCACCCAATGCTGAGCTGTAGCCAGGGGATCATCGGAAAATACAGTGGCGTCATCCATCTCGCCCTGGCGCAGGCGCACGCATTGGCCGTCTTTTAAATCTATCGCGGGAATTACAATCATGTCTTTTCTTACGTCGGCAGTAATTTCAGTGTGATCGGTGAGCTGGGTCTATTGGGCCCGGCCGTTCCAGTGGACAAAGTTCTTTAGCAGCTGCAAGCCAGCCTCGGCACTCTTCTCCGGGTGGAACTGGGTGGCGAAGATATTCTCCCTGGCAACTGCGGCAGCCAGGGGAATGCCGTATTCGGCTTGCCCGGCAATATCCGGATTTTCAGCAGCCGGCACATAGTAGCTGTGGACAAAGTAGAAACGGCTGCCATCGGCAATATCGGCCCACAGGGGGTGCGGCTGACGCTGCTGAACACTGTTCCAGCCCATATGGGGCACCTTGAGCCGTTCAGCACTCTGCGCCGGGGGAATGTTGTCGCCGAAGAATTTCACCGGCTCCGGGAAAATCCCCAGGCAATCAACGCCATTATTCTCCTCGCTGTGGTGCATCATAATCTGCATACCCACACAGATACCCAGCACCGGGGTACCCACACTGATGGCCTCGCGAAGCAGCGGCGAAAAACCCGCCTCGACAAACCCTGCCATACAATCCCGAATGGCACCCACACCGGGCACCACCAGGCGCTCTGCGCCCTCGGCCTGCTCCGGAGTTTGTGCCAGCACCACCTCGGCCTCCGGCGCCACCTTGTTCAGGGCGCTGGCCACCGAGTGCAGGTTGCCCATACCGTAATCGAGTACCGCAATCTTACCCATCACAAGACTCCTTTGGTGGAGGGCATGGTGCCGGCCATACGGGGGTCCGGGGTCAACGCCATACGCAGGGCGCGGCCAAAGGCTTTAAATACAGTTTCCACCTGATGGTGAGCGTTGTGGCCACGCAGGCAGTCAATATGTACGGTTACCAGTGCGTGATTGACGAAGCCCTGGAAGAACTCAAAAAACAGTTCAGTATCAAAATTGCCGATCCGCTTCTGGGTGAAAGGCACATCCATAACCAGGCCGGGCCGCCCGGAGAAGTCGATTACGACCCGGGAAAGCGCCTCATCCAATGGGACATAGCTGTGGCCGTAACGGGTCATCCCCTTTTTATCTCCCAGCGCTTCGGTAATGGCTTTGCCCAGGGTAATGCCGATATCTTCCACCGTATGATGGTCATCGATATGAATATCGCCATCGCAGCTAATGTCCATGTCGATCATGCCGTGGCGGGCAATTTGATCGAGCATATGCTCCAGGAAAGGAACCCCAGTCGCGAACTTGCCATGACCTTGGCCGTCCAGGTTAACGCTGACTTGAATCTTGGTTTCCAGGGTGTCACGGGTGACGCTAGCTGTACGCATCGAAAGCGATCCTTATTTGCACGATAAGACAGAGGGCGCAAATTATAGGATGAATGACATCCCCTGTGGCTCTCTAGTGTCAGATGAAACTTGATTCGTAATTGTTTAGCCCTATCATGCACCGCATGGTTACTCTAAAGCGCCGAAAATCCCATTACTGGGCCAGCCTGTTCCTGTTACTCGCCGTAGTAGCAGCTCAGCCGCTGTGGGCGGAGCACTTCCACCTGGGCAATACCCAGGTAGAGATGTGTGACCTGTGTTGCATGCATTCACCTGCAGCACTCGGCAGCGAGCCATTGCTCGTACAGGCTGAGCCCCAAAGTCACTACGAACGGCCCTCTGCGCCAACCGCGCGCGATTGCCAGCCAGAGCGCCAGAGTGCGCGCGCCCCTCCTTTCTTCCTGTCACTCAGCTAACACCCAAAAACCGATATTTTTTTAGTGAATGCCCGCGCTGGAGCGCGTATGGCATTGTCCGTCTGTGACAGGAATAAAAAACAATGACTAAGTTCAATACTTTGGCCCTGGCTATTGCCAGCTTGGCCGTGCCCGCTATTTGCGCTGCGGAAGACAGCAACAAACTGGAAGAAGTTAACGTCACCGTATCTCCCTTGGATAAGCCCGCCGACGCAGTAGCTGCCCCGGTATCGGTGCTCTCCGGCGAGACCCTGCGCAAAGCCGCTTCCGCCACCCTGGGCGAAACCCTGAAGAACCAGCCGGGTGTGGCCAACGCCTCCTTTGGCAGTGGCGTGGGCCTACCGGTTATTCGCGGCCAGAGCGCCAACCGGGTGAAGATCCTGAACGATAACCTGGATGTCTCTGACGCCTCCAACACCAGCGCCGATCACGCTGCCAGTATCGAACCTCTACTGGCGGAGCGCATCGAAATACTGCGCGGACCGGCGGCACTGCGCTACGGCAGCGGCGCTATCGGTGGGGTGGTAAATATTATCGACGGTCGCATCCCCACTGAGGTACCCGAGGAAGTTGAAGGCGCGGTTGAGATGCGCCACGACACTGCCAATAGCCAGGATGCCTCGGTATTCCGCTTTACCGGCGGTGCCGGGCAGCTGGCCTGGTACTTCGACGGTGTCTACCGCGAAAATGACGATACCGAAATTCCTGGTCTCGCCATCGTCGAGCATGAAGAGCACGATGAGGACGAAGAAGAGCACGAGGAAGAATTCAACACCGACGGTTACGTCGGCAACACCAATGCCCGCGCTCACAGCTACAGCGGCGGTGTTTCATGGATTACTGATAGCGGTTATTTCGGCCTGTCAGTGAACAAGCTGGAGAACAACTACGGCATTCCCCTCGGCACCCACGAGCATCATCACGAAGAAGAGGAAGAAGATCACGAGGAGGAGAGCGAAGTCGAAGCCGTGCGCATCGATATGGCGCAAACCCGCTACGACTTCAAAGGCGAACATCGCTTCGATAGTAATTACTGGGACAAGATGCGCCTGCGTATCGGCTACAACGACTATGAGCACGTAGAGCTGGAAGAAGGTGAACCCGGTACCCGCTTTACCAATGAAGCCTGGGAAAGTCGCTTGGAGATCACCCACGACAACGATAGTGAGTGGCGTGGTGCCTACGGCCTGCAATTGTCCGACAAAGACTTTGCCGCAGTGGGCGACGAAGCCTTTATCCAGCCCTCCCGCACCCGCAGCGCCGGCCTCTTCACTATGAAGGAACGCGAGTGGGGCAACTGGCACCTGGACCTGGGCGCGCGTATTGAGCGTGTCGATATCGATCCGGAGACCGCAGAGGATCGCGACTTCAATCTGTTCAGCACCAGTGCCACCCTGCAGTACTTCCTGCAAGAGCACCAACACATCAGCGTCGGCGCCACCCACTCCGAGCGCGCCCCAGTAGCCGAAGAGCTGTTTGCCGACGGTGAGCACCTGGCCGAATCGCGCTACCTGATCGGTAACAGCGACCTGGACAAAGAACGCTCTTTAAACCTGGAACTGGGCTATCACCACCACAACGAAGCGGCCAGCGGCTGGCATGCAGCGCAGATTGAAGCCAGCGTCTTCTACAACCGCATCGGCGACTACATCTATTCGCAAAATACCGGCCTTGAGTACGAGGATGAAGAGCTGCCCATTTACGCCTATGCCAATCGCGATGCCACCTTCTACGGTGCTGAAGCCTCGGTGAAACTCCCCCTGCGCAGCAACTTCTACCTGACTCTGTTTGGCGATGTTGTGCGCGCGAGCTTCGACGAAGATATTGCCGGTGAGAGTTCCGACGTGCCGCGCATGCCTCCCCTGCGCCTGGGCCTCGCCCTGGGAGCAGAGTACGACCAGTGGGGTTGGGAATGGCGCACAGTCGAAGCTGCAGACCAGGATCGTGCCGGCGCCTACGAAGAGGAAACCGACGGCTATACCCGCATGGACCTGAGTGCCCACTACAACTTCAACATCGGCAGCAGCGACGCGGTGATCTTCGCCAGCGCCCGCAACCTGCTCGACGAAGAAATTCGCAACTCCACCTCACTACTGCGCGACTACGCTCCTGAAGCTGGTCGCAGCGTCGAAGCCGGTGTGCGGTTTATTTTCTAATAAACACCTGCTTCAATGGCCCCGCAGCGCTTTCCCAGCCTCGCGGGGCTGCATCTCCTACAATTCCGGCATAACCTATTTGTAGAAGTGCGCGGGAACATCGAGCCGCGCTGCGGCGTCATATGCGTGACACCACACGACAAATACACAGGGACAATGCTCTCCATGGCCTGGATAAAGCGCACTTTTATCGCACTTTTAATCGTTTTCCTGCTACTCGCTGGCGCCGTCGCCTGGCTGTTAGCAGGACTCGACATCAACCAATACAAACCCCAGTTAGAAAAACTCGCTGCCAAGCAGGGCATCTCCCTGCAACTGGAAGGTGATATCGGCTGGCAACTGTGGCCCAAGCTCGGCCTGCAACTTGAAGATGTACAGCTGGCACCATTAAAGCTGCCAAAACAAACTCTGGTGAAAGCAGAAAAAATTGCCATCGGCGTGGCCCTCAAGCCACTACTGCAACGCAAAGTAGAGGCTGAGGAGATAGTCCTGGTAGCTCCGCAAATTGAGCTCACTGTCGACAAAGAAGGGCGCGGCAACTGGGAGCTGATCAGCGAGGCCCTGGAAGCGCAGAGCAAGCAACCTCCCAAACTCTCCATCCCCAAGGAACAGGAAGAGCCTTCACAACAACAGGTCGACCTGAGCCTGCAAAAGCTGCGTATCGAGAAGGGCTTGGTACTCTATAGCGATGCCCAAACCAACAAAGAGTACAAAGTCCAAGACCTGCAGGTGAGCGTTATCAACCTGGTGCCAGGCGGCGAGCCGGGCAAACTCACTGCCGCAGCAGACCTTACCGGCAGCGACCTCAAACACCCGCTAAAGCTAAAAATTGACAGCACCCTCGCTCTGGATGAGGGCCTCAATGGGCTGCGCCTGCAACCGCTACAAGTAGACCTCACCTCTGAGAACAGCGCCAAGGCCAGCCTGCATATGCGCGGCTACCTGCGCAGGGACAGCAACACCCAACCCTGGCGTATACAGCTTAACGTCAACGCTAATGCCGACCCTCTGCGCCCCTGGTTTGAACTGACGGGCACCGAAATCGATACCCGCGATAAAGCGGCACTGCAAAAGCTGAGTATCGAAGCGAGTGTGGAAGGTACCGAGCAAAAACTCGACCTGACACCGCTGCAATTGAAACTGGACGACGTCACCTTTAGTGGCAACGCCCAGTTGCGCAACGCAGAAATGCCCGGGCTGGACCTGAACCTGCGCGGCGGCGCCTTTAACCTGGATAACTACTTGCCCCCTTCGAACGAAGATGAGGCTGGAGCCGCTTCGGCGGAACAAACCGAGGGAGTGGAAGCACAGAGTGCTCAGGCTCCCGCCGCTGAAGGCAAAAAGCAGGGAGAGCAGGCGGCACAGAGCGATCAAACTGAAACCGCAGAAAAACCAAAGAGAACAGTAGCTGCCAAGCCGCCTGCGGCAGAACCCCTGCCACTGAGCGACCTGCGCGGCTTCAACGCCAATATCAGCCTGGCACTGGACCAACTGCAAGCCGCTGACCTGCAAATGGACAGCCCGGAAATCCAACTCACCGTGGATAATGGCCTCTACCGCCTGCAAAAATTGAGCGCCGATATCTATGGTGGCCAGCTGAACACGAATGGCCAGCTCAACGCTCGCGCCCAGTCCGCCGAGGCGCAAATGCGCGGCGGTCTCACCAATGTCGATATTGGCAAGATCCAGGCCGCCCTCTTCCCCAGTGAAGATGTCCAGCTGGCCGGAGAAGCCAGCGTTAACTGGAGCGCCAGCACCAAAGGCAAAACATCCACAGCCCTAGAGAAAAACCTGCGTGCCTCCATTGAGGTTTCCAGTAAGGAAATGTCGATTTCTCCATTCAACCTGGAGAAAAACATGTGCCAGCTGTTCAGCTACACAGAAAATACCGAAATGCCCACCCGGGACTGGCCCAACAGTACCGGACTACAGGACCTTCGCGCCACCATCGCGGTAAAAGGCGACCAGGTAGATGTGAGCGAAATTCTCGCCGGTATCGAAAATATCGCCCTGACCGGTGACGGAGAGGTGGACCTGAAGAAACAGGACTTCGACTTCAAGCTCGGCTTGGCCCTGGTGGGCGAGAGCACCTCCGCCGACGGCTGTACCGTGCGCAACAAGCGCTGGCGCAATCGCCCGCTGCCGCTGCGCTGCAAGGGCGACTTCGACGATGTGAACATCAGCACCTGTAAACCCGACAGCCGCCGCCTCGACGACTTGCTGCGGGAAGAACTGAAGCACAAAGCCGAAAAGAAATATGGCGATAAAGTTGAAGAAAAGGTCGACGAACTGAAAGAAAAATTGAAAAATCTCTTCGGCCGCTAAGGCCCCTCTGAAGTGCACTGGGGCCCACCCGGTGCACAACTCCAGCGTTCAACCACAGATTCCAGCCCGCAGTATCCCCATGACCCCAAAGCAGTTCCAAAATGCCGTCCTGAAATGGTTCGACAAACACGGGCGCAAAGACCTGCCCTGGCAGCAAGACATCAACCCCTATCGGGTTTGGTTGTCCGAAATCATGCTGCAACAGACCCAGGTCACCACGGTGATTCCCTACTTTGAGCGCTTTATGCAGAGCTTCCCCACCCTGGAAAGCCTCGCCCGCGCGCCTCAGGACAAAGTCCTGGCTCACTGGAGCGGCCTCGGCTACTACGCCCGCGCCCGCAACCTGCACAAGTGCGCCCAGACAGTACTGGAGGAATACGGCGGGGAGTTTCCCCAGGACGTAGAGGAACTGACCGAATTGAGCGGCATAGGCCGCTCCACCGCTGGCGCTATTGCCAGTATCAGTATGGGACTCAGGGCGCCGATCTTAGATGGCAACGTCAAACGGGTGCTGGCCCGCTTTCACGCAGTGGAAGGCTGGCCCGGACAGACAGCGGTTGCCAATCAACTGTGGGAACTGGCCGAGACCTACACCCCAAACCAACGCGTTAACGACTACACCCAGGTGATGATGGACCTGGGTGCCACCCTGTGCACCCGCTCGAAACCACGCTGCGAGGAGTGCCCGGTGAAAAAATCCTGTGTGGCTCACGCCCAGGGCAACCCACAGGATTACCCCGGCAAGAAACCGCGCAAGGAAAAGCCGGTGCGCAGCGCCACCCTGCTCTTGCTTGAACACAAAGGTGAAATCTACCTGGAACAGCGCCCGCCCAGCGGCATCTGGGGCGGACTCTGGAGCCCGCCTGAAGCCGACAATAGCAGCGACTGGCTCAAGGCAAAGCGCTGGCGTGCCAGTGACGTCCAAAGCCTGCCGACCCTGCGACACACCTTCACTCACTTTCACCTGGATATTTCCCCGGTGTGGGTACAACTGAGCAAAGTCCCAGCACAGGTGGCGGAGAGCGGCGCTGGCTGGTATAAACTGCGGCGTTTAAACCGCCCTCGTGCGGCCCAGGAACTGGGGCTACCCGCCCCTATCGTCAAGCTGGCAAAACAACTACTGGCGCTGCAGGCTCCCCTGCTCACGCCGACCACTGCCGACTAAAACCAGGAGGAGTCCATGTCCAGAACCGTATTCTGCCGCAAGTACCAAGAGGAATTGGAAGGTCTGGATGCACCGCCCTTCCCAGGCCCCAAAGGCATGGATATCTTCGAGAACGTTTCAAAGAAGGCCTGGTTGGAGTGGATGTCCCACCAGACCATGCTGATTAACGAAAAGCACCTGAACATGATGGAACCCTCAAGCCGCGCCTACTTGAGCGAGCAGATGATGAAGTTCTTGAGTGGCGAGGAATACGACGCAGCCGACGGTTACGTTCCGCCGGAACAGCAGTAACACAAGGCCCCGAAGCTTCCCCGGCAAAGAAAAAAACTTTTTATAATCAAGGGGTTGACTCTGACTCGGGGAAGGGCTTTAATACGCGCCTCGCGACGCAGGGGAAGCCCAGCAAAATCGCAAAGCCCGGATAGCTCAGTCGGTAGAGCAGGGGATTGAAAATCCCCGTGTCGGTGGTTCGATTCCGCCTCCGGGCACCATCTTTAAACCCGCGTCAGCACTAGCTTTCGCGGGTTTTTTAATTCTACCGCCCTTAAAGTTTTGGCGGCAAAATCCCCCAAAGTGTCAACATTGTGTCAACGCAAAATCACGTTGACACTTTGCTACCCCGCAAGCCATCCGGCTGTGCAATATCCTTTCACTTCTCTTCGTAACTCTTCAAAGTGTGAAATCCAGTTCTTACCCAAACCCCGTACCAGCTCAGGCTCTGGCCGCCAATCTCATTTCATCAACTAAAAGAACGCCAAAAATCGGCAGGCGTGGGGAGGAGTGACCGGCGCCGTTTTTTGTAGTACGTTTTTTAACCGGCTTGGCTTGAGGGCCTAGAAATCTAAGGGGTTAGAAGAAGATTCACAAATTTTTCAGCCAAAGGAGCCTATGAAGGATTTTGAAATCTAATCGATGATAATTTTTTACATGGAATTGCTGAAAACACTTTCAGCCAAAACAAATAAATTTCGAAAAACTCTCTATAAGTGACTGTAGTTGCCATCAAAAAAAACGGATTTATGATTGGCACAACAATTAATAAGGAAAATCTAACCCAAGGATAGAAAATGGATTTTGAATGGGATGAAAATAAGCGTCAAAGAAATCTCGACAAGCACAACATTGACTTTGCTGTAGCAACCGAAGTATTCCAAGACCAGGAGCGTATTGAAACCGAAGATACCCGAGAAGACTACGGCGAAGAAAGAATTCAAGTTATCGGCATGGCTAGACCTGGTATTCTTTTCGTTGTGTATACTGAAAGAAATTCGGGAAACAGCTATCGACTAATCTCTGCACGAAGAGCAAACAGGAAAGAACGTGCAATTTATAATTCAATGCTTGGACAATAGGCTTAATTATGAGTATTAAAAAATACACCCAAGAAGAAGTTAAAGATCTTAAAGACTTAACTGATTATGAACGCCAGAAAAGAATGACTGAAGAAGAAATAGAAAAGGGCGCCAAAACAGATCCCGACGCACTAACTCCAACTGAAGAAGATTTAAAAAAATTTAGAAAGGTAAAGAGAAAATGAGCACCACAAAAGTAACCGAAAAAAATTCCTTTAAGGTGGAGGATAAAACAGACTGGAATAGATTAATAAGTGAAAGCCAAGATTTGGCGGACATAAGATCAAGCCAGGACTTAGAAAACCCTGTCTTGCAGTCTAACAAGTTTGTCAAATCAGAGAAGAAAGTAATCCCGAAAAAATGAAAACTTTTGATTTTAAAGTGCCAGCACAAACTGGCACTTTAACTGAAACTAAGAGCAGCGCTGCTCAACCAATACCCCGCCCCGCAATATTGAATAACGAACAACTTCCCCAGTCTGTATATCCAAGATATTCAACCAACTATAAAAAATAGCTTTTTCTGACTGGGCAATTTCCTCGGCCAGTTCCACTGCCTCTTTCTTGGTAGGTGCTGCAACCTTAAAGCTGTTTGCCCCTCCATTCATCAAATGAACTCCACCTGCAAAAATTGCGTACCTGTTGTTTTTCCCTTTCATGCTTTCCCCCTACTTTTAAGTAATCAGCTTAAGCTACTATTGGCGTTAGCTGCGATTTCAAATTGTCTGCGTTAGTTTGGTGTGCTGTGATTGCGGTATCTTGTGTTGGCTTCTGTCCGCTACTTGGGTGTGAGTGAGTCGCCAGCGTACCAGCGAGGGCCGACACTACGCCGATTAAGTCCTCTAGCACTTTCAGCACGTTTAAAGCTTCGCTCCCCAACCAAACCTTACCGCCGCTTTTTACCTTAATAGTTTGTTCGGCTTTGGCTATAGATTCCCGAATATTCCCGATTTGTTCCTTTAAGTCGCGCCCCGCTGAAATATTAATATCACTAGCGGTTGTAACATTTAGATTGTCCAGCGCTGATAAGTTCAGACTGCCACCCGATAAGAAGCGTAAAGCCCCAAGGGCTTCAATAATTTTTACCCCGGCAATTTCCTCTATCGAGTGCTCTTTAACTTGTCGGTACTCGTTGTCACAGCTGCTTTGTAATTCCGCAGCCTTAATAATTCTGCGTAGTGAACTTTCATTAATATCCCCATGGGTCTCCCGGCTCCACTCTGCTTGCGCGTCCACTCTCTGCCGTACTGAGTCGCTTTGCTGCCATGCTAAATCCTCACGGTCGAGCGCTGGAACTCCAACCCCGCGCGATAATACCGTTCTAATAAATGGCTGATCTGGCTGACCATAGGCAAAAGCCAATTCAACCACCGTCCCAGGTTGTGGGAAACCAAACACGCCGCGTTCATTACCTGCATTTTGCAGCGGTAACGGTACACTACGAAAAATAGGTAACTGTTCATCTGCCTGACCATCAGGCTTTAAAACCTGTACGTCTACTCCGTAGCGTGGGCGGTACTCTTCCGCTAGTTCCTGCTTTTGCATGGGGTCGCTAATCGCTACCACTTTTGCCAGTATTGGCAAATGTAACCCGCTATTAATTTCAGGGTAGAGTCGCGCAATAATTCTTTTTATTTGCTGGTCCAAGGGTCCGCGCTCCAAGTTAAATTCATATAATTCCCAGAGAGTTCTACTTTGGTTGCATAGTGTCCATTGAGTAAAACGCCGGGGCGCAGCCTTGGAATACAGGCGATTTTTGCCCGGTTAGATACTCCAAAGTTCGTTGTATATCCGCTGGGTAATGTCAGGGGGCGGCCTGCCCAGTAACTATCCGCCCAGCTACCGACAAAGACTTTACCGTCCCCCTGTTGCTGCCAGGTGTATTGCGGGATATCAAAGACTTGTCCCAGGTTATCCATCACCCAATACCCAGCCCCCAAACTGTAAAACGCCGGGGCTTTGTTGTCGGTGTAACTCCCGCTACCCGTCAAAAACTGTAACCCCGTTAACGACGAAACAACCCCAAGAACCCCCGCCAAGGTGACATAGCGCTCTGCCAGCGGCACAACCTTAGCCAATGTGGCTGTTAACTCTCGGCACATCAGTTTTTTTTGATCACCATTCACACTGGTGCAACTCACAACATAACCAATAAAGAATCTCTGCAACTGATTAACGTTGTAACCTAAATCTAATTGCACCAGACCATTTAAATTGGCAGCACTGCGCACAGTGAAAGCCGCTCTACCTGGTGTAAACAAATCTAGCCGCACATCATCATTGATGATGGGCACCAGCTCGCCATTTACGGTTAAACGCTTATGCAACTGCACTGCCGCTTTCCTCTTCGTCTGGTGCTAAGGCGTCATCAGCGAGCTTTAAAACCTTTTCAAAGCCGGTGAAAGTTTCGGCTTCTTCTTGGCTGTCTATCCCTGTTTCGGCCACAGCCTCACCGCTGGCGCTCTGTTGTTGGGCGGTCTCAGCTTGTAAGCGCTGCTCTTTTTTCTCGGGAACGGATAAATACTCGGAGAGAGTAAAGTTAATTCTCCAAGCTTTTTGACCTACCATCTCGCGCACGTTGAAAGCTTCATTAAATTGCACTTGGCGAATATTCATTGCCCGTGCGGTATCGTCCACAATATCAAATACCGTCAGCTTTCCATTTTCATCTACGGATTCTGCCTGCTGTAATAAGCTGGACAGGTCGTCCGCGTTATCAAAAGTAATGACTAAAGAGACCGTCAACGCCTTTGGTTTAATGCCGTTCTGCGCACGCTCAGTGCTGCTGGTATTCCCGCCTAGTGATTCCGTCTCAATACGCAAAACCCCATTAACGGCCAACTGTGAACCGCGCAGAGTAAAATCATTTAATCTCATAATCCGAATAGCTCGCGCAGAATAGTTAATTCACCAGGGGCCGCAGCAAATAACATGGCCGCGCTAAAAACGTGGTCATGGTCAAAAGGCTTCGACGCCAATACCTGGTTGGCAATCTCTCGGGTTGTCCCTGTTGCAAATAAGCTATAAGTATTTTCAGTTCCGACAAACTGCGCGGCTAGGCTTACCGTGTTAGCCCGCACTTGATCCAGGTACTGTTGTTTTTTTGCGGCCAAGGTTTGCAGTTCTTGCAGCGGGTCGGTGTTCTCCACTTCATAGCCGTAAGCGCTCGCAATCTCCGCGCCTATGGCTTCTGAAGCCCAGCGGGCTGTCTGCAACTGGGTAAGCTTGCGCGGCCTCCAGTGGCCGCCCAGAGGCGCCCCAGGCAATACCGATTTTTCAGACTCCAGCCTTAGCAGCTGTTCCGCTCGGTGCTCTGCCTCGCAAAGCTCAGAGATAGGGAATAATCCACACACCGTTTTTAACCTGGTTGCGAAGGCGGCAAGGGTTTGCTCTGCAAAAAGCACACACACGGCCTCCAGGTTGCCGCTTGGCTTGTAGTTGTCCCAGGCGTCCCCCAGCTTTGCCGCAAGCGCTTGTTGTGCATTGGGTGCGCTGAGGTGCCTGCTGTAGCTCTCCCCCTGTCCAACGCCCTGTTGATAAGGGTGAACCACTAGCGCGCGCATATCGGCCCCGAAAAGGTCAACCAGGGCATTTTGATTGGCTGCGCTACCGGTTGCGGTGCTGGCGGTTGGGTTTGCCGCAAAACTGGGGGAAATATCCCCCAATCGCGCCAGGGCCGAAGTAATTTCACCACTACCCTGTACCAGCGTAGCGTCTACCGCATCGCTAAGGCTTTGGGCACTGGGTGGAAACTGTATTGCCGCGCTTTGCCAGGTCATTATTTTTCCCAAGGCACAGTTCGTTGAATGCAAGCCACACGAACACCAAAAATAAATATATGGGTTTGCCCCCGTACAATTGCGCCGCGCCCACCTTCTAAAACCTCTATTGTGGCAAGGCTGTTGGTGGTCGCTAGCGGCGTCGTGAAGTGGCGCGGTTCAAAGTGCCAACGGATAAAGCCCCAGATTTTGTTACCCATGATTTAAAACTCCAATGTCTTTAATTGTTCTAAGAATGGGCGCGCAATATCGACATAATGCGCACCCTCTTCAGCTTGCTTGATCTTCGCTTTTGCTCTTATGCGAATATCGCGAATTTTGTCTAAGGCGCTATCCCATTTATTAGCAGCCGATAAAATCGCCTCTGCGGCCTCTTGCGGGGTTACCGCCTCAACTTCTGAGTGTGTTTGAATAACCGCCGGAATATCACCCGAAAACTCAGGCTCTAAAAATCTTTTCGCCTCTGCCCTTACTCGTGCATATTCATCTGTCATGCCGTAGCCGATAGGGACAGAACGCAAGCGCGTTTTTCCGGCAGTGTTGTCGATTAAGTCCAGGGCAAATTGTCGGCTTTGCATAAACTCCTGCCGGTTTGATTCTTCTTCATCTACTTTGGCCTTTTCTTCATTCCACCGATCAATAATTTTTTTAAACGGTGCTATAGAACGAATTTTTCTATGGGTACCATTGCGGTATTCAATTTCACCGCCGGGGTTTTCACCTTCATCACTCCACTGTACAGCCCAGATTGCATCATCGATGAGGCCCACCAGGTCAAAATGAAAACCAACCCCGTTAATAGTGGTCGTATCGTCTCCGGCATCGCCATTAATAATTGAAAGCTTCATGCCTGCTCCTTTTATGCAACACGGATAATATGAGCCGCCGCGTAATAGCGTTGGCGTACATCGACAGTATGTGTGTGGCTACCATCATTATTTATGGTAACGGAGTGATTATGATCACCACTGTCATCTATCGACAGGTTATGGCTGTGGCTGCCGTCGTCTTTTACCGTAACGGAGTGAGTATGAGAGCCGTTACTATTCACACTAACGCTGTGAGTATGCGAACCAGTGGAATTACTTGAGGCTGAGTGATTGTGCGCGCCGCCGCTGCCGTTATTTGATCCTGTAACCGTTAGGCCGTCGCGGTCACTAGGGTCATAGTCAGGCCCGAAACTAGAAGATTCATTACCCGGATATCTCAAAAGCTGCACGCTATTAATATTGTGACCGTGCGAAGGTATCCGCGACGTTGCTAACGTATGGTTCGCAACCGAAATTGTATGAGAATGGCTTCCGGCACTGCCTGTAGATGCACTATGGCTGTGACTACCTGCGCTAGCTGTCGTAGCTGTATGGGAATGACTACCTGCATCATCAGCTTTACCGCCATGGCTATGGCTACCGGCATCACCCGTAGATGCACTGTGCGAGTGACTGCCGCCGTCACCGGTATCGGGTTTATCCGCCCCACCTATATCCCCCGGCTCATATTCATCACCCGCACAAATAATCACGCGATTAATTAAGTTGGGGCGCCCGTCCTGTCCGTCACATAGTGCCCAGCCATCAGGAATATCATCTATTGTCCCATGCCAAGTAACGCCGACATTGAGTGGTATTAAATGATCCAGTGCCGCCCATAATTGTTTTGGGGAAATATACGTTTCATTATCTGCTCGCTCTAAAAGCTGCGTTTGAGTTGCGCGCTTGACAATACCGTGCTCAGTTTCAGAGGCGTATTGCTGCTGGGAAACATAAAGATTAGTACGGGTCTGAATAAAGTTGATCAAGCCCGTATCGTCTACATCGTATACCGTGCGTCTATCTTCAGGATCACCCGTAGCTAAAAGGTATGATATTTTTTCAACATAATGTTGAACCCCTGCACCGTCCGCATAATCAACGGGAGACCCATAAAAAAAAGTAACAACTGCGGATACCTGGTTAACGTCTTTTTGTAGTGAAACATCAAGACACAACTCTTTAGGTAAAGCGCTTGGTGCTGCAATAACGATTTCAGAGGGGTTTACAATGCGTATCCCTTCTATATAGCCAATACCTGGTTGTACTTTGTAATCACCGCCATCAAGAACCACTTTCCAGGCATCGCCAAAGAAACTAGCGCGCCCGTATATATCCCGGTTACTTTCACGCTCTCTAACGTCCATAGCATTAAGCCAGGCGCTTAGGTCTATTTGCCAGGTTTCGGCGGATACAGTGATTCCGGTTGCCAGCTGCGCGTCTGCAAACTGCAAAAGGAAATTTCGGGTAATGTTATTTCCTTGTACACCGTTAGCGGTTGCAGTCTTTAATGTGCGCGGTACATAGGCAGTCGCTACTAAGGTGCCATCACTGGCAATCAAGCCAAGCCAGTTAAAATAGAAATCGCCAACGCTCGTATCCATAGAAAGCGAATAAACTACTTTGTCACTGGTTAAATAGCCTTTCTGAGTTACAGCAGCTGAATGCACTATTTCATTAGCGGCAGGCATGGTCTCCGCTAGATTTACTGACTGTGTATGGTCAAGGCCATCAATATCAGCCAATATAAACTGCGTGATATCTACCGGTTCATCTGCGCCAGTCTGGGCTGCAATATAAGCCGCCCCTGTATTGATAATCGCGGGCATAGTTCCCCCTTAAAGTGAAGCGACTAGATAGCCGTTATCATGGCCACAATCTGCGGTGCGCAATTGCACTTGCAATGGAGTTAAAACTTCAAACTCATAGCGGCGACATATCCGGCCATATTTACTTAAAATGATTTGTAATAGTTCTGGGTTTTCTGCCAACTGTGAGTCGGTTAAATGCAACTTGATCACATCCCAGTCGCGATCCGGTAAGCGTTCTTCAATCTCGATATAACCAATTAATAGCCGTTCAAAGATACGCTTTAAACCGGCTGTGCTGCCCGCATCCTGTGCATTCACAAAAGCGTATTTAACCCGCAAGCGATATAACTGCATGGATTCGCCTTCAAACCGTTCCACCCCTCTTTGCCAGGCAAGCAAATCCAGGGCATCAGGTATACAGGTCTCCGGGTCCAGTTGTCGTACCGGCCAATAAAGCCACTCCTCCACACGCTCCCAAAAGCGTTGGCAAGCATTGCGTAACTTAGAGAGCTGGGGACCGGATAACCAAAAAGGCAGTTTTAAGTCAATCATGCCACTGTCACCGATAGGCTATTAATTCTGGGTAAATCCATTTGACTAACGATGTAATCCAGGCTGAAATCGACACCGCGAAGCAAGTCGAATTGTCTATGTAGCTCGCCACCCAATAGCGAGAAAGAAAAGCGACTCCAAGGCTTAACCAGGGTTGGTTGATAATCTAAATTCCCCCTAAAGGCAGCCCAGATAAAATCCTCAACACTCTTTTTGATTTCATCTTTGGTACCACCACTTAGGCCATCAATGGTGTATACCGTCACCGTAATATCGTGGAAGGTTTCAGGCATGGCATAAATTTTTAAATCATCCCCGTGACCGTGGTTCCCTTCATCGGTGATTTTTTGCTGGATAGTATGGATAAAACTGTCATCTGGTTGACCGGTCTCAAACATCACATAGGCATCAGCGGTACCAGGGCCGCGCGGTGCATCACTGTCAAAAAATACGTTGTCATCATTAACACCATCAAAACTGGCAATTAATGATCGGTAAACAGCGTCTGTGTGCCACTGGTTCACCGCCATATACTGAGTTCTAATTCTCTTTCTTAATTCCTCTGGGTCTTCGTCATCCGTTCCAGGATGTGTAAGCCAGTCTTCCAGGTTGGCTACTGCCACAATACCCGGCAATAAAACCGGCAATACTGAGTAATACCCCGCTGCCAAGTTATAGGCACTGCCCGCCTCTTCAGCTTCCACTGGTGCTAGAACCGTGTCCAATCCATCGCTAAACGTCACCGTTGCTGTTGTTCGTAGGGTATAGACACGGCCATTAATATTGGCACTTTGTATTGCCGTGTTGATGGGCACATCCAGGGAGCCCGAACTATCCGCCCGTAAAAATTGCACAAAGCCTTGGGCCTTACTCTTTGTTTTCGGCTCCAGGTTTACGCCGTCAGCATGTAATGCGAGAAATTCACCGCTTGCGGTCTTCACGTACATTTGTGGCATTACGAGTTTAATTAATGCTTGTATCAACCAAACTATCGGCGTTGTAATTAGCACCGTAACCATTCGCCACCAGGGTGAAATGTCCCGATTATTGGTAAAGGCGACACCTTCCGCGTCTACCTCTTTTTCAAATTCCGCGCGCACCTCTTCTTCAGTGGTTGGGATACCGCCATCTTTTAAAAGGTTGGTAAATAGCTCTTGTTCGCTCATAAGGTAAACTCGATATCTTTAAAATCTACCGTGGTGGCAGTGACTAAAATTTCTCCTTCATCACGAGAAAGGCGCGCTGTACCTGGTTCAATACGGGAATCACTTTCCACCAGGTTCTCAAGTCGAGAAAGATTTAACGCCCATTTGTCGCTCTGGCGCTCACCCACGAGCTCCACCAGCAGGCCACTCTCTCTAATCATGTGTTTGATATCCTGTGCAACGGATGCCCTGTCGCTAATCCCCATAGGAACGCCCAGGGAATCCAGGGCGATATCGTTATTAACAATTAATAAATCCTGGTATTTAGGTTCCGTCATTAGCCCGCCGCCATTTCCATTTCATCTACAAAGCCGTAACCGCTCGCCGGGTTAATTACCTCGACTTTTTCGATATGTGTGCCGCCTTTCTGGTTGTTCTGGATATGCTGGGAGATACCTCCGGCCGGAACAGCACTGGGCTGATACTGAGGCGTTGACGCCTTGGGAATACTTGAGCGCTCTTTCTCTACCGTCGCTTCAATATTAATGCCCGGTATTAGGTTTAACTTTTCAATCACCCAATCAGCAGCGCTACCCAATGCGTCAAACACACCGATATCGCCCAACCAATTTTTAAGTCGGGTAAATAACGCCGGTATCTTTTTAATCTGCTTAAACAAAAACCCAATCAAATCAATGGCGACAAGGAACGGGGCCGCAAGAATTCGGGTAATAGGGTTGCTTTCAATCGCATTACGGATAACCCCCCAGCGTTCAACAAAACCACTAATAAAACCAAGTGCGGCCGCTTTGACGGTGTCCCAATGAACCACCAGTAAAGCAAGGCCAGCCACTAAACCTATTACCGCAGCTGCAATCCAAACCAAGGGATTAGCATATAAAGCCAAACTAAAGAGTAGCGTTGCTATGCGTACAGCCTTAAGCCCTTTAGATAACAACCCTAATGCGCCTGCTCCAAGTGCTGTAATACCTGTCCACGCGGTTTGAAGGCCAATTAATCCCGCTATTGTTAGCTGAACAACCCCACCAACCGCAGCAAAAACTAATACCGTTGCAATTAGGCCACCGATTACCAATACAGTAATGCCTATAGCCTTTGTTAAGTGCGGGAACTTATACGACCAATCAACCATAGTGGCGTTGGCGGCAATCAAGTTATTAATCAGTGGCGTGATAACAGGTAACAGCGACTGACCAATAACCGCCCGCACTGCTTTGCTACTCTCGCGCCAGCGGTCGAAGGGGTCGGCAATTTCCGTTGCCATTCGACGGGCTTTTTCCATCCCTTTGACGTTGCCTAGCGCCTGGATATTGTTTGCTAATCCTTCGGTATCCAGCATTAATTGTTTAATCAATGCCACCGCTTCACCACGGCCAAAGGCTTTTAGTAGCAATTGCCCTTGCTCAACAGAACCCATACCCGCTAGACGGCCCTGAAGTTTTCCAAGAATATCCAGCATGGGTAACATGCGGCCCTGGCTATCTGTTAACTGAAGGCCTAGAACGCCCTGTGCTTTTCCGACCCCTTGTAAAAATGCCTTGTACTTGGTGCCCGCTTCACTGCCGCTCATGGTGGATTGAAGCTGGCCAACAATGGCCATTTGCTCGGCCATTTGAATCCCGTGAGATTGAGCTTCAGCCCCTAAAGTGGAATAGGCGGCGGCCATCTCTGCCCCGGTAGTTTTGAACATCTGTACAGCGGTGGCTGTTTGGCCTGCAACAATTTCGACCCACTTAGCATTGCCCAACCTTTCAGCATCCTTTTGAAAGATGCCGTACATGGTGCCCATATAATTAGTGATAGTGCCCACATCAGACTTTGTGCCCTGAGCTAATACAGCACTAGCTTTAGTAAACCGCGCTAGTTCATCTCCTTTTAGGCCAGAAATAGCGCTCTGAATATCGTAGGATGCCCGGATAAAACCAGCTGCGCTGGTGCCGTACTGAATAGAAGTTGCTAGAGCGCTTCGCTGTAACTTATTCAGTGCCTTACCGTGAACATCAAGACTTTTGACCTCTCCTAATGCACGGTTAATTTCAATAGCGGGATCAAGTAAACCTGAAAGAGAACGCTGTAAAGCCCAGCCGCCCGCAGCTGCACCACCAAGCATTGCACCGCCCGTTGTAGCAGTGGCTTTTAATTGTTTCACCTGTGAGTCAATCTTTCCGATTGGACCACTAGCCCTATCAATCAGAGCTATTCGAAACATTAGCTTTTCTAGCTTGGTGCTCATTGCGTCAATTTTTCCAGGCTTTACCAATACCGTTAGTTACGGCTGCTTCAAAGTTCTTCCAGTATTCCCGCTCTAACATCGTTGCAGTTGCCAAGGTGTCCTCTGTAAGAGGCTCACCCGGCAACCACTTCCGGGCATAAGCGCATAACTGGCTATACCCGTTTTCCGACATTGCGTCGGCGAGCGCTAACGCTTTTTTACGGTAACTTGCAGATCCGGGGTATAGGCTTCATAAATATCTGTGCCAATGGCAATTTCACTTCCAGGCATATCCGTTAGCACTTTCAACAAGGTTTGCTTGCCTTCGTCAGTCACCGTAGAAACCAGGAAATTATGAAAGGCGTTGACTTTATTACCTGGCCCTAACTGGTTAACCAGCTTGTTGTAATCACTGCGAGTAACTTTGAACTGAACCTCATTACCATCAATAGTGACTTCAAATTCTTGTGTGTTTTCGTTGGTAGCGTTTGCCATGATATTTCCTTAACTAAAGTTGATTTATGTTTAACTTTTGATATTTAGAGCAGCTTTAAAGCCGGCCCAAAGAATTCCAAATAAACTACTCAGAAATATTCCTAGAATGATTCGTTTAGTCCACTTGGTAACCTGTTCTGCTGCCAGGCGTTGCTGACGCAAGTACGCCTGGTCTTTTTGTGTCTCCAGGACGTTTTCAGTATCTATGCCCAGCCTTTGTAGCATCCCGTCTAGGGCTTCATCTGCTGCCCGTCTTGCTACTGCTGATTCCTGTTCAGATAGGTTTTCCATTACCCGCCCCGCCAACACGTGCCCGGAATACTTCCGCAATCATTGGCGACACATTACGAACGGCACGCTCACCAAAAAGGAAACCTAAAACTAAAGAGTTGATAACGATTAGTGCCGTTTCCTGCCTTTCTGTAAGAGTCCAGCTACTAAACCAAAGCCAATCTAAGTAGAGAGTGACGAATCCCCACGCGGGACGCTGACAGCCTCTCAAGAAGAGAATTAGCGAACCTAGTACTGGTATTGATTTGAGATCACTTGCAGACCCCTCAAGGATACTGACTCTTTCTGTGTGGGCTTTCTCAGCCATTAGCGCCGCGTTATCAGCTTCACGAGTCCTTGCATCTTCCATCTTTTGGAAATCAATACGGACTTTCTCTCGCTCCGCTTCACTCATGTTCGGCGGAAAATATTTTTCTGCCACCTCGAAAGCCAACTTTCCAATACCACCCGTAGCAGCGCTTACAATTTTTTTAAAAGGTTCATAGGTCTTTCTCTTCAAGTAACGTATAGGTAAATGAGGTTCCCCACTTTTCCGCCGCCACATCACATAGCGAAATTAGCAGTGCAAAATCAAAAGGATCAGCCAACACCTGACAACCCGCGCTCCAACGATCCACACGGCGGCTTTTTTGAGTGGCGTTTGCTCGGTGACAATTAATCCCGAATAGTCCGTCGTCGATGGGGGAATCAATATTGATGATTGAATCCTGGTTATTGTCTCGATACACCCGCGCAGACTTCCGCTGTACCAATGCGCGGTATTTACCCTGGTGTAAACCCAGTTGCCATAACCCCGGATACTGTCCAGGGACTAAAATGGCAGTACCGTTTACATTAAGCGGGTTTTCTCGCCAGAAATTGCCGGGATCAGTGGTCGCGGAAAAGCTAAGGCAATGGGGCATCCCTTGAAAACGCCAGGCAACAGCAAAACGATCGTTAAAAGAATTGGCGTCACGGTCGGAACTACGAATACCAATCAAGTTAAGATTAAAGTCTCCTTCATCAAAGAAACGGTATCCTTTCCGTATCATTGCCGTTTGTAATTGTCCGTACCGTACTCGCATTTTTAGCGCCCCGTTTTTTCAAAAAATTCCTGACACTCAATACACCTGGTTACGCCACCAAAGGCCCGCCGTGCTAACGGGATAGGCTCGTCACACTCTTTACAGCTTTCCCGACTGGATATCTTTTGTCGGGATCGGTCGCGCTGTGCAGCTAATACGCTGTCCCGCTCCCGCTGCTCTAGCTGTGACGCCTGGTCAAATAGATCTGGCATAACAGGCCCTTAATTCAGCCGCTCTATTTCTTCAGAGCGCAGATAGGGCACACCGTTGATATTGACAAATTCACGGCCTGTTACTTCGTACTTAATGGTATGCATTAGCCGTTCATTGCTTTGATTTGCGCTCAGGACATCCGATAAACTCAGCTTGCAGTCAAAGGCTTCAACATTGATGGATTCATCAGTGGTTTCCGCGTTAAACACCAAATCAAAAGTTGGCAGCCCCCGAAAGCTGCCCGCCTCTTTGGCCGCTTCAACAATGATTTGAAACTGCCCGGTATTCAGTTTGATCTCTCCACTGGCCGAAACATCACCCTCAATAAATCCATCGGGTACACCACGGGTTTTTGTGGTGCCGGTGCCGTCTTCGATAGAAAGACTGGCCTCTTCGATATTGACGCGGTAACTACCGATCGTGGTGTCAATGTCGCGTCCGGAAATTTTTGACATAACTATCCCCTGGTATTTAAAAGCTAAAAATTAAGATTGAAAAAACCGTACTCAGCCAAGGTTGGTTAGGTCCAACGCAATATTGGCGGTAATAGATTTCGGTGCGTTGTAAGGCGTTACCTTTAAATAAATTTCCACTTTGTCGCGAGTCGGCCAAATAATTTCAATATCGCCGTCCTTGGGCTGTTTAATCTCGCCGGGGAATACATCAGCCCCAAATTGCACACTGCGGGCCATTTCCCGTAGTGGGCGGGAAAAGTAGGTTTTATTGGAGGCAATAGAGATTGGGGTACTGTTCAGTTGTCGATTGCCTATCCGCGCAATCGCCAACACCCGAATAGCGCGGGCTGCTTTATCCACGACACGGAGGTTTTCAATAACCTGGTAGTCTCCCCCTTCGGCGTCCAACATGTTGCAGTCGCCCCAATAGGTACCCGGATAATCAACATAGGTTTGCGGTACTGACAGCCTCAGAGCGTCCAGACTCGCCAACATGGCGTTATCTAGCGGTACGCCGTCTTTGTCGTTGGGTACAGAACCCAGCGCTAACAGCGGCCCTGTGGCCACCCGCATAGGGGAATCAGCGACGCTGGCAGCACGATTGCACAGGCGGCCTACCAATTCGCCCAGGTTGTTTCCGTGCAGCAGGGGAACCGCTGATACCCGATAGGCGTTTACAGGGTCCACAATGGCGGCCTGTGCGGCCAGGTAATCGCTCCAGCTCTCGCTAGTGTCATCGATACAGGGAGTAGCAACCAGAATACCTACACGGCGCCCCAGGCTGGTTCTAATGCTCTCAGCCTTGGCAAAAGCTACATCTAGGTCATTGGCCACCAATGCCGGGGTACAAACGGCTACCAGCTCTGGGGAGACACTCTGCATTGCCGTATCCAGCGCGGTCTTCCAATCGTCGGACACATCCAGGGGCACGGCCCAGGCGTTCCAGTTTTCCCCACCATTGGCCTGTGCGGCCATCACTTGGGTTTTTAGCTGTGAATCATTTGCGCCCAGTAGTTCGTCCAGATCACTCTGTGAATTCAATGCAAGAACACTATTTTTATTGGTGTCCCCTACCCCCAAAAAAAGTGCCTTGCGTTCGATTTCATCGAAGGCGCCCTGACCTAAGTTCAGGTTATTTACCGTTACTGTCCCCTGTGCCATGTGGCCCCCTAAATGCTGTTAATACGTCCGCTGGTTTCTTTAAAAATCATGTCGGCAAGCTCGCTCACTTCCCGGTCTGTAGTACCTAAAAAACTGCGCTCTGGTAATTCAATAACCCAGCTGTTTTCCTTCGGCTCATCGCGCAATACCTGTAAGATCAATCCCGCTTGCCCAAGGGTTAGGTTTTCAGTGATCCAACGCAGGGTTGGCTTTTTCTTGCGGCCTCCAGGAAGCCGCACTTTGTACCCCTCTTTTTTCAACGCTCTTGCCTGTCGTCGCGTTGCCGGTGCCTTGTAGTCCGGTTGGCCGTAAACCTTTTCTGCCTTTTGCCCGTCCCATTCTTCAGCAATACCGTGTTGGTGCTGGTAAGCAATTTGGGCCGTGTTTTTATCGGCAAAAAATACTTCACCACCTAAGCCGGTACTTCTGGTTCGCATTCTCTTACTCATGCCGCGCAGCATCTTTTTTCCTTTGCCCTGTCTGCGCTTCTTCCGCTTCTCCCAGCTTTTACCATTCAGATCTTTTTGTTCGCGCAATCGCTTGCGGCTATAAGTGCGAACTTTACGGGCCAGCGTGCCGCCTATACGCCGCTGTTTCGCTGGTGGTAGCTTTAGCAGCGCTAGTTGCTGCCGAGCTTTTAAATGTCCTGTTAGATCAATCTGCACGGCTATATGGGGCGTCGGTGGGTAATTCTTTGTTATCGCCAACCGCTACTTGGCTTGGCTCATCAATAGGCACGGTCGCAATTGCATAGCGTTGCCCTAGGTACGAAATAGGGCCGTTATCGTCAGGCACTAAATCCACGTTCTCAAAAAATCGGATTGTGATTTCCACATCTACCGACTTGTCATCAATCGGTGTGACTTCTATTTGCGGCTCTGGCATATCGACATCAAAGCGGCTGGAATCATTTTCCATTAACCAGGTTGTCACCAATGCGAGGACCAGGGCCGCGTCACCGCTATATTCTTCAAGTACGATTACAGCGTCGTACTCTGTCCGACTAATTCGAATGCCATTCCCTAAATTCTTGCTAGCTGTTTCTATGCGCCCTTCTTCCATCCAAGATTCAAACTTTTCTTGCGGCACTAAATTAGCGGCTAGCAAATGCGCGGTAATTTCTTGTAACTTTTTCCCAGCCATAACTAGATAATCTCAGCGGTTATATTGGTTGAGATACCGCGCAAGCGGCGCGCAGCTCTATCAGATTCAGCCCGGTACATTTGCTCTGTATCTAGGCTTTGAGCTGCCTGGTGCTCTCCCACCTCACGGCGTGCAACCGTTGGAAATTCTCGGAAAGCCATTGCAGTTGCCAAAGAAAAAACCGCGCGCTGGTAATGCACCAATAACCGGCTCTTACCCCCGACCAACTTAGCCGGTACTTCTGCAAGCGTGGAATAGCCTTCCTCTTCCCAAAGCGCTTGCTGATCCTCCAAACCTTCGTTGATTTCAATCATTGCCAGGCGCAATAAGTGCTCAACCTTTTCTTGCATCAGGCTTGCCGGTGCGCTGTACATCTTCTGATAATCCCCTAGGGATATATCAGGGAAGAAACCGCTGTTTTGTAAAACGGTCTCTAAATAACTTGCAGACCTTCCGGTAAAGCTCATAACAAAAATTCTTTTTTAAAAACGCGGCGCCAAGTGGTTTGCATAAACGCGCAGGGCGTTAAGCGCCCCACTGGCCCGCGTGGCTGTGGGAGTCGTTACAATGGTTTATTCAATTTTTTTGCCAGCGCTTCTAAGCGGGTTTTAACCCCAGCTTTTCTGGGGTTGGCTTCCTCGGCGGAGTGATACCATTTAAAAGCGGATTCCTGGTCGCCGGCTTTCTCGGCAAATAGCCCGGCCATCTTGTACAGCTTGCCAAGAACAATTGTGTTGATAATTGGCCAGCTGTTATTAGTCACCAGCTCTAACACTTCATCAAAATAAGGGCTGGCGGTCGTGTTGTTTTTGTATTGCTTCAATGCCCAATCGTGCAGGCTTTCCGCAACAAAGGTTTGCAGGTCATCAGACTTGAAATAGTGCGGTAGCTTTTGCTGTTGTTCGACGGCGAACTTTGCAAGATCAAGCGCAAGCTCAATATCTTCAACATCCATTGCCCACAGTGTGCAGTACACCAAAACCAAGTTTTTATAGTGCTCTCCGCTTTCGCGGTATTTTTTCACAAACGGTAGGTACTTCGGCAACAGCTGGCGCTTGAGGTCCACTTTATCGGCAATGTTCGTGCGCTCTTTGAGTAATTCAAGATCACGATCTAAAGAGACCTCTATAACTTCGTGAGATGCGGCACTATCCTCGACATTGGTAGGTGCACTCTGCGGCGCTATGTTGTCAGCAAATAAAACCGCGTGATTTTCTAATGCTTGCTGTTCGGCTTTTTCTTTTGCAGCTTTTGCTTTGCATTTGTTTTGATGCGCAACAGTGATAAACGGCATTTTTATTGACCTAGTTATAATGGATTTAAAAAAGCCCCCGGCGCAGTGCCGGGGGAAGCACCGTCTACCTAAGCCCAACCACCACTGCCGTCTGGTAACTGCACATTCGCGAACTCGATACCTGCCGCCTTTTCCTCATCTTCAATCACATATCCTTCATTGACTGAGTTGTAGTCCTCAATGCGGTCCCGCTTAGGGTTATCTGTAACTTGGCGGCGCCAGCTATCGGTTTGATAGTAAATAGAGAGATTATCCAGGCTGGTAATCAAAATACCCCGTGCCGGAAAATTAGGAACATCGTTAACGATGGGTAGGCCCGCATAGATTTTGGTGACAACCTCTTTTTCTACGCGCTCTTTCTCTGAGGGTTTTTGCCCCATCGCTTTATAGAGTGCGGCCTTTTCTTCTGCGATAAGGTCATCACCAACAATCGCTACCAAATCCTTGGAGCCACGATGTATCTGGTGGATCATTTGCTTTAGGGCAAGAATGGCGGAATCCAGGTTTTCAAAATCGCCGCCCGCGCCAATACGGATTTTATTGGCTACCTGGGTGCCGCTGGAGCCATCAAACCAGTGACTACCGCTATCATATTCCCTCAGATGTTGCAGCCAACCTTTATTAACATCTTCACCGTTCGGGTTGCTTGCACTATCGGTTTTTGTTGCTGCTTGGGTACCCATCCAACCAACACGGATACGGGCTAGGCCGATTGCTCTGCGCACCCAGTTTCCATATCTTTGTTGGAAATCAGGGAATTTAGCCCAGGAATCCATAGTGATATAGCGAATATGGGTGTCATATTCTGTTTTAAATAATTCATAGTTTTTACTACCGAGAGACCAAACTTCACTTGTTTGTCGGTCTTCATTGTCGGTATCCGTGCGCTTTGGTAGCAATCCGGTAACAGAACCTAATACTTTTTCCCCCTTCACCTCATCGACAGGGATAACGTTGATACGCTTTAGGAATTCATCACTTTCGGTGATTGCGTCTTGCAGTTCCTGGGCGACCGATGGGGTAACGCTAAATTTTTCAGAAACACTTGGCACACTATAAGTAGTTGCCATAGCCAGCAGCATTGCTGAAAAGAGTTTTTTGGTTTCAAAGTTCATGGATTTACCGTTTTAAAAAAATTTAACTAATTCGAAATACTCAAATAAAACAACCTACAGAACACGCTTAGATTCTGCGCCGCCTGTACCTTCAGGGGCCTGCGTGCCCGGCTTCTCTTGATTGAGCGCTGCCGCAAATTGTGTTTTCAGGTCTTCAAGCTCACCTTCCAGTTTCTTGAACTTCTTCATTGGCACGGTTTCTTCGCTATCACTTTCAGGGGCTCCCCCTTCATCACCCTCACCGCCTTTTGGTTTAGCGTCGCCCTGACTACCTGCCGATTGGGTTGAAAAAGCATTTTTTATTTCAGTTGAGATGATTTCTCTAAGTTCACTTTTCTGAGCGTCATCAAAAGCCATGCTGTTATTTTCCTGTTGCTGAGTTTCGTATTTTTCCTGCTGTATCTCTTTATTGAAGATTTTTGAGAAAAGGCCCTTTTCTTCCTGGAGAGATTCAGCCACATTGATTTGATGGCCGGGAAATATCAGTGCTGTTTTCTGCTCACCAGACTTGGCCGAAAAGTGAAGTTCTGAAACTCCTGCACTAGCTGGATCATCGGTTACGCCCAGACCTCTTAAAAAGAACTTGCCTGTACCTCGGTAGTCCTCGCCAACTTCAATAGATGGGTGTGTATAGTCGCCGCGACGGTTTGCGCTTATCAAAGAATCATTAGGCGCCATGATCCCGTAAAGCTGGATTTCCCCTTTTAGTTCTGGTTCTTTGGCTTCCTCTGTTTTTAAAGCTAATACTTTGCCGCCGTTCCAGTAGCGCTGATGGTCTGGCCAGATTCTGGCGGTGTGTATTTTTGTGTTGTAGGTTTCCGCCATATCTAACAACCACTGCTTTTCTATGGTTCGACCATCATCAAGACCATGCACAACTGATCCACTAGTAGCCAATACCACCCAGCCGGTTTTCAGATTTCTTGCCATTGTTCGCCTACACACTATTGAAAGATTGATTTCACTTTGCGGTCTGTGCCGCGCCGAGAATTTGAAATTTATAGGTAGTCGGCACACCTCACAATTCAATAAATTCCTAAAAATTCCTATTTTTGGAAAATCGGAATTCTTAGGAATTAAACCGGGCAAAAATATTAATTTCGTTGCGTACACTCCGCGGCATGGCTACATATTCAGACGAAATCAAAACCGCCGCTAAATTGATGTGGTTGCGCAGAGTGAGCGCGCGAGAGATAGCGGACCAATTAAACTTGAACAGCGTTCGAGTGGTTTACCAGTGGGCGGAGAAAGGCCACTGGGAAGACATGCTTCAACATGAAACTGTTGAGCAAGCCACCTCACGCCAGCTTATTGCTTTAGTGGAGAAGCCCAACAAAACAAAGGAGGACTTCACAGAAATAGACCGCCTTGCAAATCTGCTGGATAAGCTGGCCGGGATTGAATTGAAAAAGGCGAGGGCAGCTAAAGAGAAGGCGGCGGCTTCCCGTGGAGAACGCGGGGAAAGTAAAGGCAAAAAGAAAAAGCCTAAAAATGATATTAGTGAAGTCACAGCGGAACAGCTGGAAGAAATTCGCAAAGAATTATTCTACGGCTACCAGCACCGCTGGCACGACCATAAGGGCGAGCGCACTCGCTTTATACTCAAATCACGTCAGATAGGCGCCACATATTACTTTGCCTGGGAAGCGTTAGAAGACGCCATAATCACAGGTGACAATCAGATATTCCTTTCCGCCAGCCGCAGTCAAGCAGAAGTATTTAAGGCTTACATTCTTTTATTCGCCAGCAAGTATTTTGATATTGAGCTTAAAGGCGCTGACTTTATTCAGCTTTCGAATGGAGCTGAATTGCGCTTTGTATCGACCAACGGGCGCACCGCCCAGAGCTATCACGGTCATCTCTATATTGATGAAGTCTTTTGGATACCCGATTTTGAGAACCTGAACAAGCTGGCTAGTGCGATGGCTTCTCAAAAGAAATGGCGTAAAACCTATTTCTCTACGCCGTCAGTAAAAAGTCACGGCGCCTACCCGCTATGGAGTGGTGAGAAGTACAACGAAAAAAGAGTAAATAAAGTTGAATTCGATCTTACACGGGAAACCCTGAAGACTGGGCAAAAAGGAAAGGATCGCATCTGGCGAAACATCGTCACCGTCAAGGATGCCGAGGAACAAGGCTGTGACCTTTTCAATATCGAAGAACTTAAGGACGAATACAGCGATTCTGAATTTAATAACTTATTTATGTGCGCCTTTATGGAGGCGGGCTTATCAGTATTTAAATTAGATGATCTGCTTAGTTGCTCGATTGATACCAATGTCACCTGGGTCGATTTTAAAAAGCGCGAAGTTCGGCCTTATGGCAATCTTCCGGTATGGATTGGTTATGACCCCTCCCGTAGTGGCGACGGTGCCGCAGTCGTTGTTATTGCTCCGCCGCTTAAACCTGGTGGTAAATTCCGGGTTTTAGAAAAAATTGTTATGCGCAACCGCGCCTGGCAGTGGCAAGCAAACCGAATTAAAGAACTGACAGAAAAATATAATACCCAGTTTATCGGCATTGATTGTACCGGGCCGGGCAATGGGGTTTATGAGATGGTCAAAGACTTCTTCCCACGGGTAACGCCAATTACTTACGGCATCAATACAAAAACAAACCTGGTGCTCAAAGCGCAAGACGTTATTGAGTCCCGTCGCGTCGAATGGGACGCGGAACACACCGACATACCCCAAGCGTTTTTGCAGATTCACCAGGTCACTACCGGCAACGACCAAATCACCTATGCCGCAAACCGCACCAGTACTACCGGACACGCGGACGTGGCCTGGGCAATTATGCACGCCCTTAGCAATGAACCCCTAAACCGAAACCAACGTAAAACCACTGTGGCACTTGCCAGTTGAGGAGTATTAATCCATGACAATAAGAAAAACTCTAAAGAATGATATTAGTGATATCACAGCGGAACAGCTGGAAGAGATCCGCAAAGAATTATTCTACAGCTATCAGCACCGCTGGCATGACCACAAAGGCGAGCGAACGCGATTCATTCTTAAGTCACGACAAATCGGCACAACTTACTACTTTGCTTGGGAAGCACTTGAAGACGCCATAATTACAGGCAGCAATCAAATATTTCTCTGCTCCAGCAATGGAGAGTGCGAAATATATCTTATGTATATTTTGCAATTTGCAAAGCAGTACTTTGATATTGAACTAAAAGGTGATGAGATTATTGAGTTATCTAACGGGGCATTACTGATTTTTTGGACACCAGATAGCTTAACCGCAAGCCACGACGGCAATGTTTATATAAATGAACCATTTTGGATGACGACCTTTGAAACTATAAACATAATTGCTTCTGGAATGGCAGCCAAGAAAATACATCGTAAAACTTATTTTTCTAGCCTTTCAGTAGAGAATCACCCCGCTTACTTGATATGGAACGGTGAGCATTACAACCGGAAAAACAAGGGTAAAGATTTAGTAAATATTGACCATAAAATTATTAAGTATGGACAAGTTGGACTAGATAATATCTGGCGAAATGTTGTCACGGTAAAGGATGCCATAGAGCAAGGCTCTGATTTATTCGATATTGCCAGTCTTCGCAATGAATACAGTCAAGCTGAATTTAATAGATTTTTTATGTGTTGCTTCAATTAAATATTGCGCCACTGGCCACGCGGATGTGTCCTGGGCACTTATGCACGCCCTTAGCAATTAACCCCTAAACCGAAACCAACGTAAAACCACTGTGGCACTTGCCAGCTAGAGAGAGTAATTAATGGGACGCAAGAGAAACCGCTTTAAAGCAAAGGCAAAAGCCAGTTCTGAGAGCATGAAGGCAACCCCCGTAGATAACGGCCCCACAATGTTTAGCTTTGGTGATCCTGAGCCGGTCCTAAATGGGAATCTGGGGGATTACCTCGGTACATTCTTACAGCCTGGTGGTGACTACTACGTGCCCCCTGTAAGCCAAACCGGGTTGATCAATCTTCTAGGTGCCAATGCCCATCATGGAACTATCCCCTACTTTAAGCGCAACCAGTTGCGCAAGTGGTTCAAACCAGGGGGCGGGGTTCGCACAGAATGCCTAGCAAAAGCCGGGTTTGATAATGAGGTTTTAGGGCACTGCTATTTCAAGAAAAAGTACAACGCCTTTGGCCATCTTCTGCGTTTGGAGCATTTGCCGGGGGTCAATATGCGAAGAATGAAAGAGTCTGACCGCTTTTGCATGTTGCAGCCAAATGGCGCTGACCCGGTCGTCTATGAGCCTGGGGAGGTTGTACAGCTGAAGGAGTACGACCCCGCACAGCAAATCTACGGTAGGCCACAATATTTAGGCGGCGTTCAATCAGTTTTGCTAAATGAAGACAGCACACTCTTCAGGCGCCGCTATTACAACAACGGAGCCCATATGGGGTATATATTCTACACCGCAGACGCACACCTTAGCCCAGAGGATGAGGCGGCTATCAAGGAGCAAATAAAGAGTAGTAAAGGGGTGGGCAACTTCCGTTCAATGTTCCTGAATATTCCCAACGGCAAAGAGAAGAGTGTTCAGATTATTCCCGTGGGTGACATTGCCACCAAAGACGAATTCGAGCGAATCAAGAACCTAACGCGGAACGATATTCTAAGCATGTGGCGAATTCAGCCCGCGCTGGCTGGAGTCATGCCGGAAAATAGCGGGGGGTTTGGTGATATAGAGAAGATTACCCGCGTTTATTTTGAGAATGAGGTTGTGCCTATGCAAGACGTTTTTTTGCAGTTGAATGAGTGGCTTCCCAGGAATAAGCGCATAGAATTCACTAAACCAGAGTTTGCCCTTAATGGATAATAATTACCCCCTAGGGGATAACAAAGTGATAAGATTTCCCCTTACGGCTGAGGGGAATACGATAATGCGGGTTAAATGTGAGACGTGCGGGCATAAGGCGCTAATAAATAGCCGAAATGAAATTGACCCAAAGGTGGTTGATCTCTATTGCACTTGCACTAATCCAGAGTGTCGGCATTACTTCGTAGCAAAATTAACCTATAGCCATTCAATCGCCCCTTCACAGTTGCAAGTAAGAGAGACGGCCTTGGATTACCTGCGCGGCCTTTCAACTTCTGAGCGCCAGGCCTTGGTCAATCAGGCACAAATAGCCAGCTAATAAAAAAGGCGCATATAGCGCCTTTAAAGAAATAATATTCCTTTTATATTAAATACAACCCTGGACCCTATCGCGAACGTGGTCGACCAGTAGATACAACCCGCCAGTTGCTTCTTTTGATAGGCAGTCTGTATTTGTTGTGGTGATGTGCTGAACTAAAGCCAACAACTTATCCACCTCTGATAACTCTTCCTTGATGCTCAATGTATTATCTTTAGAAGACACTTAAAACCTCCTGTACCACATTCTTCTTAAAACATCTCTACCTATTTCGGAGATGTGATAACCATTTAGCAGTATTTTTTTATTTTAGTAAAGTATAAATTTTGCTACATTTTGGACTAGCCAAAACTGATAAGAATCCTTTTTGGATATATCAAAAACATTAAAAATTAATTCACATTATGGGTGGTACAGCTGTTTAAGGACGGACAGTCAAAAAAATTATGACTGATTTTAGTCCTGAAACAAGGCAGGCTTCTCGCTCCAAAATTGGGGCGCGACTCAAAAAAGCGCGGCGGAATTCTGGTGTTACTGGCCTGGTACTGGCCAAAAAATTAAACGTTCGTAACGACTCCCTTTCACAAATGGAAAACGGGAAGCAAATTATCCCGGCTGAATTGCTGGCTGACTGGTGTTCAGTGCTGTGTGTTCCGGTATCCAGTATCTTATCTCCCAATACCGTAGATGGTGCATTAGAAGAGGATGCGGTTTTTTATATGACCATCTTGTCAGAGTTAAACGCGGATCACCGGTCTTTAGTATTGAAGCACTTGGAGATGGTTTACAACCATGAGAGGAAGGAAAGGGAGAGAAATAGAGCCCCTTAAGTAGGGGCCACATCTACATATTTGATCAAGGCGAATCCTCGCCCCTGCTTATCTATCACACCTATTTTTTGTAAGTGCTGAAAGACAGGCCTGACTACAGCATTGCCCCCGGTCACTGATCGGTTGATGTCCCGCAAGACTGGATTTAGTCCATACTCACCGCCAGCAATACGGATTGCCAAATCCCGTTGCACTGCACTAAACGATTCATCTAATTCTATTCCGCTTTCGGGTTCTTCCTGGTGATTCTGTTCTTGCTGTTGATCCTCTGTTAACGGTTCTTGCTGTTCAGCGTTGTCCTGTTCTGCCGTTACGGTGCTTTTAACAGTTACCGCGCTATTAAAGGCCAGCAGTGCCAGTAATCCAACAACATCAGTAATAACCGCTAGCGCTAGAAAGGCGCCATGCTGGAGTTTATCGGACTCCACATGGGTTAGGGTTGCCCAACCCTGGAAGGCCGCCTGTGCGCTCCCTGTGCTGTCTCCTTGTACCGCTTTCAGCTGGGCCAGTATTTGAGCCCGCTTTTCCTCAAGGTCATCTATCCTCTGATCTTTTTCTAGTGCCACTTTCTTGAAATTTCCCGCTTTGTAACCTGCAACAATCTCGTTGGTATTGTTTATTCGCTGGTTATAACTGTTTAACTGTTGTTTCAAGGTTTGATACTCAACGCTATTGGTTGCTGCTGTCTGTTTCTGTTCCGTTGCGTTGCTCTCCAAAAAGCCAACGGTGGCGGCAATGCTAATCAACACTAATATCGGCCAAATAAACAGAAGCGCCCAACCTATACGGCGCTTTTTTTCCTTCAACCATATCCCCAGGGGAGCAAACGCAAATTTGCACAACTCCAAAGCGAAGGCAGTACAACCGGCTACCAGTGTGCCAGCAGACAACCCCCACACCAGGGGAGGCCCCCCGGCGTGGGAATGGAAATCCACAGACCGATAGTGAACGCTACAGACGTACTACAGAAAATTAGTGCAGCAAGCCCGGTAAAAAGTTTCCAGAAGAAAATCACGGGTTGCCCTCCCTTGCAACGATTTCCTCTAGTCTTTTATTTCTCCTTTCTTGCATCTCCTGTTCACGCTTATTCTTGAGCTTTTCCATATCCTCTTGGGATATAAGCTCTCTGGTAACAATCGATATTTTTACCGATACGGATTCCTGGCTCTCTGAATAATGGATGCCAGATTCAAGCCGGTGGAAGGATTTAAGTTTCTTAGCTCTCTGAAGGACACGTAACAGAGCTTCAGCGTCTTTCGAATCTTTTAATAAATAGTCTTCAGTATCAATGGTTGCGATTAACATTTTGTAGGTTCCTTATAGGTCTGTAGTGGGATTTTCCTGAGCGTGCAGACAAGCCGTTTTGCATACTGTCCCGCCTCCAGGGCAGGCACCACAATTTGGGAACGGCTTTGTAACTTCCTTATTGATTTGCTGAAAATTGCGTCCCGATTGCACAAAGAGATAAACATCTTCCAGCCGGTATTGATCGCCATTGCCTTTTACCCGGTAGGCGTCGGTGGTGTTCACAATACTTACGGGAAAAGGCAAAGCTTTAGGGTTTTGGTAAAAGTATTTAGAGTCTTCACGAATGGCAGCGAATAATTCAGTCATTTTTTATGCCCCTTTTCCTTTAGTGTAAAACCAGTGTTTTACTGGCCAGCTGATAGGATGCAGAACTCTCTTCGACATACTTACCCATTGATAGGAGTTCGACCCCGAATGAAATCAGCTTCACTTCTATCTCACTGAGTTCATCGACATAGGGGTCTATGCGGTGGGTCGCCCCAATTTCTTCCGAGTGCTTAATTAAACGGATCAGCAAATCCCGGCGCTGTTTCAGTGCATAGATAATTTGGGCGGTGTCTTCTGACATGGCGATATTAATTTCAAACATGGGTAACTCCCTTTATTTCTCCATTGCGTTGGTCGTGTGCTCTGAATATATCCAGGGCGCTTTGTAATTCCTGACTGGCTTCGCCCTGTTTGACCGTGGTGGTATTGGGACAATTGATACGCTCTCGGCAAAGCATCAAAGCCAGTTTTATCTGCGCCACTTGCGCGGCATCAAGTACGGTTGTGTGTCGCATTGCGTTTTCCTGTTTTTTGCTTTTTGTAAATTCCCGAGGTGCTTGTCCCCGGTAGGTGTATTTCGCTTCCAATGCCAGGCAGTGAAACAGCGCGGGGCTGTGCAGTACCTCTTCCCAGGTAACGGCGGTATTTACTGAGCTGTTTCGCTGGTAGGCGTTGAACACATGGGCTTCAGTGATTTCCCCCTGGATTAACCGCAGGCTGCGCTGGCGTTCCATGACTTACCCCTCCTCCTGTACTTGCTCGCGCATCTGCCGCACCTCACCCCGCAGGGTATTGAGGCGAGCGCGCATATCAGCCTTAAATCGTGAGTTCTGTTTATTCAGCCAGGCCAGGATTTCTGGCCGGGTCTTTGTGCGAAACAGGTACCAGGCCAGGCAGTTACGGCGGTGGTCCTCGCTGCTGGAATCGGCGGCCTCGGCGATCAGAGGGGGAACCCAGCCCGCGTCCGTTGCAGCGGTAATGCTGGCGCTGATGCCCGGCACTGCGTCTTGGTATCCGTTGACCATCAGGCACCCCCTTTGCTGAAAAATGCTCGGAGGGGGTAAAAAAACCCGGAACAATGGAACATGGCGCCTATTTCACCTTTAAAGCTAGGTTTTATGCGGCCTGTAGAGGAGCTACCTTGTTCCATTTTTTTTGGAACAAGATGGAACACGCCGCCTCCCGATTTGCTGGAGGCCCCGCCATTACTGGGTTTGCGGGCTTTTGGGCTGTTACCAATATTGGCGGCGGATTGGTAACTTGTTACCAAAGCCATGTTCCGTGTTGTTCCATCAATGTTCCAAAAATGTTCCATGCTGTATATCCATTTAACTTATTGATATATATAGAGTTTTTTATCTATTTATCTCTTGTTCCGCTTTGTTCTATGTTTTTTTAGCCCCCTCTCCCTCATTTCTCGCCCTGCCTTACAGGCTCAAAAAAAATACAAACTGGAGAATCAGCGACCACTTCCGCCGGTTCTTTTGAATACCCAGCACCAGGGGCTGGCCTTCTTCTCTCGCTTCGACCTGATCCGCTTGTAACCTGCAAATGGATAACGCTGGCTGGTGGGGAATAGCTGTTTTAATTCCGCTACGGGTATCAGCTCCTGTCCGCGTTTGCGGCAGAGTTCCATGTACTCGTTGAGGTTGATGGCGATTAAGGCGGGATCGATGCTGTGGTTCAGGCGATCAGTGTTTACGTGCCGTTTCCCTTGCTCGTCTTCGACATAAACCACTTGATCGTTAAGAAAGTGATAGGTGTCCCAGAACTGCTCAATGATCGGATGATCCTTGTTTAAACGGCGCTGGCGGTCCCGTGCGCGCTCAACCAGGTGTTCTTGCACCTGGTTAATTAAAGAAGTATCAAAGTTCGGCAGGACGACTTGCAGGGCTTCTACCGCTGCCATCAGTTGGGCATGGAAATCGATAACCCGGCCTTGGGAAATACCGTCATCAGTGGTTAAGGTTGCCCGGTGGCTTTCAAAAGCGTTAAAGAAGTGAGATAGCCACTCTGTCTCATGGGTAAGCACCTGGTGAAGATATCCCGCCAGGTTTTCTACCGACTCGCGTTTGAGGCGATCTGCCAGAGGGCGGTTTTCCGTTCGCTTGTGGGCGGTTGTGCAGTGAAGGTGGACAATACGCGAGAGCATTGCCGCTGATGCATGAACCGTGGCATTTTGGCTGATAACCATAGAGCCACGGAAAATACGGTCATGGGTTTTATTGTCGTTGGTCTTGACCCCCCTTGAATCAACAACGCCATCTAAATCCGTGATCTTTTTGAAAATATCCCATTCAAAGGACTTTGCAGGGCGCCCCCTGTGCCGCCGCTGGTTTCTCGGTCACTCTCAATGACCACAACCGGAAGGTTACTAACCTTACCCAAGTTACGCCCGTAACTGGACGTTGAGGTACTCAGTAGGTCTACACCTTCGTAGTTGTCTCGGCCCAGTAATTTCCAGATAAAACGGATTAGGGTGGATTTACCGGCATCGGGATCACCGGTAATTTCCAGAATATGAAACGCCTGGTGTTTTTCCTTGATCTGGCGGGCAAACAGGCTGGCGGTGAAGTAAGCCAAAGCGGCGATACCGTTTAAGTGAAATACCTTTACAAAATCCGGCCACCAGCTTCCGTCAAATTTATCGCTCTGATGAACCGGCATTCCCTCCAGGGTGGTTTTAATGGCGGTATCACCCTGCTGTAAAAAGCCGTGTTCATTGGCTGTAATTAATTTGCCGTTTTGATAGCCAAAACCAGGAAAGATATAAGTGCGGGTATTTTCATCAAATCCCATGTGCGGCAAGGTAGTTACCCGGTTAACTTCGCCGTCTAGCCAGCGAGACTTGAGAATTTTTAAATCACCTGCTCCGCCCTCAAAGCTGCCGCCGTCTGTATGCGAAAGCAGAGCAAGGCCAAAGGCGCGGGGGTCGGATAGTGCGTTGGGAGTAAATGCACCAAGGTAGCTGCGCTTGGTGCCCGATTTCTTGATAGCAAAAAAATAGCGACGCTCATTAGTTAGCCGATCGATTTCCGTGTACTGGAATTTAGGAACGCAGTTTGAAATTTGCTCTACTTTGGCAGCCTGGTTAAAAGCATCCCAGGAGAAGCCCCACTTGTAGGGTTCTCCCTCACTAGCTTTGTTAAAGTCTTCCAGGGAGAATTTTACAGAATGTAATCTATCGTTATGCTCAATGATGGTTTTGCCAAATGGCTTCCACCCATACTGCGCATAAGCTTTACGCTTTGGCGTTTCAGCCACAAAAACGCGACCACGCCAAACACAGTTCTCAATGGTTTCATCATTAAGCAAACCATCTCTATAAAGATCATCCCAATCTTTACAGCTGCCGGTCTGCGCGACTTCTACAGTTTCTTTCTGCTCCTTGAGTTCTTTGTAGTATTTAGCAACATGCTTACGCGCACCGGGTTCGTCATCGTATGCCAAGTGCCAGATAATGCCCTGGCCTTTATTTTCCTTAATGAGTTCTCTCGGTAAATTGGAACAGGAGAACGCGCAAACCGCTTTGTAGCCTTTTAGGTACATCGCAATACAGTGGAAAATACCTTCAACAATGAAGACTTTTTCCATGGGTTTGATTTTTTGCCCAGGTGGTGCCCAGTGCTTCCCGGCATAGCTTGTGCCGGTTTTAAAGCGGGCTTTTTTACCCGCCTTTTTTACATGTTGTTTATCAACAATACGTTCCCAGTAATCTTTCTCACCTCCAAATAGAAGGAAGCGTACTGTCTCCGCCCAGGAGCCATCCGGCAATTTATAAAACCCCTGCTGAAACCAATCTTCAATATCAGCAGCGGGAAACCCGCGCTGAATAGATAAGTAGGCTCGCGCCGTAGCTTTGGGGTCTTCGTCGCTTGATGGAAAGCGCTTGGAGAAGTTTTCGAAAAGGTCCGGGTAGCGATCCCTTACCCTTTCTTCATATCCGCATTTATCCTCACGGTCACAACGCAAAGCGATAGGTTTATCAACTTTGATCCAAACTGTTTTCTGGGCACAGTCGGGACAGGTTCCCCGAAGCACGGCTTTATTACCTGTGCCCTTACGAACCAAATTGAGGCTGTGATCATTTTCCAGGGCCTCAAGTACTTCATGGTTTATTTGGCTGTAGTCCATGGTCTTTCCAATTACGTAAATATTAGTAACTACGGCTGCTGTCTTGCTGAGCCATGCACTGACGAACTAATTCAGAAACATTAACTAGAGCCAGCCTCCCCACATCCCTACGAGGCAAATTCCCTCTATCAAGCTGTGACTCAACTTGCTGTTCACGGAGACCTGTGGCTTTGGCAAATGCGTCCTTGGTCATGATTGGGCAGGGAATCAGGTGAACGTCATCCCAGGTGAGTAAGGCGACATTGACCAAGGCGAGGCGCCCAACGTGGAAAACTGGTAGATGGCCACGCTCTATCTGGCCGCGAATCTGCCCTTCGCGAAGGCCGGACATAGAAGCGAACTTCTCGCGGGTCATTACCGGGCTGGCCAGCTGGACGGGAAGTGCGGTGGGTGGGTTGGATTGACATTGACTGAGGGTCATTTGTTGTACTCCATGGTGGTAATTAACTGAACACGCAGGAGATAATAATTACGCCCAATATCAAAGGTCAAGCTTTTTGTGCTCCTAGGGCGTAATTTTAACGCCCGTAATGGCTTGTATGATCACATTTTGCCCCTTTAGGGGTATTCTTTAGCCTTATCCGTTGATTTTTTACGCCCTTCGGCGTAAAAGGATGGCGGTACACGCCGCTACATGGCGCAAGTCGTATTTAGGAGAAATCGTGATAGAAATGAAGCTAAGGGCGGGGCAACGCCTTAAGGGGATGCGGGAGCTGCTTGGCATTACTCGGGACGACTTTTCCGAGTTAGTCGATATCCCCTGGATCAGAATGAAGAATATAGAACAACAGAAAGTGCGAATGGCGGAAGAAGAGTTTGCCAAGATTGGACAAAGGTTCCCTGAATTTATGCCATGGATAACTTATGAGGGAGACATAGTGGTGGAGGACTTGAGGAATAGTCCGGAGCCATTGTGTCAATTGGCCGCGGCCAAAATAACCGCTGGGCAAATTCCCCCGGTTATTACATCCACGACAAGATTAAATAATCAGTTTCAGCGGCTTTATTGATGGCGATTAAACAGGTTATCAAAGGATGGCAAGCTGACATTCAGCCAGAAGGCCGAGGCGGGAAGAGGGTTCGACGAACCTTTAAAACGAAAAGGGAAGCAGAAAATTTTGAAACCCAACAGCGGGCAAAAGCAAATAGTGGAGAGTGGTCACCTCCGATCAAGGAAAATCGTCGCTTACAATTTTTGATAGACGAATGGTACTCCCTGCACGGATACACCCTTAAAGATGGGGCAAAGCGAAAAGGCAAGCTTGATGGTATTTGCAAGCGTCTTGGTAATCCGCTAGCGCGTAATTTTAGTGGTGAGGACTTTCTACGCTATCGAAAAAAACGGTTGTCCGAGAAGCAGGAGCGACGGAATAAACTTGTTTCTCCAAACACTTTAAACCATGAACAAGCGTATCTATCAGCTGTATTTGGCACTTTAATAAAGCTTCGAAATTGGAAACTGCCGAACCCACTCCAGGGAATCCCAAAAGTAAAATTAGATGAACTGGATCTGATTTACCTAGAGCTTGACCAAATAAAAGCGCTCCTAAAGTCGCTAGAGCAATCCACTAATCCTGATGTCTTGCTTATTTCTCGGGTTTGTCTTTCCACTGGTGCCAGGTGGGGAGAGGCTGAAGCGCTCCGGGCAGAGCAGATCCGCCAAGGAAAGGTGCATTTCACTAGAACCAAAAACAGCAAGGCCAGAGCTGTCCCAATTCATGCACAGCTTGAAGCGGATCTCAGGAAAGGTCGCCCCCGATCAGGTCGGCTATTCAATGACTACAGCCACCAAGCATTCCGGCGAGCTGTAGCGCGTGCAGGGATTACACTGCCCGATGGTCAGCTAACGCATGTTTTACGCCATACTTTCGCTAGTCACTACGTTATGAATGACGGGAATATACTGAAGCTTAAAGATATTCTGGGCCACCAAACACTGGCCATGACTGTACGCTATGCAAAACTGTCGCCTAAGCATCTAGCGGATGCTGTAACTAAGAACCCCTTAGCAGCATTAGAGTGTCAACAAAGCGTCAACGCAGAGGGGACGATACAAGGATATATACGCCCTGACATGCCCATAACTCCTTGATTCATGTAGATAAAAAGTTGTACTTGATGCCATCTAGAAGGATTGAAAATCCCCGTGTCGGTGGTTCGATTCCGCCTCCGGGCACCATATCTAAAAGCCTCATCCGCAAGGATGGGGCTTTTTTTATGTCAAAAATACTGAAGCAAATTCAGATGCCCTCAAATTTTACATATCTATATATTTAAAAAAGACACTAACTCTCACTCCCCCCAAAATTATTCCAGCTTATCCTCCTGGCTAAAAACACCATTTCAAGTAACTTGCCCCCTTGTTACCGCATCAGGAAGATGCCTTAGCCTCTCCTAAACATAAGAAAAAATTTAAGTGTAAACTTGTACGAAAGTGCAGACTTTAAAACCCAATAATTTTCCAATGATTTACTTTAGGTTTACTCAATCTAACAATCAATGAATAATATGAAATTAAAATTTATATTTAATAGCAACTCTTATATAGGGGGAATAAATGTTTAAAAAATCAATTGCTGCCTTATGCCTATGCCTTTCCAGTTTCGCATATGGGGGAAATGACCAAGTATCAATAGATCGTGAAATATACTTAATAAGAACATATGAAGATTTTGCAGTTATTTATTTTAAACCTGGATTTACCAATACACAGGGCTGCCCAACTGAAACTGAGGAGCAAGTTATACTAGAGTTTGAAGACAGCACTTCTAAAGAAATGTATTCAGCTCTGCTTTCAGCGGCCACGGCAAATAAAAAAGTAGGCTTTGGCATTAGTGGCTGTACAATTCACTCTTTAGGTTATCCGACAATATATAGAGTAGATGTAAATTTTTGATAAAGCCCTCACTACTAGAAAAATTTAATATTCTAGTAGTGAAATTCTCATAATTTAAAAACTATTAATTTTAAGTAATGACTACAATTCCTTTATTCTGAAAGTAAATCATCATGCAGCCCCACAAATAATTCATTCAGTCACCCTCCATCCGATTATCTCTTGGTCTACAATTCAACCGCCCCATTACAAACTAAACCTGCTCGCCTGACACTTTATTAAAATCAGTACCCTTTTGAAAAACACTGTCGAATTATATTGCTTCGCAGATCTCGATTGATCGTCGAGGGATACTGTCCTAACAGTATTGATATTGCCTTCTAAGAGTGTCCGGATTTTCTCAGGCAATAAATATGATATCGTTCGCTCTCGCTCAGCTCGCAATAGCTCATCAGCGCCTTTCTCTCAGTCGAGAGAGGTACTGACTCTACTAGCTAAGCCCTCGCTTACCAATTACACTTACTATCCAAGACCAAGGTATAAAAACTCGACTTCAGAAGAAAAGCGCCCTAAGGCACCACCTCATATCAAGGATGACAGAAGAATATATTAGGTTTATTCACAGATAGGATTATATAGACTCAACAATTGTGTCTTTCACCAAGAAAACTATGTCCACAAAAGAAACATACATGAAGAACTATATAATAATTGGCTCCACCTCTTTAATGCTTATTTTATTCTCTTCAATTTACAGCTTTCTATACGGAAAAGAAGGCAATGACAACATCCTCAATGAAGCCCGAGCACTAGCTCAAGAACATGCAACCAATGAATTAAAAAATAACAATTTAACCTTGATGGCAGAAAGCTACATGGGAAGCAAAATAGCGAATATCCCAGGTTTAGATGAAGAAAAATATCTAAACTGCTTATCCACTTTAGTAAGCTTGAAATTTTATAAAGACAATGCTGACTTTGAGCCTAATCTTACAGAACTTGAAAAAATTCAACAATTAAAATACACCCCAGAAAAATCGCGCCATTACGCTGTAACATTCAACGAAGTTAAACTTTCTGCAATAAGAAGGCACCCTGATGTTAATTGTATTTTTTAAAGATAAAAATCAGCTTAACAGTATTTTGAATCATTTTACTTCCCTTTCCTAATCATCTCAGCCTGTAACTTTTCGGCCAATACCATTTCAATCACAAATATCAATCGTAAGATAGATATTTAATTGGACCAACACCCTACCTACTATAGAATGCGCGGCTTTTTGCACCTAAGCAGTGAACCACAAAAAAGTTATAGCTAAGTTTCAGAGGTATATATGCCAGCAGGGAAGCCGAATAAGAGTGTTCATTTTATTTATGGAAGTATCATTGCTCTTATTGTTTTGAGCTTTTGTTTTGAGCTTTTGTTTTGAGCTTTTGTTTTTTACTCTATAAAAGTGAAAGTAACGGTTCCCTACGGGTGAAAATAGGAAACAATGAGCTGGAACTACAAATTGATGATAACAACCAATCAGTTTCAATTCGAGCCTTACTCGATAAGCTGTTCCAAAATTAGGAAGCAAGTCGTGAATCCAAGGCCCTATTAAAGGAATTTGGTAATTTCTATTTGCCGACCGATCCTGAACTTATTGGAGAGATTGAAAAGCAGCCCGTCAAGTCGCAAGTCTCCCGACGTTTGCGGGAGCTTCTCTATGGGTTAAAGGGCCCCTTCGATCGACAAGCTCACAGCTACTACGATGTTGAAAGCTTGCAGGTTATCGACGCAATTAGCGGTCTGGAATTTAACCATCCAGTGTCTAAAGGACTACGAGAAATGTTGATCTATAGACGTGGCCCTTTTGAAGAAAGATCCAAAGATGTACTGCTAAGCGTTCCCGCAGGCAATAGTATTCCATCAGGAAGAGCGGCATCCTGTCGCGGCAATGATTTTTTCAGGCGGGAAATTCGTATTTTTAATACTCAGCGAACAAATTCAATTTCCGTCTTTGTCAGCGGTAGTTTTCCTTTTACTGCTGACACTTCCAATGACATACATCGGCTAATTCAACTTTCCTATGCCGATATGAAGAACCTATTGGGAGATTCTCCAGTGGGAGCCAAGGAGCCCGCCCTTGCTGAGATCATGATGAATATCAATTAATTGGTGGAAGTTCAGCCGTCAGGCAGTTCATCCTCTCGCATTCATCCTTATTGCTGCTAACCTTGGGCCTGCAAAGGAATAAGAATAAAGGGAATCAAAGCATGGCCCAACCATTTCACCTTGAGCGTTTTGTGACGGCGCAAGAAAGCTCTTATGAAAGTGCCCTGAGTGAGTTACATAGCGGCCATAAGCGCTCCCACTGGATGTGGTATATATTCCCCCAGATCTCCGGCCTAGGGCACAGCGCGACATCCGAACATTTTGCAATTAAAAACCTGGATGAAGCCCGGGCTTACCTGGAGCACCCTGTGCTCGGCCCCAGGCTCAAAGAGTGCTGCAAGGAGTTATTGCAACTGAATAATTACTCCGCTTACCAGATATTCGGCTCACCGGATGATGTAAAACTTAAGTCATCCATGACGCTATTTTCTATCGCCGATCCCAAAGACAAGCTATTTGAAGAGGTGCTGGAAAAATACTATGAAGGACAGAAGGACCTTCGTACTTTCGAGATACTGAAAGTTCCTATCCAACATTAGTTACCTGCAAGGGTGGGGCTTTTTATGATCGGAAGGCTGGGTGGCAATCATGATCTGAACCATTATATTGGCGTACAAGCTGTAGTATCCATACTCACAGAATCTACCACTCTACCCGTATGAAATTTTCCCTACCATTTTAAGCCGAACCGATCAGCACCTCTTTCCCCCCAAAGAAACTGTAAATCTGCTGCCCACCTTAGAACTCTCTCCATTCAATTTCTATTTGTTTTTTAACAAGGCTATTCCTACCCCAGCCTTGGACTCTCAACTTTTCTAAATCACGATTTGATACTAATGCATACAACCTGGACCTGGTCGATGTCTATAATGGTAACGGCAAATAAAATCCAAAGTTCAGTCAAATTAGTGACTTTCTATGGCACGAAGAGTACCCAAAAAAATTATCTTTATTGGCTCCAGTTCTATCTATGGAAAAGGTGATACAGAACTAGGCGGATTTGTTCAAAGATTCCGGTTTCGGTTCGAAACTTTAGATCCCCATAATATAGTTTACGCTCTGGGAATATTCGGAGAGAGCGCGAACTCTTTAGCCATAAGACTTTCCCGAGAACTGCCTCCAAGAAGGCCACACTTAATCGGGATATATCCTGGTTTCAATGATATTTGCCGCATCGGCGGACCAAAGGCTGAGAACTCTGTAGCGCTGGACTCTTTCCGTCAAACAGTGCGACAGCTGTTACAAACGTCTAAAACCATCGCGCCGTCCTTCCTAATGACAGGCATTCCGTTCGATGAGCAACGAACTACTCCCTTTCGGAATAGTGATAGCTATTTCTATCAGGCTGATGCGGACCTGTATAACCAAGCTATGAGAGAATCTGCCACTGCCGAAATGATCCCCATACTGGAGTTTGACAATTTATGGCGAGATCAGGAATTTATTACTCTTCTCTCAGAGGATGGCCTCCATGCAAATCCCAAGGGACATCAATTACTGTATAAACAGACTTGGGATTTTATCTCTAAAAATTACTTTTAGTATTTCTACATATTTTTCAATCAGATAAATTATAAAAATATAAAGACTGGAACGATATTAAATAATTTATATTTGTTTTTTTCATATTATAAAGATCACCCATACTTTACATATGCCACTTTTTTCTATTTCAAGCTTCCTTTAGATACACTAGAAGTAATTAAGATTTTAAGATGAAATCTTCTATGGACTTATTCCCATTGGTAAAAGAGGGCAGAACTTTATTTGATGCACTCCTGGAGAAATACTACGAAGGTCAAAAGACCCTCGTACTCTGGAAATTCTAGTTATGCCGCAATAGAAACCGGGAACCCTCATTTAAGCCATCACTTTAACAGTCAGGCCGTTTGGGCGGCTTCCTCCTCCAGGTTGTCGCTGCCTAACAAGCGGTCCATCACCAGACAGGCTGTCAGATCCCCGGTCACATTGACTGCTGTACGACACATATCGAGAATCCGATCCACCCCCAGAATCAGCGCAATACCTTCCGGCGGAACACCAATACCGGCCAGAATAGTGGCAAGGATTACGATACCGACGCCCGGCGTACTGGGAGAGCCAATTGAAGCGCCAACGGTAGTCACTGTCAGCCCCACCAACTGTGCAGTGGTTAAGTCAATGCCATATACCTGGGTTAAAAATACCGCAGCAATCACCTGATACAGCGCCGTGCCATCCATATTCACAGTAGCGCCCAGGGGCACAATAAATTTGGCGATGGATGGTTTTACTCCCAGGGGACTTTCTGCAACTTTCATTGACAACGGCATTACCGCAGCAGAGCTGGATGTGGAGAATGCCAGCAGCTGCACTCCGCTAATTCTCTGCAAAAATGTGATCGGGCCGACGGAGGTCACCAGGGAAACAATTATCAGGTAAAAACTGAGAAGAATAAGTAGTCCCAAAATCACGGTGCCCACATACACAGACATTCCCAGAATTGCAGTGAGACCCACGCGAATAGCAATATCTGCCAGGAGGCCAAATACGGCAAGGGGCGCAAACAGCATGGCCCAACCAACTACCTTAAGTGCCACCTCCTGAATAATACCAAAGGCGTATACCGCGGTTTCCCGTTGCTTTTGCGGCAACAGCATCACTGCAACACCAATAAAAATCGCGTAGACCACCAGCTGCAACATATTGCGCATGGCAATACTTTCGTTGAGGTTGGCGGGAATCAACTCAGCAATACGCTCAGGAAGCGGTTTGGACTCCATAACCTGGGGGGCGCTCGCAACCTGCAACTCGGTGGCGGCGCTGAGCAGGGACTCATCGATATAGTCGCCGGGTTGGATCAACTGGACCAGGATAATGCCGATAATCACCGCAACGGTGGTAGTGCCGACAAAGTAGGGGGCGATGCGCAGTCCGACACGTTTAAGCTGACTGACGTTCCCGCTGCCACTGAGCCCCAGGATGATTGAAGACATAATCAGCGGTATCACCACCATCTGGATCATATTCAGAAAGATGGAGCCCGGCAGCTTAAACCAGCTGGCCAATGCCGCACTGAGATCCTGGCTCACCAGCGCGGCCCCTTCAGGAGATAGCAGCAGGCCGACAGTTAGCCCGAGGATCATGGCGACCACTATCTGCATCCATAGACGAGTGCGCACCAGCACACCGAGGGATTCCACCATTCGGATCAGATAGAAATTTGTACCATTGCTCATTGTTGGTATTCCGGATTACCTGAAATAGTTAGAGGCATTATGTCCCAGGGCCATTAAGGAAACCTGGCGGTCAGATCAAGTCCTGGGCTTATAAGACAGTTATTCGACGCCATTTATTGATATCAATACCAATAAGAGCGCTGAGACTCTAATCATCTTTCACTATTTGAAGCAACAATCGGGCCTGAGTTAACGCCTGGGTGGTCCCGGAGGTCCCCGGTGGGAGAAATCGCACTGGCTTTGATTGCCGGTCAGGGCACAACCTCTCTCCCCTTTCAGGCAATGCAGGATATCGTTTTCTGCAGCGAGGTTGGCGTGGTAGTGATAGCCCAGGCCGGCAAACTCATGGCCACGGCATTCGTCCAGGTCATCGGGCTCGCGGCCATCGGCATTCTCCCGCGCATAGATCAGGTAGCCATCTATGGCGACACCGACAATTGCTGCATGGCTTGCGGCAGACGGGTAGGCCTGGCTGCAACCAAGGGCAGCATGGTAGTGATAACCCACGTGGGGGTTTACATGACCACCACAGGCATCCACTGGCGCTAAGGTGTGTGCACCTAAAATTGCGCCGATGGGCGCGGCGATATCAAATTTAACCCCATTAAAAGCGACCCCATAACCGGAAAAACCATCGGGATTCTGCTTTGACTTGGCCTTCTCAGGCTGTACAGGGATTAAGTAGCGGGTATGAAAATCCGGGCCCATATAGCTGGCCAGGCACTCCACGCAGTAATTGTTGTATTGCGGTGCCACATCAGGCCGCGCGGCCATCTCGCAAGCCTGCTTCGAATCGGTAACCTTTATCGCCCCGGTTTTGGGATCGTATAGGCTCCATTTTGGATCAGAGAAAAAGGTCGCAGCATTTTTAACGAAAGGTCCATCAATCGGCACTATCTGTTGCTTGATAAACATCATGCCGCCAGACGTAATTGGGTCGACAACATTGCGTGGGCACCAGGGCCCTATTTTATGTTTGGGTTCTGCCTTTACCACAATCATCCAGCATTGGGTCTTGCGCCCCTCAGAGAGGGTGCAATCCACTTTTTAATTTCCTCAACCAGTGCGTCCTTGGCAAATAAGTGGGGGATGCCCATTTGCTCGGTAAAATCGGAATGAGCGTAAACAGAAGAGTTCAAAAATATCAGCAGAAAAAATGCTACACGCATGGCGACCACTACCTGAACACTTGGAATGCTCAAGTTTAGCAGCGCTACCTCCCTCGCTAAGGAGCCTCTGAGCAACTCCGTAATGCCTCTGCGGGTCTTGAAGGCTGCAGATGTTAGGCGCAGCTTGCCGCGAGTGGCTCTAGCCCTTTGCAAGGGCTGCAACGCAGCAGCTGTGGCCTTCAAGGCCCGCCCTTCGGGGCTTGCAGAGCGATTCACACTCCGCGTTGCGGCTTCTTGAAAGGTCTAGACATTCCTGCGAAGCCGCGCCTTGATTGTGAATCGCTCTGCATGCCAGAGGTATCACGAAGTTATTCAGAGGCTCCTTAATTACTGGGAAATTGTTGTGCTAACAGGGCGCGAATCCACTTGTGCAAAGGGTCCTGACTGCTGCGGGTATGCCAGGCGGCAATCACATCAAACCCCGGGGGCTGTTCGACAATAGGCAGTGTTTTTAGTCGGGGATCAGGCAACAGTCGCGAGGGCAAAAAGGCAACGGTATTGGTAGAGGCAATGCACTCGGCTGCGGCGGCAAAAGAGGGGACAGACAGCACCACATTGCGCTCCAAACCAAACTGCTCAAACCAACTATCCGCCATGCCCCGCAGATCTCCCCTGGAAGGTGATACCACCAGCTGTGGCAATGCCGCCAACTCTTCCATTTCCAAAGGCTTATTGGCGCTGTGCAGCATATCGGTGTGCTGACAACATACGCAGACGTAGTGCTCTCGATACAACAACATGCTGGGACTGTTATCCGGCACAAATCCCGGCGTGCTAAACACCAGATCCACTTCACCGGTTTGCAGTTGCTGGGCCATGCGATCAATCTCCAACTTAAGCACCACGACTTTTATATCCGGGGCCTGCTGACGCAGTTGCTTGAGGAGAACTGGCAGTACCACCCGCTGCTCAAAGTCCGTTGCACTGATGGTAAAGATGCCCCGATGCTGTGCCGGGTCAAATTCATCCGTACGCAGCAGCGCCGCGACATTGTTCAGGATCTCATCCAATTTAGGAGCCAGGCGCTCGGCCAGGGGCGTGGGAATAACACCGTTGCTGGTACGGATAAACAACCGGTCATCAAAGATTTCCCGCAGGCGTTTCAATTGTTCACTGACTGTTTGCTGGCTCACACCCAGCTGGTCAGCCACCCGGGATAAGTTCAGTTCCCGCAAGATAGCGTTCATTAAGCGAAGTTGACGTAACTCCAGCCTCTCCAGCGGGTTCGCCCGATGATTTCTGCTCAAACCTGTATCACTCACAACTGTTACTTGGTTTTCATTGTATCCACGTAACCCTAGCATTGTGAGTAGATTGGCCCGTATGGCATCCACTTCGGTGGGGGGAGAGTTCACTATGCAAACCGCAGTCCGATCCTCCTTTCAGGATCAATTAGTTACAGCAATTATTCACTACGCTGATCCCAGTAGCGATCTGGTGTACGACAAGCGTTCAGAGGGCCCTGGGCCTGCCAATCTGGTCGAGAATGTTATTTCCCAGCAGGTTCACATCTACGATGGTCGCGCCTTGAAAACCGCCGGGGAGCGTTTTCGTCTCGATACCCAGGGATTTGAGCTGGTACGCCCTATGCTCGGCATAAACCTGCGCCAGCTGGATGATGCGCTACACGCGCTGGACCAACCCTCAGGGAGTAGCCCCAGCCCTGAGGAGCGCGACCAGTTGATTCGCACCCAATGGTATCCAGCTATTGAATCCTGGATAGGCGCTCACCTGGGTGCAGCAAAGGTACTGACCTTTGACCACACGTTACGAGCCCAACCATCGACTGATGTGACACCGGAGATGAGCCGCAGTCGCCGATCCCCGGTGAAATTGGTGCACAACGACTACACACCCTGGTCCGCAGAGCGCCAGCTAAAGGAAACCCTGGAGGCCCGGGGGTACAAGCCATCAGATTATCCGCGCTACCAATTTATTAATCTCTGGCTGCCCCTATTGCGCCCGGTGCAGGAGTCGCCGTTGGCAATGGTGGACCTGCGCACTGTCGCCGCCAGTGATTTCCACAATATGCGATTAATTTACCCAGAGCGAAAAGGGCAGATTTCGGTGTTGAGTTTCAACCCGGTTCACCGCTGGATTTGGTTTAGCGATATGCAGCCCGGCGAAGGCATTTTACTGCGGGTCTTCGATAGCCAGCACCGAGGTGATGTAACCGGTATTCCCCACTGCGCTTTCGACCTGCCGGGAAGTGCAGGGGCACCACGCAGAACCAGCCTGGAAATTCGCACTATTGTCCTGTTTGACCAATAACACCAACGCTTTTAAGAAAACACCCGGCCACTCAATAAAGTGGCCGGATTGAGTGAGACCTCATTATGGAAAATATACTTCGATCGATTGATCCACTAACCGGAGAGGCCATCGGATCGCTACCTGTCAGCAAGCCCCAAGATATTCAGGACATGGTGGAGAAAGCCCACAAAGCGCAGCGAGTGTGGTCGAGTAAATCTCTTCAGGAGCGGGTACAACGACTTCAGCAGGCTTACACAAAACTGAATGCGGAAGAGAGAGAGCTGACACAACTTATCAGCCGTGAAATGGGCAAAGATGCCCGGCGTGCACAGTATGAAGCCGGCGGCGTAGTTCAAGGCGGTGCCTGGTTAGCGGGGGATGCCGGAGATGCCCTGCGGGCAAAACGCAGTGGCGGTAGCGAAATTCAATATCGACCACTGGGCGTTGTTGCGGTTATCTCCCCCTGGAATTATCCACTGGCCATGGCCAATAACCTGATTGTTCCCGCCCTGGTCGCCGGCAACGCTGTGATTTTGAAACCTTCAGAAGAATCGCCATTGGTCGCTGACTTATTGGTGAAAATACTCAATCAAACCCTGCCTCAGGACATTTTACAAATTGCTCACGGCGATGGCGCAACCGGTGAAGCCCTGGTGAAATCCCCCATCAATATGGTCGCCTTTACCGGATCGCGAACAACGGGCCAAAAAATTATGGCCAATGCCGCTCCGGCATTGAAACGCCTGGTTATGGAGTTGGGTGGCAATGACCCAATGATCGTGTTGCAGAGCGCCAATATTCCCCAGGCTGCACAATTTGCCGTTGGCTCCAGTTTTGAGAATTCAGGCCAGATGTGCACCTCCACAGAGCGTATTTATGTGGACGAAAAAATTGCCGATAAATTCGAAAATGCCGTGGTGGCATTGGCGAAGCAATATCGTGTCGGCGGGTGGCAGGAGCCACAGGTGGATATCGGCCCCTTGGTTAATCACCGCCAACACCGAAAGGTGGTGGAGCATATCCACGATGCCCTGAATAAAGGCGCAAAGCTTCTTCTAGGGGAGCGCGATCCACAGGTGCCTTTTATTCCGCCCACAGTTATCAGCGGTATTCGACCGGGCATGCTGGTGGAAGATGATGAGACTTTTGGGCCTATCGTAGCCATCGACCGCTTTAGCTCAGTAGACGATGTGGTCGAGCGGGCCAATAACTCTGTTTACGGTCTCGGTGCGGTTGTGTTTGGTGAAAGCAAACAGGCCGAGCAAGTCGCCAGCCAGCTGCAAGCGGGAATGATTGGCATCAACCAGGGCGCCGGCGGGTCACCTTGGGTGGGCGCCAAGCAAAGTGGCTTTGGCTTCCACGGTGGAGCTGAAGGGCACCGGCAGTTTGCACAAATTACCGTTTTAAACCGCTAAGTCTTTTAAAAGTTTTTCTATAGAAGTACAGCAGATGTCCACGACTGAAAGTATTGATACTGTCACCCACTTGGATGACTTTTTTGTTATCGCTTGCGAACCTGGAGCAGAACATCCGGCCCTACCTACCTGGGCTACTCGCAGTAAAAACCCGGCGGCCCTGGCCGAGCAAGCACCGCAACCGGTTTCACGACGAGATATCGCCGAGGTACCCGGAGCCTTCCAATTGCTCAATGTCTTTTCAAAAGAGGAATGCCAACGGCTCATTGATATCACTGAAGCGGTGGGTTATTTACCGGATGCAGCCGTCTCCCTGCCCCGGGAGGTCCGCCATAACGACAACCTGACCTGGGTGGTTGACGAGGTTACAGAGCGGCTGATCTGGCAGCGATGCCGAGACCTGGCGCAGGACTTAAATGGTTACTTTGGTGGAAGAGAGGCTGTCGGCATCAATCGGCGTTTCCGCTTTTATCGCTATGGTGAGGGAGATTTCTTCCAGTTCCACACCGATGGCGCCTGGCCCGGTAGCCGCATTGACAACAACCAGTTGATCGCCAATGGCTTCCCCGATCGCTATAGTGAAATGACGTTTTTAGTACTGCTGAGTGAAGATTTTGAAGGTGGTGCAACCCGATTCAGGGTGAATGCAGATGATCCCATAAAACAACCCAGTCGGGACTCTTTATTAGACATCGATATCCGCACACCTGCCGGAGCCGTACTGTGCTTCCCCCATGGAATGCACCCCTTACATAGAATTCACAGCTCTACTCCAATCACCCGAGGAATCAAATATATTATTAGAACGGATATTCTCTTCCTGCAGGAATAAATTCTCCAAGACCTGTTAAAAGGCAAAAAGATACTTCGGCTCACATCGAAGTATTAAGTGCTCCAGGCGCTAGAATTTCATTCGATTTCTACCTTGGAGCACATTCAGTGGAATTGCTTAGTTATCTGGATAAACACTTCCTAACCAAAGAGCAGCTTATTCAGGCTACTCAAATCAGCGAACTACAATTGCAACGCTACCAGGATGAGGGTGTTATGCCAAAGCCCTCCTATAAGCTCAATATTCAATGGGACTGTGAATCCTTTTTTGGACCCCACTTCGAAAAACAGGCAGTTGAGTACTTTGCAAAAGGCTACGCCAGCTGGATTGGTATCATAGAGGCTAAGCAAGACTTTAACTCTATTTATCAGTGCTTTGGTAATCAATACATGGCTAAAATAGCTCAATTGCGAAATTTAGGATACGAATCCAGAAACCCAAAATTTTCATCCGGAATTTCTCAACATATCGAAGAGGAATGGCAACACTTTATTGAGGGGACTTATGGATTATGTACTCTCAGTGGCCTGCCAGAAGATATAGCAGCAAAGGAGCTGGCTAGCACAGAAATAAATGCACTTCTTGCTCAAGGTAATTTAAGCCAAAAACAGCTACATCGGCTTAATCGCTTTGTAGATCTTCTAGATGAAACCAGCGCATATTTTGCACCTCACGAAAGAAGTATAAGTTCAAGGCAGAAGCTAATTGATACGCCGCGCAGGAAATATAATTTAGATTGCTCTGTATCAAAAAGTAAATAATTATCCAATTACGGGGATAGGATCACCGATATACTCAGTCGAAGTTGCCCGCAGCAAAGGGTGGGCTGTCAGTATTTTCCCCGAGTACTCAATGGATGGTTTTAAGAAAGGGCTAAAATCTTCTGTCGCCGCCGCACAATTTAACCAGGATGCTACAAAATCTGGGCGATTGGGCGCAATCATGGGAAGTGACTTTTCATGGTAGCGCTTAGTGGCTGGGTGGGAGTCCAAAGTAATGATTGAGCAACTGAGTAAATTTCCCCAGATTTTATACAAACCACAAAAGAAAAAAGGTTCACCATAACTGAATTCCACTGGGTGCTTGCCACCTTGGCTTTCCACCCAGGCGGTAGCGGGTATTAAGCAACGAGACTTGCGATATTCCGGTCTGGAGTCCAGTTTCTTCCAATTACTGTTGATGGACCAGTATTTTTTATGGGGCCGCCAAGTATCACCATGCCTCTCAAGGTAGAGATGCCAAATAGCGTTTTCTATTTCAGCAGAACCCTTCCGAGTAGTTACGATAGACACCTGCTGGGTGGGCCTCCGGCGCCTACCGTAAATCATATGTCCGGCACCCCGGATACCATAGGTATCTAGAAAGCGCTCCATACCCGCATGATCACTGACATCAAAGACACTACACACCCAGAGCCTCCCACTTATCCCGCTGAACTGGTTTTTTCAGTATGTTCGGACAGCCACCTTAAATTACTCTCGATCCCTCTCATCTGGCACAAGGTTAACTCCAATTCCTTGCGCAAATCCACTCCCACAGCAACAGAAAACCGACGTACGTACTTTTCATAGTTCAAAATACTAATCGCGTACATAGGGCGATTGTCATAACTGGACCTATAGCGGCAGATACGAATCGGTTCACTATCAAAAACTATAAATCTGGGGCGCATAATTAAACACCTACAATACTGTACAAAAATACAGTATATCTTCATTTGACGTGAACCTGTCAAGGAAACAGAAGACTGACGTCACTGTCACCATTACACGAACGCAATACTTTCCTTATGAATTCGACATAAATAATTGGCGCGCCAGCCACTAAACAAAAAAATAAATAAATCTAAAATTATGATATAAAACAGAAAATAGATTCCAATTATATATTACCAAAGTGGAATTAATTCCTATAAATTCGCGATTGGAACATAACGAATGTCATAGGAACACTCTCCACTTAAAAGGTACACATAATGAAAATACGTAACATTTACGCAACAGTTTTATTTTCAGGATTATTGAGTCCATTTTCTGTTTGGGCTATTGACTGTGGAGATATTATTACAGCACCAACCACTCTGGATAGGGATTTGCTCTGTGTGATAACGGAACAAAATGAAGTCGCTTTAACCATAGAGGGTCCTAGAGGAAGCCTGAATATGGACGGCTTTCAGCTTACCTGTGATGATGAAGAGGCAACGGGGCAGGCCGGAATACTGTTAACTGGTATTGGAGCCCAGGTATATGGTGGGATCATTGCGGCCTGTCGAGACGGGGTCAATGCGGAAGGGGAAGGCTCACACAGTATTTATTCTATGGAAATCATTGATACGATATTCGATGCCATCTACATAGAATCCAATAACAGTATTGCCAGGGATAATATTATCACCAACAGCGATCGCGGCGATGGCATAGAATTAAATGGTAACACTAATACCGTAACTCGAAATACCATAACGGGTATTGATAACTCGGGCATTGAATTAAGAGGATCCTTTAACAATATTAGTTTTAATGAGATAAGTGGAAGTGGCAATCAGGGAATCGAAGTAAATGGGCAATTTACCAATGTCTTCTCTAATATAGTGACCAACGGATTAAATGATGGTATTGCCGTAGGGGAAGGAGATGAATCTGACAATGCTGATTTTTCTACCATCTCACTAAATAACGTCTCAGGAAATTCTGGTTTAGGTATTCCGATTAGGCTTTCCTCAAATACTCTAGTAACTCAAAATACCGTAGAGAGTAATGGCGAAGGAGGTATCGGTATCTTTGTTGAGGGCAGTGAATTTAACAAGATTGTTCGAAATACCTCTCTCAATAACTCACCTTACGATTTGGAAGATGATACCGATCCGGGCGATTGCAGCGGCACCAATACTTGGGTCTTTAACACGTTTACCGCAGCAGAACCTGCATGCCTGGATTAAAATATCTATTGAAAACAGTGGGTAGCGAAAATATAAAGTGTCTCGCTACCCATTGCTATCTACCTAACGCTCACTAATTGGCCGCTATTTAATCTTAGAAGATCTCTCTTCATCCCTAAGCGTTAGCACTTCATAACTGTCACCAGTTACCAAAATCGTATGCTCCCATTGGGCCGATAGCTTTTTATCCTTAGTTACTACAGTCCAGCCATCTTTCTTGAGTTTGGTTTTACGATTTCCCTGATTGATCATGGGCTCAATGGTAAATGTCATTCCCTCCTGTAAAACTTCACCGGAACCAGGCCGCCCAAAGTGAAGAACCTGAGGTGCTTCATGCATTTCCCGGCCAATACCGTGGCCACAATATTCCCGTACGACACTGAAGCCGTTGCGCTCGGTATGGCGCTGGATTGCATTGCCGATATCACCAAAAGTAACTCCCGGCTTTACCGTGGCAATACCGGCCCACATAGCTTCATAGCAGGTGGTTACCAGTTTTCTGGCAATAGGGGTCACGGTACCGATGCTATACATTTTGCTGGAATCCGCGATATAGCCAGATTTCTCCAGGGTAATATCCACATTGATGATATCTCCCTCCCGCAGTAGCTGCTTATCACTTGGCATGCCGTGACAGACTACTTCATTGACTGAGGTGTTCAGGGCGTAAGGATAATCATATTGCCCCTTGCTGGCGGGGCGGGCATTGAGTTCATTGACAATAAATTCTTCTACCCGCTCATTAATTTGCATTGTCGAGACCCCCGGTTCAATAAAGGAGTCCAGCATGGCAAATACACGGCTCAACAATTGACCCGATTGGCGCATTAACTCCTGCTCATCAGGAGTCTTTATTTTTATTTCACTCACGTGTCAGCTCTTCCAGGGTTAATGCCTGATTGCGCAGCAACTTCTTACACAAGTCGCTGTAGCTTAATTCCGGGCTCAGCTCCGCCAGCATCCCAATCTTGATCCAGTACTCCGCCTGGGAATTAATTGAACGGGCCATCACCGTACTGGCCTTGCGAATCTCATCGTGTAGCTCATCGGATATCTTGACGATGCCCATAACTATTACCTTGATATGCTTTATATACAAATTGTATACGCGATATATAAAGGTGCACAATAGATATACAGAATATTAATATGCAACTTATTGCATAGCTCGATAGGGGGCGCTATGGTTGAGGAATAAAAACAATAGTGGCGAGGCCATCATGACAGAGACCCCTGAGAAGAAGCGCAGTGCCCCAAAACCAAGCCGGTTGCGTATTGGTCGGCGCTATCGCCCGAGCCGCCTAGAAGGCAATTACGACGCCATTATCATTGGCTCAGGCATTGGCGGTCTGACTTGTGCTGCGATGCTCAGTGCCATGGGCAAGAAAGCACTTGTCCTTGAGCAACACTACACTGCCGGAGGATACACCCACGCCTATGACCGCAATGGTTATGAGTGGGATGTCGGCGTCCACTATATCGGCGATGTGGGCGAACACCCCACCATGACCCGCAAGATCTTCGATTTTATTTCCAATAACCAGTTGCACTGGGCGCCAATGGACAGCACCTATGACCGCATCTGTATTGGCGATAAGCAATACGACCTGAAAGCCGGCCGCCAGCAATTTATCGATGAATTGGTCAGCCACTTTCCCGATGAGCGCGCGAATATCGAAGAGTACCTGCAACGGCTGAATGTAGTTGCCAAAGCCATGCAGCGACTGGCAATGGAAAAAATGCTGCCCTCCTGGTGTGGACCTTTTATTCGCCTGTGGAGAAAACTGCACGAACCCGCCTGGCTCAATAAAACCACCCGCGAAGTTCTCAGTGGAATCACCAGCAATGAAAAGCTGATCTCTGTGCTTACAGGGCAGTGGGGTGATAATGGCATGACCCCATCCGAGGGCAGCTTTATTATTCACGCCCTGATCGCCAAACATTATCTGTATGGCGGTTACTATCCTGTCGGCGGCGCCAGCAAAATCTCCGAAACGATTATTCCCCAGATTCAGGCCAGTGGTGGGGATGTATTTACCTATGCCAAGGTGGAAACCATCCTGATGAATGGGGATCAGGTTCGCGGTGTAAGAATGTCCGACGGACATGAAATCGAAGCACCATTAGTTGTCTCCGGCGCAGGGGTATTTAATACATTCGAGAAGCTGTTGCCGCGCAGTACCAGTGAGCGCATGGGATATATCCGCGACCTGGACACCGTCAACCGCTCCATGTCTCACCTGTGTCTGTATATTGGCTTGGAGAAAACAGCGGAAGAATTAAACCTGCCCAAGACCAATTACTGGATCTATTCCAGCGATCAGTACGAAGAGGATATGCAGGCCTTTATCGACGATCAGGATAAGGAAATACCGCTAGTCTATATTTCGTTCCCGTCTGCGAAAGACCCCACCTTTACCCAGCGCTACCCGGGCCGCGCCACCATCGAAATTGTGGCACCGGCCAACTACGATTGGTTTGCCCGGTGGCACGACAAGCCTTGGGGCAAGCGAGGAGATGATTACGAGGACCTGAAGGAGGCATTTAGCCAGCGCCTACTGGAGCATTTGTATAAGCATATGCCGCAGTTGCGTGGGGAAATTAATTACTACGAGCTTTCAACCCCGTTATCCACGGATTACTTCTGCTTCTATCCACGAGGAGAGATCTACGGACTGGATCACGATCCCAACCGCTTTGAGCAATCCTGGCTGAGACCCAAAAGCCGGGTCAAAGGGCTCTACCTTACCGGACAGGATGTGATGAGCTGCGGCGTAGCTGGTGCAATGATCTCCGGTATGCTCACAGCGCAGAGTATTATTGGACTGCGTCAAACTGGAAAGTTGATGAAGAAAATATTTTCCAACCAAGCCCCAAAGGCGCCGGTAAATTCCAGTGAGGAATTGGGTAATGCCTCTAGCTGAGACACTATCCTAAGCTAGCTCTTCACCTGCAAGCTGTTCGGGGTTAGCGCCTCGGCAGTTTGCTGGGAACACGATCAAAATTTAGTACCCGGATCATCAGGCGGCGGTTCTCCCGCTTGCCTTTCTCTGTCTCATTATCCGCAATCGGATCGGTATCGCCGTAGCCCTGGGCTTCCATACGGTCAGCGGAGACGCCCCGCTCTATCAGGAAATGCTTTACCCAATCCGCTCTGCGCTGGGACAGGCTGAGATTCTTCTTAGCATCGCCGCCACTGTCTGTATGCCCCTCAATGGAGATTCGCATCTCTGAAAAATCGCGCATGATCACCAGCAAGGCTTCCAGATCGGCAATGGTTTCTATGCGGGGGGCAAAACCGCCGGGATCGAACTCCAGGCGCAGGCGGAATGTGTCCCCGATGGACCGGTTATTTCCCCGTAAAAACCTCACCAGCTCATCGGCAAAAGGGGCCGCTTTTCGGGCAGTCTTCTCACTGTCACCTGACTGTATTCCATCGACAGGCTCGAGCGTATATTTCTTTGGGGATTCGGACTGGTCACAGCCCACCAGAGTAAAGGCCAATAAGAATAGGCAACTGGCAGACAAGAATTTACCCGCCATAGGTACAGCTTCCGGTTTCTCGACGTCAAATTCAGTGTAGAACAGCGAGAGCGCTGATCAACCGGAAGCCCCGGCCACTGTGGCCATTAAATAAAGTTGAGAACTGCCATCATGTCTGTGACTACCCGGGCACCCTGCTGTTCCAGCTGGGGACCCCTTACTGGATGGGCACTGTAGCCAACCACGCGCATACCTGCAGAGACCGCCGCAGAGACACCGGCAATGGAGTCCTCCACTACCAGACAGCGCTCCGGCGCCACCCCCATGGCATCAGCCGCGTGCAGGAATAGCTCTGGCCAGGGCTTGCCCCGGGATACATCGTCGGCACTGAAGATCCGCCCGTCGAAATAATCGTACAAGCCGGTCTTATTCAGTGTCAGCTGCATTTTCTGGTGAGAGCCCGAGGAGGCCACGCAGCTGCGCAGCCCCAGCTGTTGCAGTTGGTCGAGCAAGCCTTCGATACCCACAACCGGCTGCAATTCCTGCTGGAACGCCTCGCGGATACGCCGCTCCGTATTGCCAAAATAATTATCCGGTAGTGGTCCGCCAAAGCGCTTCTCGATTTCCACCAAGCAGTCCCTGGCCGGGCGACCGCTGAACTGCTCGTCCAGCTCCTCGGCGGTGGTCTGCAAGCCCAGGCGATTCATTTCTTCTGCCAATATGCGACAGACGATGCTCTCGCTGTCTACCAGCACACCATCACAGTCAAAAATAATTAAATCGGTAGAAGACATGGGAACCTACATCGTTAACGCGCAGAGAGCAGCATCAGGCCGAGAATGACACCGATGACGCCGCTAATACGCAGGAAATTTTCATTGCCACGGGAAATTTTAACCGCTAATTCTTTGCCCCGCTCAAAACCAATTTGCAGCATATAGGCACCACTCAATAGCACCAGTACGCCGAGGGCATTGAACAAAATATACCAGTGGCGAGTGTCTGCAATTAGTAAAAGGATCAGGCCAATAATAATTCGCGCCCAGGCGGAGAGGGCATAGCCAGTTTCGTTAAGCCGCTCGCTGAGGCTTTGTGCCAGCTTCGGCTTGGCAATAATCGCCAGTGATAACACAACGATGACAATGCCCAACAACCAGATAAATGCTTTTATCATGCTCTTCTCTCCCTGAATACTCTCGAGTCCAATCCTTCAGTGACTTACAAATCACCCCATTGAAATTGCAATACCGACAATGCTGCTATCGGCGCTGTCTCAGTGCGCATCACCCTTGGTCCCAAGCGCAGAGGCATAAAATCCTGCGCCAGTGCCGCATCGATTTCCACCTGCGATAGCCCGCCTTCTGGACCTACCAGTAGCAGGGCGGATTCCGGTGTACCGCGCTCCGCCTGCCATTGGCGCAGATCCAGCTCGGTGCGGTGATGCAGTACCAACTTGGCTTGGGGCTCAGCTTCAGCAGATTCACTCTGTAAATACTGCGCCAGCTTTATCGGTTCGGCAATCTCCGGCACCCGGTTGCGCTCACACTGCTCACAGGCACTGATAGCAATCTGGCGCCAGTGACCCAGTTTTTTCTGTAAGCGGTCCCCGGACAGCTTCACTTCACAACGTTCGGTAAACAGCGGCTGTATCGCCGCCACTCCCAGCTCAGTGGCTTTCTGTATCACCCAATCGAAGCGATCGCCACGGGAAATACCGATCGCCAGGGTCAGTGCCAACGGTGATTGGCGATCCTCTGCACAGTACTCTCCCGTGCGCGCGCGCGCCCGTTTGCCGGTCTCGATCAACTCCGCCGTGTACTCACCGCCATTGCCATCAAAAAGAACTAAGGGGTGGCCCGCATTCAAGCGAAGTACTTTTACCAGGTGACGGGAAGCCAGCTCATCCAGGTCTACTTCTTGATCGGAAGCCAGAGGCTGCTTGGAAAAAATACGCGGGATGCGCATGGGAGAATCCTATTCAAACACCATAAAAAAGCCGACAGGAATGTCGGCATTTTGCTGGCAGTTAGTTTAGGCATTTATACCCCAAAGGCGCAATGGTGAAGGCGATCCACCATTGCGCCTGGATACCCGCGCTACACAGTCTCCAATGAGACCGGGGTATCGTCTTCTACTGCAACTTTGTGCTTCGGGCGTAACTTCTCAATAACTTTGTACAGGTTGGGGACCAAGATCAAAGTCACTGCCGTTGCAAACAGTACACCGAATGCCAGGCTGATCACCATCGGGATCAGGAACTGGGCCTGGATTGAACGCTCGAACATAATCGGTACCAGACCAATAAAGGTAGTAATCGAGGTCAGGATAATCGGGCGGAAACGATCCCGGCCCGCGTGTACTACCGCATCCATCACCGCCATACCCTGAGCGCGCAGCTGATTAATACGATCCATCAATACCAGATTGTCGTTCACAACCACGCCCGCCGCTGCGAGGAAACCGAGCATCGACATAATGCTGATGTTGTGCCCCATCAACAGGTGGCCAACTAAAGCACCGAAGAATCCAAAAGGTACAGCAGTGAGGATCAATAGCGGCTGAGAGTAGGAGCGGAAGGCAATCGCCAGCAATGCGTAAATAGCGAACAAAGACAGCACAAAGAAGGCCAGGATAGCCCCATTAAATTCCTCTTCTTCCTGCATTTCTCCTGCGGTTCTGAGAGAGAAGCCGGGGAACTGACGCTCCAGTTCAGGTACCAGGGTCTCGCGCATATCCTTAAGGATATCCTGCGTGCTGGAAGTATTCGGTGTTATTTCAGCGGTTACCCGAACTGTGCGTTCGCGGTCGTTGCGGCGAATCGTGGTGTAGCCTGGCACATAAACCGCATCAGCTACCGCTGAGAAGGGTACCTCCCCATCGTTGGTACGGATACGAATACGGTCCATCTGCTCTTCACTGGCGCGCTCCTCCATGGGGTAGCGAACCATTACGCGAACATCCTCACGACCACGTGGGATACGTTGAACCTCCTCACCATAGAAGCCCTGGCGAACCTGCCTGGCCACATCTGACAGGTTAATGCCCATCGTGGTAGCGTAAGGCTTCAGCTGGATTTCAATATCCCGACGGGCGCTGGTCAGGTTATCGCGCACATCATAAACACCGACATAACTATCCAGCTTTTCCTTAACTAGGTCAGCCGCAGCACGCAGTTCCTCCATATCCCCCGAGGCAGTGCTCAGGTTTAGACTCATACCATTGCCGCTATTGTTAATAGTGGCATCAATATTCATATCTTCGACACTAGCTGGTAGTTCGCCAATCAATTCGCGCCAGCGCAGCGCCAAAGATTCAGAAGTAACATCACGCATCTCTCCATCGATGAGCTGCAGGGTTACATAGATGTTGCCTCGCCAATTGAAAACCAAGGAGTTCTCCAAGAAAGGCTCACCCTTGTTCTGCTCCAGCATTCCCTCATCAGATTCCAACTTATCAGCGGCGCTAAGTACCTGCTCCATTACCCGTTCAGCTTCACTGAAAGGCTCACCAGAGGCCATTGAAATTCGCAATTGCAATAAATCAGAGGGGACCTGGGGGGAGAATGAAGAGCCCACATAACCGCTCTGAAAAACAGCGATCGACAAACCAAGCGCCAACATAAAGCTCATTACTGTGGTTCGGCTATTGCTGAGGGACTTCTTCAGCAGCGGCAAGTAATACTTGTCGCCAGCAGTTTTCATAGCGCCGGCAAAACGCCCACGCACTTTCTGTAACTTAATTCCCAGTGTCGACTTGGCTGGCTTCTCAGGCTTCATGCCTACCAAGTGAGCCGGCAGGATTAACAGGGACTCTACCAGCGAAAACACCAGACACAGCAATACCACCACCGGCAGGGCCAGCATCATCTGTGCGGTGACACCGGGCAGGAACAGCATGGGAATAAAGAACACCATGGTGGAAGTCACGGCAAAAATTACCGGCGAAGCTACCTGCTTCACCCCTTGCTCGGCCGCAGCTAAGCCAGATTCACCTCTATCGTGGGCAGCATGCACGGCCTCTCCCACAATAATGGCGTCATCCACCACAATCCCGAGTATCAACAGGAAAGCGAACAGCGACAGCATATTCAGACTGACGCCGGTCACCGGCAACAGCCAAAAAGCACCAAGGAAAGCGACAACAATACCTACGGTTACCCACATGGCCAGTGCCGGGCGCAGGAACAGCATCAGCATGACAAACACCATGGCAAAACCGCTCAGGGCATTGGTAGTCAGCAGATTCATGCGACCTTCAAATGCCTTGGAGAAGTCGAACCAGACATCCAGTTCCATACCCGGAGGCAATTGCTCGCGAGTCTCTTCCAGGAAATCTTTGATTCGCTCTGCCGTTTTCACCACATCCAGGGGCTCGCCCTGAATAATGCGGAGGTTCATGGCAGGATTGCCATTAAAGCGAATAACGTTGTTGTATTCCTCAAAGCCATCCCGCACTGTCGCTACATCACGCAGTAACAATACAGAGCCATCAGCACGGCTAACCACGGGAATGCGCTCAAAGTCTTCAGCGGTATAGGCTTGGCCTCGGGTTTGAACCTGGATATCACCGCGATCCGAGCGCACCATGCCGGCAGGCAGATCCAGAGAGGAGCGGCGCACCGCATCGGCAACCTGATTAAAGCTCAGGTTATAACGACGCAAATCCAGCTCGGAAACTTCAATAGATAACTCGTCCGGCCGATCACCCCAAACATCAACGCGGCGCACACCCGGAATCAAGTTGAGCTTGTCGCGCAGATCTAGAGTTGTCTCCTTAAGCTGACGCTCTGAAACCGGACCGCCGATAGCGATCATCATTAATTCGGCATTAGCTTCGATCAAGCGAATAACAGGACGTTCAATACCATCCGGAAAGGTGCTGATACTGTCCACCTGCACCTTAATATCGTTGAGCAGGCGCAGTTCGTCGTAACCATCCATCGCCTGAACTTCAATAGAAGCATGGCCCCGCCGGGAAGCGGAATTCACTTCCTTAATACCTTTTACTTCGGAGATTGCTTCCTCAACACGTACAGTTACCTGCTGCTCTACTTCAGCAGGACCGGCACCAGGATAGGAAATATCCACATCGACAATACCCAGCTGCACCGTTGGGAATACTTCCCGATCGATACCGGATATACCAAAGAATCCGCCGATGATAATCATGATCATCAGCAGGTTTGCCGCCTTACTATTGCGCGCAAACCAAGGGATGATTCCGTTCATTACTTGCCTCCCTGGGAAGCATTACTAACGCCTCCGGCATCACCCGCAGCTGACAACTTGGCGGGCTCAGCAGAATCCTCTGAGAGGCTACCCAGACCCGCAGGCCGCTCATTGAGAGGATTGGCGGTAAGCACCATACCTTCACGGGAGTAGCCCAGACTCGAAACAATAACCCGATCGCCTACAGCGATATCGCCGCGCAGCCAGATTTTGTCTCCCACGGTTTGCAGTAACTCTACAGTCTTGTAACTCAACTGGCTCTCTTCATTCAGCACCAGCAAGTGATCCCCTTCGTGCAGTGCTTGGCGCGGTAATTCCACAACATCATCAAAAGTTTTACCGGCGATGTCGGCCTCTACAAACAGGCCATTCATCAGCGGAACCTCTCCCTCGTAGGGGTTTTGAACCTGGGCAACAGCAAAGATAAAGCGGCTATTGGGGTCAATACTGGCCTCGGTGCGCACCAGCTGTGCGCGCCACTTATGTTCACGACCGGCTACCACGGCCTGCAAGCGCACGGCGGGGCCATTCTCGATGGATTTACCCAGGGGCAGGTTGAGCAGTGCTAATTGCTGATCAGTCAGGGGAAGGCGAACTTCGGCAATGCCGGTGCTGTGAATTTTTGCTAGCGGCGTGCCGGGGGTAATGTACTGGCCCAAATCTACATAGGTCTCCACAACACGACCGGCAAAGGGCGCTTTCAATGTGGTACGTGCTAAATCCAGCTTGGCTTGATCGCGATCGGCCCGTGCAGCCTCCACCGCCGCCTTGGCCGCCTCTAGGTGGGGTTTGCGCAGGAATAAAGCGTTGGCAGCCTCTGACCCCAAGTCGCGCCACTCGCGCTTGGCCTGCTTGGCATGGCCCTGCTCCTGTGCAAGGGCAGACTTGGCATCTGCCAATTGAGCTTCTGCGCGGGTAACCTGATACTGGTAATCAGCTTGCTCAAGCTGCAGCAAATTGGCGCCTTTTTTGAAGAAACCACCGGCAACAAAGGCTTCATCGACACTTTCAATCACACCACCAACTCGGGCAATCACTTCGATTTCATGGCGGGCATGTACAGTTCCCTGGCTGGGAACCAACAGTGTCTGACGACTGGGCTCTATATAGAGGACATCAGCCATTGGCGGTATCACTGCCTCCGGTGGTTTTTCCTCCGGCTTTGGCTTCAATACAACCACCGCAGCAATAACAGCCACCCCGATTAACAATACAATGAATAACAGCTTGTTTTTACTCGAGACTTTCACAGGTACCCTCTACCCCGTTCCCTGACCTAAATTGGTCAAATTTTAGTTAGCACGCATTCTACTGAAGTTCGACGCAGATAAGGCGCAATTTGGATGCAAACTGCCGCACAAGTTTGTGTCCTGCCGCAAACCTTCCTCGCTGCGCTCGGGTAACGCATAATGCCGACCCGAAATTACCCCTGTAATGGCCCTCTCGTTTACCCGCTACAAACCACGGAAACTGAAAGGCTACTTACTGGTCCAACGTCGCCCCTAAAGGTACGAAATTTCCCGGAAAACGGATGTAAACATCAAATGCTGGATATCAACGTTCGCATCGCCGAAGAACTCAATGTCAGACCACAACAGGTTACCGCCGCAGTATCCCTGCTCGATGAAGGGGCCACAGTCCCATTTATTGCGCGCTACCGGAAAGAAGTGACAGGGGCCCTGGACGACACCCAGCTGCGCACCTTGGAAGACCGACTGCGCTATCTGCGCGAACTGGAAGAGCGCCGCGCTGCCATCCTGAAAAGCATCGATGATCAGGGCAAGCTGACCCCGGAGTTGTCACAACAAATCAACAGTGCCGACACCAAGAATCGCCTCGAAGATCTCTACCTCCCCTACAAACCCAAGCGCCGCACCAAAGGACAAATCGCCATTGAGGCTGGACTGGAACCGCTGGCCGACGCACTGACCAACAACCCCTCCCTCGACCCTGCAGCCGAAGCAGAGCAATACCTCAATACCGACAACGAAGACGCCTCCCTTCACGTCAAAGACATCAAAGCCGCTCTGGATGGAGCCAAATTTATCCTGATGGAACGCTTTGCCGAAGACGCCGAGCTGCTGGGCAAGCTACGTGAATTCCTCAAGCGCGATGGACAGGTGAAATCCAAACTGCTCGAAGGAAAAGAAGAGGAAGGGGCCAAGTTCCGCGACTATTTTGAATACGCCGAAGACTGGTCCAAGGTTCCCTCGCACCGTGCCCTGGCTATTTTCCGCGGCCGCAACGAAGGCGTACTCGCTATCAGTGTGGGCCTCGCCGAAGAAGAAGGGGCCTCCCCAACCGCCAGCCACCCCTGCGAAGCCATGATTGCCCGCCATGTGGATATCATCGATGAAGGTCGTCCTGCAGACAAATGGCTCGGCGAAGTGGTGCGCTGGACCTGGCGAATCAAGCTGCTGACCGCACTGGAAACTGACCTGATGGGTGAGCTTCGCGAGAAAGCAGAGGAGGAGGCCATCAAGGTATTCTCCCGAAACCTGAAAGATCTGCTGCTGGCAGCTCCGGCTGGGCAAAAAGCCACCATCGGCCTCGACCCAGGCCTGCGCACCGGGGTCAAAGTCGCCGTGGTCGATACCACCGGCAAGATACTCGATCACACCGCCATATTCCCCAACCCGCCACAGAATCGTCACCAGGAGTCTGCAGCGGTTATTGCCGCCCTGTGTAATAAATACAATGTGGGCCTGATCGCCATTGGCAACGGCACCGCCAGCCGTGAGACCGACAAATTTGTCGGGGAAACCATTAAACAATACAAGCTGACGGCTCAAAAAGTAGTGGTTAACGAAGCCGGTGCTTCCGTTTACTCCGCCTCTGAATTTGCTGCGCGGGAATTCCCGGATCTTGATGTGACTATCCGTGGAGCTATCTCCATCGCCCGCCGTTTGCAGGACCCGCTGGCAGAATTGGTGAAAATCGAGCCCAAATCCATTGGTGTTGGCCAGTATCAGCACGACGTTTCCCAGACTCAATTGGCTCGCTCATTGGACGCCGTGGTTGAAGACTGTGTAAACGGTGTCGGCGCTGAGCTGAACTCCGCCTCTGCACCGCTGCTGGCTCGGGTTTCCGGCCTAACCGCATCTATTGCCAACAATATTGTCAGCTACCGCGACCAGAACGGCGCATTCAAAAATCGCAAGCAGCTAATGGAAGTTCCGCGTTTGGGCCCCAAGGCATTTGAACAGGCCGCCGGCTTCCTGCGTATTAATAACGGTGAAAATCCGCTGGATAAATCCGGTGTGCACCCCGAGTCCTATATCGTGGTTAAACGCATTGCCGAAAAAAACAGCCGTGAAATTAACAGCCTTATCGGCGACTCCGGCTTCCTGCGCCGACTGAATCCGGCAGACTATACCGACGAAAAATTCGGTGTACCTACCGTTACCGATATTATCGCCGAACTGGAAAAACCCGGCCGTGACCCGCGCCCGGAATTCCGCACGGCCAAATTTGAAGAGGGCGTAGAGGAAATAAAAGATCTGCGCCCGGCAATGGTGCTCGAGGGGACCGTCACCAATGTCACCAACTTCGGTGCCTTTGTGGATATCGGTGTTCATCAGGATGGCCTGGTACATATCTCTGCTCTTTCAGAGAAGTTTGTTAAAGATCCCCACGAAGTCGTAAAAGCCGGTGATATTGTCAAAGTTAAAGTGATGGAAGTGGATGTTGCCCGCAAACGTATCGGCCTTTCCATGCGCTTATCTGACGAGCCTGGTGAGCAGGGTAGTGGCGGCATCAAAAAGGGTGACCAGCGCGAAAACCGCCAAGCCCAACGCTACAATAAGCAGCAGGGCAACCGCTCCCAGAAAGGGGGCAAGGTAATGGCCGTGGCAGCATGGGTGATATTTTGATGGCGGCGATGAAGAATAAAAAATAACCGATAAAAAGGGCGGCCAAATGGCCGTCCTTTTTATATCTCTCTGACAACCCCTCTTGCCATATTATTCAATTAAAAACTCTCCGGGCAACTCACTAGTAAAATGCAATGCTTCTCCACTTACAGGATGAGAAAATTTCAGCTCGCTAGCATGTAACAGTAACCTCGAAGCCCCCTTCAATGCATCAGGGTGGGCATAAAAGGGGTCCCCCAATATTGGATGTCCTATTACCTGCATATGCACGCGGAGTTGGTGAGAGCGTCCAGTAACTGGCATAAGTCGAATCAAGCTACTGTTTTCAGAGCTGGAGACTTTCTCCCAGCGGGTTAGAGATGGCTTGCCCTCGGCAAAATCTACTTTTTGCCTCGGCCTATTTGGCCAGTCACAAATAAGGGGTAAATTCACTTCACCACTTACATTTTCAGGCACACCCCATACTCGCGCATAGTAGGTTTTCTTAACTTCACGATTTTGAAATAGAGCACTCAGCGCCTTATGTACCTCAACACTGCGCGCCATTACGATTAGTCCTGAAGTATCCATATCCAATCGATGGACAGTTAATGCATCTGGATATAGTGATTGCGCTCGACTAGCTAAGCTGTCTTTATGATCAGCACTTCTTCCCGGAACACTGAGAAGCCCGCTGGGTTTTTCTAAAACCAGTAGTGCTTCATCCTCATATAGTATTGAGAGGAATGGTTTCAGGGGGGTTATAATTCCGCATTTATACCAACCTACCGGAATTTAAAAATATTTCAGATGGCCCAGAAAAGATACTAAATTTCCAGCCAGTAAACTCTGAACAAACGATATGCAAATTTCAATCAATGTTTCATAAACAGAAACTCGAAAGCAATAGCTTTCGAGTTTTCAATTAAAGCTTGAGGCTTTTTAAAATCTTAGTAACGATTGCATCCTGATTCATTGTGTAAAAATGTAAACCCGGTGCACCTCCCTCTAATAAGGTCTCGCAGAGGTCGGTAACAACCTCTAATCCAAGCTTTCGAATGTCTTCAGGATCACGGAAGCTTTCCATGCGTTTAACCAACCACCTCGGAATTTCCGCACCACAATTGCGAGAGAAACGCACAAGGTTGGCAAAATTAGCTATCGGCATAATACCTGGATAAATGGGCGCATCGATACCCGCTTTTTCACACTGATCAATAAAGTAAAAATAGGAATCCGGGTTATAGAAATATTGAGTCAGTGCGCTATTAGCACCTGCCTCAAATTTACCTTTTAAATAGCGAATATCATCATCATAGCTGTTCGACTCCGGGTGGATCTCTGGATAAGCAGCTACTTCAAGATGAAATTGATCACCGGTATGTCGGCGAATAAAGGCGACTAATTCATTCGCATAAACCAGTTGCGCCACTGCACCCATACCCGACGGCATATCACCACGCAGTGCAACTATTCGATTAATTCCCGCCTCTTTATAATCATTTAACAAACCCAGTATTGCCTCTTCATTATCACCACCAAACGACAAATGTGGGGCAATTGAAATACCATCTCGCCGCATATTGGTAACAATACTCGACGTTGTCTCTCTCGTGGTACCACCGGCGCCATAGGTAACAGAAAAGAATTCAGGGTTAAATGCCTGGAGCGCTTCGCGAGTTTTGTATAGCTTTTCGCGACCCTCTGGCGTTTTAGGAGGGAAAAATTCGAAACTTATGCGAATGGAGTCTTTCATTATATTTCTCCAACCCCGCACAATTCAGGCGCCGGCAATGCCGGCACCTCTTAGTTAGGGGCTATTAGTACTTATAACTTTCAGGTTTGAACGGACCTTCAACTGAAACACCGATATAGTTAGCTTGTTGCTCGGTCATACGGGTAATAACACCACTAAAACCCTCAACCATATAGCGTGCAACTTCTTCATCCAGGTGCTTGGGCAGTACTTTTACATACAGCGCTGAAGTTTTTTGATCTGCCGGTAAGTCAGCAAACTTTTCTTTGAACAAATGGATCTGGGCGAGAACCTGGTTGGCAAAAGAGCCATCCATGATGCGGCTCGGATGGCCAGTAGCATTGCCGAGGTTTACCAGACGACCTTCAGAGAGCAGCAACAAGTGATCGTTGGTTTCGCTATTGCGAACCACCTTATGTACCTGCGGCTTAACTTCCTGCCACTCCCAGTTTTCACGCATAAAGGCGGTGTCGATTTCATTATCGAAGTGACCAATATTACAAACCACCGCACCACTCTTCAGGGCGGAAAGCATGTGGGCATCGCAAACATTCACATTACCGGTTGTAGTAACGATCAGGTCTGTATTGGCCAGCAGCTGTTTGTTAATACCCTCAGCAGTACCGGTATTAACACCGTCGATGTAGGGGGAAACCAGCTCGAAGCCGTCCATACAAGCCTGCATCGCACAGATCGGGTCCACTTCAGAAACCCGTACGATCATGCCTTCCTGGCGCAGGGATGCTGCGGAACCTTTACCTACGTCGCCGTAACCAATAACCAGCGCTCGCTTACCAGAGAGCAAGTGGTCAGTGGCGCGCTTGATGGCATCGTTGAGGCTGTGGCGACAGCCGTATTTGTTGTCGTTCTTGCTCTTGGTCACAGCGTCATTGACGTTGATCGCAGGAATCTTCAGGGTGCCTTCGCGCAGCATATCCTGCAGACGGTGTACGCCGGTGGTGGTCTCTTCACTCACACCGTGGCAAGCATCGAGAAGTTGCGGGTATTCGCGGTGCAGCAGCTCGGTGAGGTCGCCACCGTCGTCCAGAATAATATTGGGTTGCCAGCCGGCAACATCGGCACCAATAGTGCGCTCAAGGCACCACTCGTACTCTTCTTCAGTTTCACCTTTCCAGGCAAATACGGGGATTCCGCGCGCAGCAATGGCGGCAGCGGCGTGATCCTGGGTGGAGAAAATATTACAGGAGGACCAGCGAACTTCAGCACCTAGTGCGACCAGGGTTTCGATCAGCACTGCAGTCTGGATCGTCATGTGGATACAGCCCATGATACGGGCACCCGCCAGCGGCTGCTCTGCGCGGTATTTCTCACGCAGAGTCATCAGTGCCGGCATTTCACCTTCTGCAATTTCAATTTCACGGCGCCCCCACTCGGCCAGGGAAATGTCCGCGATTTTGTAATCTTTAAATTCAGTGCTCATTTGATTCATCGTTTTTGAGTCCAAAAATTATCAGCTTGCCGAGTGGTACCCAGCATATTTTGTGTGCCCGCGCTTTTGGCCCGGGCATGAATATTTATTTCTGAAACTTAGAGGCCGGCTTGGGAGCGGAGCGCATCCGCTTTATCAGTTTTTTCCCATGGGAAAGCAGTAAAGCTCTCACTGCGTTCCTGGCCATTGCTGTCGATCCAGTTGTAAGTGTGGGTAAACGGATCGCGACCAAAGTGACCGTAAGCTGCGGTCAACTGATACATCGGGTGCAGCAGATCGAGGGATTTGGAGATGGCGTAAGGGCGCAGGTCAAAGTTTTCGCGCACCAGCTCTACCAGCTTATCCTCTGGTACCAAACCGGTTCCAAAAGTATTAATTGCTACGGAAGTCGGCTCGGCGACACCGATGGCGTAGGAAACCTGAATCTCACAGCGCTTGGCCAAGCCTGCTGCGACAATGTTCTTAGCTACATAGCGACCCGCGTAAGCGGCAGAGCGATCAACCTTGGAGGGATCCTTACCGGAAAATGCACCGCCGCCATGGCGAGCAGAGCCACCGTAAGTGTCAACGATAATCTTGCGCCCGGTAAGACCGCAGTCCCCAACTGGCCCACCAATAACAAAGTTGCCCGTCGGATTAATATGGAACTTGGTGTCTTTATGCAGCCATTCCAGCGGCAAGGTGTTGTGAACAATCAACTCCATCACTGCATCGCGCAGATCTTTTTGGCTGACATCCGGGTTGTGCTGAGTTGAAAGAACAACCGCATCGATCGCACAGGGGCGACCCTGTTCGTCGTAACGGAAGGTCAGCTGGCTTTTTGCATCGGGACGCAACCAGGGAAGCAGACCGGATTTACGCACTTCAGCCTGACGCTCAACCAGACGGTGGGAATAGTAGATCGGTGCAGGCATAAAGGTGGGGGTTTCGTTGGTCGCATAACCAAACATTAACCCCTGGTCCCCAGCACCCTGGTCTTCCGGCTTAGCGCGGTCTACACCCTGTGCGATATCCACAGATTGTTTACCGATCACATTGATAACACCACAGGTCTCACCGTCATAACCCACGTCAGAAGAGGTGTAGCCGATATCGGTGATAACTTTACGCACCAGCTCTTCCAGGTCTACCCAGGCAGAGGTGGAAATCTCACCGGCAATAACAGCAATACCGGTTTTCACCAGGGTTTCACAGGCAACCCGCGCCTGCTTGTCACGGGCCAGTAGAGCATCCAATACAGCATCGGAAATCTGGTCGGCAATTTTATCCGGGTGCCCCTCAGATACGGATTCTGAGGTAAACAGTCTGTATTCACTCATTTTGAGGTCTCCATTGTCCCGCCGCAGCGGTTGAATATCTTTTAACTTCAGGCTGTGCCTGACAAACCCCCGTCAGGGCTTAATAAACTCTCTTATCTGGATCTGAAAGCCGTTGCGCAGGGCACTATAAATACTGCGCCCATCTTGCAGGCCGGCAGTCGCGGCCCAGTCACTCAACTGCTCTGGAGCAAAACCCAGCCATAAATCTCCGCAGGCCTCTCTGGCCCAGTCCTGGCTGTGTTCTTGCAATTCTGCAATTAAAAGCTGCCCGCCCTTTTTTAGGGCGCCGTGCAAATCGTGAAAAATTTGTGCCGGGTCAGGAGTGTGGTGCAGCACCATGTTCACCACGATGGTGTCGGCACTGGCCGGCCGTGCAGCAGCAGCGCGAGTATCGCTACAGACAAACTCGATATTTTTAATACCCTGTTCATCGGCAAAAGATTGGGCCCGCTCCAACATTGCAGAAGACAGATCCAGTGCTGTCACTGTCGCGAAACGCTGAGCCAACTCCTGTAGAAATTCACCTTCTCCAGGCCCAACTTCCAAGGCATGACGACCAGGTTTGAGCAGCTGAGCCACCTGTGGCCCGTATACGTCATAGCTGGCAATCAATTCCTGCTGCTCGCGAAAGCGGTTGCCGTAATCGGCAAAGAAACGTCGCGATGCTTCCGCTCTCTCCTCAGAAATCCGGGATACCGCCTGCACCCGCACATCGGCCAGAGGCAAATGATCCAGGTTGGTAAAAAGCTGTGCCAGCAGTGGAGTAGCTGCAGTGCGCCGGTAGAAAAGGTTATTACCTTCGCGGTGCTTGTTTACCAGACCTGCCTGGGCGAGCACTTTCAAGTGATGACTCAGGGCCGGTTGGCGCAAATCGAAGATTCGGCACAGCTCTAAAACACTGTAAGAATCCTGGCTGAGCAGGCGCAATATTTCGAGCCGCAGGGGATCTCCGGCGGCTTTCAGGGTCAAGGCCAGCTGAGGAATTGCCTCGGCTGGACTCAGTTCGGGTGCTGGCTCATTTTCAGACATGGGGCGAAGTCTAGCAGGGGAGCACACCTATATCAAAATGTTTTGATATAGCTTTATTAAATATTTTTGATATAGATGTTAATGGCGCCGCCTAATGCATAGAATTGGAAGTTTGTTGCTGCACTCAACAACAAATCCCCAACCAAAGCTTTGCGCGGGGCCGCCCTTTACGGGAAAATACGCCACCATTTTGTTGTTGCGGGAATCTGCCGGCAGAGCAGCGCCGCACCCTAGCTAAGAAACCAGAGAGCTCTTCTTATGTCTTCTACTCCCTCTCGCGCTGATAAGGCCAACGCCATTCGCGCCCTGTCCATGGACGCGGTCCAGAAAGCCAAAAGTGGCCACCCCGGTGCGCCCATGGGTATGGCGGATATCGCCGAGGTGCTGTGGAATGACTACTTAAAGCACAACCCGGCCAACCCCAACTGGGCCGATCGCGACCGCTTTGTACTGTCCAACGGTCACGGCTCCATGCTGCTTTATTCCCTGCTGCACCTGTCCGGCTATGACCTGCCGATAGAAGAGCTGCAGAACTTCCGCCAACTGCATTCCAAAACTCCGGGCCATCCCGAATACGGTTATGCCCCTGGTGTAGAAACCACCACCGGCCCACTGGGTCAGGGCATCACCAACGCTGTTGGTATGGCAATGGCGGAAAAGATAATGGGTGCCCAGTTCAATCGCCCCGGCTATGAGCTGGTAGACCATCACACCTATGTATTCTTGGGCGATGGCTGCCTGATGGAAGGTATCTCCCACGAAGCCTGCTCCCTGGCCGGCACTCTGGGCCTGGGCAAGCTGGTCGCCTTCTATGACGACAACGGCATCTCTATCGATGGTGAAGTGGAAGGCTGGTTCACCGACGACACGCCCAAGCGCTTTGAATCCTACGGCTGGCACGTAATCCCCAATGTGGATGGCCACGATTCCGCCGCTATCAAAGCCGCTATTGAAGAAGCTCGCTCTGTTACCGATAAGCCCACCATTATTTGCTGCAAAACCGTGATCGGCTTCGGCTCCCCGAACAAACAGGGGCGCGAAGAGTGTCACGGTGCACCGCTGGGTGACGAAGAGATCGCCCTGGTTCGAGAAACCCTCGGTTGGGCCCACGGCCCATTTGAAATCCCCGAAGATATCTACGCTGGCTGGGATGCCAAAGCCAAAGGTGAAGCCCAGGAAGACGAGTGGAAAGATATCCTCGCCGATTACCGCGAAGAATTCCCGGAGCTGGCAACCGAATTTGAGCGCCGTATGAGCGGTGAACTGCCTGCGGACTTCCTCAGCAAAGCAGATGAGTACATCAAAGCTTGCCAGGGAAGTGCAGAGAAGATCGCCTCTCGTAAAGCCAGCCAAAACGCTCTCAACGCCTACGGCCCGCTGCTGCCCGAATTCCTCGGCGGCTCCGCCGACCTGGCTGGCTCCAACCTCACTATCTGGTCAGGCTCCAAAGGCATCAGCGCCGAGGATGCCTCCGGCAACTACATCTATTACGGTGTGCGCGAATTCGGTATGAGCGCCATTATGAATGGTATCGCTCTGCACGGTGGTTTCGTGCCCTACGGCGCTACCTTCCTGATGTTTATGGAATACGCCCGCAACGCTGTGCGCATGGCCGCACTGATGAAGCAGCGTGTGGTCTTTGTCTACACCCACGACTCTATTGGCCTGGGCGAAGATGGCCCGACTCACCAGCCGGTAGAACAGCTCAGCGCCTTGCGCGCCACTCCGAACCTGCACACTTGGCGCCCCTGTGACGCCACTGAATCCGCAGTGAGCTGGAAGATGGCTATCGCGCGCAAAGAGGGCCCCAGCACCATGGTCTTTAGCCGCCAGGGCCTGGCTCCTCAAGATCGCGACAGCGCACAGCTGGCTCAGATTGAGCGCGGTGGATACGTACTGTCCGACTGCGAAGGTGCTCCTGAAGCCATTATTATTGCCACTGGCTCCGAGGTAGAGCTGGCGATGGCGGCCCAGGAGAAACTGGTTGGCAAGAAAATTCGCGTTGTTTCCATGCCCTGTGCCGAGTTGTTTATGGAGCAGGAAGAGGCTTATCGTGAGTCCGTACTGCCTTCTTCTGTACGTGCACGAGTAGCGGTAGAAGCGAGCCACAAAGACTACTGGTATAAGTTTGTCGGTTTCGATGGCGCTATTATCGGTATGGAAACCTTTGGCGAATCTGCCCCTGCCGGCGACTTGATGCGCTACTTTGGTTTCACTGTGGACAATGTGGCTGAAGCGGTAGAAAAACTGCTGAAGTAATACTGTTCTCTCCACTGAATATCATTTAGGTATCAACCCCGTGCGGCACTGGCTCAACGCCGCGCGGGGACGCTTAGCTGACATTTTTTCTCCTGCCTAAAGTTGTGCTATGACCACTAGAATTGCCATCAATGGCTACGGCCGTATCGGCCGCTCCGTTTTGCGCGCACTCTATGAGTCTGGCGCCCGCGATAGCTTACAAATAGTCGCCATCAATGAACTGGCTGACTGCGACACCATTGCACACCTGACAAAATACGACTCCGTCCACGGCCGCTTCTCAGGCGAAGTTTCTGTGCATAAAGATATCCTTGAGGTTAATGGAGATTCTATTGCCGTTACTCATTGCGAGCGATTAGAAGATCTGGATTGGTTGCGGGATCAGGTAGATATCGTACTGGAATGTACTGGCAGCTTTAAGCAGCGACGGAGCGCAGAGCTGCACCTTGCCGCAGGAGCCACGAAAGTACTATTTTCCCAACCCGCCAGCCGCGATGTCGATGCCACGATTGTTTACGGGGTAAACGACCATATTTTAAATGGCAAAGAGCAAATAATTTCGGCAGCCTCCTGCACAACTAATTGCAGCGTGCCGGTGATTGCTGCTCTGGATAAGGCCTTCGGTATAGAAGCTGGAGTCATTACTACCATCCATTCTGCAATGAATGATCAACCAGTAAGTGATGCCTATCACCATACTGATCTGAGAAAGACACGCTCAGCAGTAAGCTCGGTTATTCCTGTTGATACGGCTTTGGCCCGGGGTATTGAGAGAATATTACCTAACTTGGTCGGCAAGTTTGAGGCGCAAGCCCTGCGAGTGCCCACAGTCAACGTTTCCGCGATTGATTTATCCGTTTCACTGCAAAGAGAAGTCAGCCGGGAAGATATTAATGCCCTATTAAAATCAGTTTCTAAATCTGAATTTAATGGTGTGTTAGGTTTTACCCAAGAACCTCTCGCATCCTGTGATTTTAATCACGATCCCCGATCCGGTATCATCGATGCGAGCCAAACTCGTGTAGCCGGTAATCGATTAGCCAAGATTCTGATTTGGTTTGATAATGAATGGGGATTTGCGAATCGGATGTTAGATTTAGTAAAAATGATCTAAAAAGCATCTATACATCATTATTCGGCAAGTTACTGATACAGCGTTTTAAGCTAGAAAATATACTCTGGGAGTAATGTTTATGGCACAGACTTAATAACTAGAGAAATAATGATAAATAGTATGAGTGTTGAGCTCGATATCAGGTGCCGGTTGCACCTCTAGGCGAGTTATAATCTGCGAACTTAAATATCAGCACCTAAAAACACCACCGCATCAAAAACAATAATAATGGATAAAATACTGAATTAACTTATATTTAATTCTGATCTGGGATAATTAGAGATACACCAAATCACCTATCTAATTTTTGGATCAATACAAAATGGCGACACAAGGTGCCGCCAGTAAATAATAATTCAGCTGGCTATGGAAACCATATCTTTAGATATTTAAAATGGCCTTTCTGATAACTTAATCAAGCCCGAATGGTAAACTCTATTAGTACTTAAAACATGCTCATCCACATCTATATCTTCGTCATAAAGGCTAAGATAAGCATCTTCAAAATATTTTACATTATATTGAAACCAATACTTATCAGCACTATCTATTTGATGGATGTCCCATTCACGCTCTTGGAAAAGAGCACACTCTGCATCAACCTCTGGATTCCAAGAGTCTGATATACAGGGCTCAGCCACAGACTCAGACCTGTAAAATCTGATAGACAGATTACCGTTATCCTTTAATTTCCAGAGCCCAACTAGCTCCTGACGCTCACTATCTTCAATAGCACCGTTATTATCTAAATCATTAATAGATACCGTTGAAATATTACCATCTGCCGAAATATCGAAATAGAACCTATTGAGAGGGTTGAAGAAATTTTTCGGATATAGATAAACACCTTTAATTTCTCTATCAGCCCAGTTTTCAACATCCTTTGAAAAAATAGTTGATATTGTGGAGGAGTGCAGTCCATCTGGAGACACTCTTTCTACAAAGGAATTAAGAATTTCCCCATTTTGAAAATTTAATAGAGAGAAATATAACCTTTCATTATCAGAAAAGTTAACGACGAGGCGATCAGAATCATCTACAATCCATACAGCAGAGACATCACTCTCAATTATTTCTCCATTACCGGAAGCAACGGGAATTTTAATATTTACATTGCCGCCATTCTCAAAATCACCTGCGAAACTCATTTTTAATGACTTAAGTGTAGAAATAGGCTGGAAGTTTTCAGTGTAGTTCACTACCTCCCCATCTCTATCAGGAGTTGGCATACTATATGAATTACCAATAACCAGTATATCTTTCGGACTCAAAAGATCAGATTGGCGAACACTGTTTGCAGCAATATAATTTGTCTCAAATATATCATCCGACTCAGCCCAATCAGGGAATTTAAGAGTATCGGAAGTTTCTAAAACTACCATTCCTTGATTTTTAGAATCCAACATCCAGAACAATCGGTCGAACTGCCTTTCCCTCACAGCGGAAAGATAATACTCTCCAACTTTCATAGGAATACGCTCTACAAGGGGCTCTACAGACTCCAAAGATATCCCCTCAGGCCCTTGAGTCCAAGTCAATTCAACTAACCCACTGCCATTGAGATACTCACCTGTTCCATTTGTATTTAATGTAATTCTTCCGCCTTCAGATGGAAGGTAATATGTTCCCTCAATAGGGTTTAAATTATTGCTAGAAGTGCCTAAAAAGCCAGCTTCTTGGGCCATAGCAACCTTAACTTCTTTAAATAAACCCTCCATCTGATTCATAAACATAGATACATATTGAGATGAAAGATCAAAATCTGAAGCAAACTGATAGGTATCTTCTACTTCTTCAGGTATTGATATACCTCTCTCTGAGTAATCTATAAATATTTTTATTGCTGCAGCGACAGAAAAGGCTCTTTCAGCATCAACTTTTTTAAATACCTCATCCCACTCATCAGAAGACTCAATAACTGAGTCACTTTCCGATTCTAATATTGCTGAAATAGCGGTAGATACGCTGCTAATATTTACAGCATGACTTTCAGATTGTTCAAGAACACCATCATCTCCAGCGATTTCGACTAAATAACTAAAAGTCCCTAGGGTGCTCGCAAATTTAACCTTGCTATCTTCTTGAGAAGTGGCAACAATTTTAACAACTTCATCTGACTCAGATTCATCCAACTCGATATCAGCCGTATAGCCACCATCGCTACTGGAAAATGAGGAAACTAATGAGTCACCTATGAATATTTCAATATCAGCGCTTGTAGTTGGCCCATCTATCAAGGTGCCATGAATAGAAAGCAAAACTCCCTCCTCACCACTTCCACCACTTCCACCACTTCCACCACTGCAGCCTACTATTAAGCTAACAACGCAAGCCCCTAAAAGCTTCGATAATCCGTATCTGTTCATTCTACCAAACTATTCCTTTACACAACTTAACAAAGGGCAGCACTATAAATTTTCTAGTGGGAAAAATCTATCAACAAAAAGTCAATCCTGACAAAACCCAATCTGTACGAAAGTGCAGTAAAATCGGAAGGGAGATTCTTAAATAACTACTATAAGTGTAGATAATTAATTGGACAGAAGGGATAGACCTCAACCATATAAACGTCTATTAACCTATCACATCAAATAACCTCAGATATAAAATCAGATACATATACCCAAAGCTTGAACAATGACGTTTACAAATATATAAAAGTGTATAATTTAAAAATATGGACTGACGTATTAAAATGATGCCCGGGCAGCTAATGTTATCCCCCCCAAAAAAATCAAACATAGCTATTTCTTTACTAAATAAAGCGTATCGAGATACCATACACTTACTATTTCGCGACACCTAAATTCAACATGAAGATAAAAATACGATTGTTAAATAATGGAAATACTTAGCCCATTTAAGAAATTAATTCCCATTATGAATACAGGCTATCACATCACTATCAATACTCTGCGTTGATATTTTATTTTCTCGTTTATACTCAACAGCCAACTGCAACAGGCTCTGCTCTCTATCTTCCTTGTCAAGCTCACCCAATCTTTCAGCTGCATTATAAAAATCCTCCCAACCATTACTATCAATATAAAGCTGACGAAAAGCTGGAACTAAAGATTCATATTCTGCAGCCAAAGCCAAAGTAGCATTATTGGTTTTCTCTATATAGGCCTGGTAGCGCGCTGGGTAAGACCACTCTGCTGCCATACGCCAATAGCAACGCCTCAATCGACTTAGAATTTCCTCCTTTTCTTGGCGCTTTTCCTCGTCTGGCAAGTTGGATTGGTAAACTGGTTGAAGCTCTTTACGCGTCGCTGTCATTAACTGTCGTACCGCCAGTGCCTGAGCCTTAGTCTCCTCAGCAGAACTCGAGAGACCTTGGCTACGAAGCCAATCAGGTAGGGCAATTTCGGACACTGCTGTAGCAAAGCTCTCATTAAAGCGGGTATCACCCGGCACATAAACTCTTCTGTGGGCCAACTCATGAAATAAGAGTCCGGCCAGTCTCTCCGGTGTCCAATTCACAAAGCTTGATAACACAGGGTCATTAAACCAACCCAGGGTGCTGTAGGCCGGCACGGCTCCCAGGTAGACATCGTAACCCTGGTTGCGCAGGCTATTGGCTTTGGCCATAGCCGCTGATTTGCGGAAGTAGCCCCTATAGCTAGCACAACCGGCTATGGGGTAACACCATCGTTTGGGGCTCAGGGAAAACTCTGGTGCGGCCAAGACATTCCATATCGGGTACTCATCATCGAGCTGGACATAGGAGCTATAGGCTTGCCCCACTGGTAACTTTAACTCCTGTGCTGCATAGGCACGGATTTCCTGAACGAGCTGTAGTTGCTTCTGGAGTTGATCACTGGCATTGCCGTCTTGAACCAGCTCTTCAATCGGCTGCCGGGCAGAGAGTATCCGCAATTGACCGCTTGCAGCCTGGAAGTAATAGCCCGCAGTCTCGCACCCGTAGAGCCCTAACAATACTAATACGAGCAGCCAAACTCTGGGGCGCGCTAAAAACCTAAGATCAGAAATACTGATATACACTCTTTTTCCTATTAGTATTTTTCTTAGAGAAACCCACCAGTCAAACGATTCCATGTGCAAAAGGTTATTCCATGTCACCAGTGGCAGCCGTCTTAACAGTATTTGCGCTGGTTTTAGGTGCTGTTGCCTGGTTCCGACTGCTATTTATTGGTTTTAGTCGCGACCCCTTGTCGGGGCTGATAGCACTATTTATGCCACCTTTGGCGCTTTTGCTGCTTCTGCCTGACAGGCGAGAAAATAGTGATCTTTATTCTTTATGTGGCGCGTCCTTACTCTGCCTGCTAGCAGCCCTAACCCTGCGTTGACCAACCCGTCGTTCTTACAATAAGTCGATCCAGCTTGATTTAGGTCAAGAGATTTCCATTACAGCTCCCTAGACTGCATAGGTGAAGCATTAGCCTATCTGGAGAGAAAAATGGATGCTTTAATTGACCTGTTTACCAGCTTTTCTGGCCTTCTCAGCTTGGCCGTTATTGCCTTTATATTCCTGATGGCAGCGTTTTTCGTTCGCTTGGTTCGCAACAATGTTGAAAAAGCTGTTGCCGAGCAGGAACGCATCGCAGCACAAGCAACCGGTTCCAATAAATAGCTAGGCTTCCATTGTTGTTGTAAGCAACCAAGCACAAGGTAGTTTAGCGTTTATCTCTCAGTCTGGTATCTAATAGCGGGCATTCTACAGCCGGTAGGGTGGTCAACCTCCCTGCAGCTGGGAAATAACCGTGTAATCAAGCTTCTTGTCATGGAAGAGGTGGAGTTGATGCTACTGAGAGGAGAGTGCGGCGTTGTGCCCGTAAAGCTAGCGCTCTCAGGTGAGTAACCCTATCGAGAGCGCAACTGCAACACCTCAAGCGCTGCTTGTGAAGCTAACCGCTGAAAGCCCAGTGGTGACTTTTTTATATCTCAGGTAGCAGGCTTATCTTTGGGTGAAGACTTCATCCAACGCCCAAATAAAATGCCAATCTCAAACAATAGCCACATGGGGAAGGCCAATAAGGATTGGGAAATTATATCCGGCGGTGTCAGTAGCATCCCAATTAAAAAGCATCCCACAATCACATAAGGGCGCTTACTTGCCAGGGTCTTGGCATCCACTACCCCACTCCAGATCAGTAGGACTGTCGCGATAGGGATTTCAAAAGCAAAACCAAAAGCAAAGAAAAGTTTCAGCACCAGATCCAGATAACTGCGCATATCTGGCATTACCTTAATATCTTCTGGAGCAGTTCCAACAAAGAAATCAAACAGAAGGGGAAAGACCACAAAATACGCAAATGCAATGCCGATATAAAAAAGTGCGACGCTACTAATTAATAATGGAATAGCAATACGTTTTTCATTTTTATACAGCCCCGGGGCAATAAATGACCAAACTTGGTAAAGCACAAAAGGGATTGCGATAAAAAAAGAAACTATAAAGGTCGTTTTGAACGGAGTAAGGAACGTGGAAGTCACCTCTGTAGCGATCATTCCAACATCACCCGCCAAACGCTCCTGTAGTGGGTGGGCAATAAAATTATAAATTTCAGACGCAAACGGCATCAAGCAGACAAATAAGACCAATACGACCAAAAGGATTCGCAATAGGCGATCACGCAGTTCGATCAGGTGGTCGATAAAAGGCTGATGTTTATCTTGGGGCTGATCGCTCATGACTGGCTATCTTTTTCCTGTTGCGATGTTTTCTTCTCGCCTTGTTTTTCTTCTTCATCTTCATCGATGTTTTCAGGATGGTCCGGGTTTAAATCCGGGTCCCCAAAATCATGCCAATGCTCCGGGTATTCGGGGTCCTGTAACTCCTCGGCAGTTTCATCCTGTTCTGGCAAATAATCCTCCTGCTCTGCACGAGGATGAGCAGGTTCTTCTATCGCCTTTTCAGGCTTTGGTGCCTCAGGATGATTTACTCCAGCTGCCTGTTTTTCTACTGGTGTCCCTGCAACTTGTGGTTTTTCAGGCTGATTAAGCGCGTCGTGAACTTCCTTATTGGCTTCGCTAAAGGTTTGCTCCATCTCACGACGACTCTCCTCAATCTCACGCATAATGCGCTCGTTGTGAAGTTCACGCCGTATATCATCGGCTCCAACCTCTCGCTCCAATTCTTCGCGAGCACTATGTAAGGTCCGCTTCAAACCGGACCACCAGCGGGAAGTGGTACGCACCGCATCGGGCAGTCGCTCAGGGCCAACCACCAACAGGGCCACGGCAGCAACTACCAATAGTTCTAAAAAGCCGATATCAAACACAGAGTGACACTCGCCTTAGTCGTTGCCGATTATTTGTCCTGAGACTGTTTATCTTTATTTTTGACAGTAGTGTCTTGGCCTGGCTTCTCTTCCTCATCGTGCTTGAGACGCTCGACATCTTTGTCTTCATCAGCATCCTTGGATTTGTCTTCATCCTTAACCGCTTTGCGGAAACCCTTAATTGCGCCACCCAGATCGCCTCCGAGGTTTTTCAAACGCTTGGTTCCGAACAGTAGCAAGACTATGACCAGGACAATCAACAACTGCCAGATACTAATTCCACCGAATCCCATAATTGTCTCCATTACATTCAATAGGATGGCTTGAGTTTCTTACCGGGCACTCCCGCCATCAGGGGTGGTGCCACAAGTGATTCAAATTTTACTTAGTTCGCGCAGCTTTCTCTTCCAGGCCAGAAAGACCAAATCGGCGCCCAAGCTCTCGAACCACGTCCTGAGAATCAGCGCCCAAGTGAGATAGCATGACCAGAGAGTGAAACCACAGGTCCGCTGTCTCGGCAACCAGGTCCCGATTATCGCCACTACTCTGTGCGTCTTTTGCTGCAAGAATAGCTTCAGTGGCTTCTTCACCGACTTTTTCCAAAATCTTGTTCAGGCCTTTGCTATGTAGACTGGCCACATAGGATTCAGAAGCATCACTGCTATTTTTACGACTTTCCAACACCGCATCGAGCTGTTGCAGCACATCTTTCATAATTGTTTCACTTATAAATGGACTTCGGGTCCTGAATCACCGGCTGATTCACCTGCCACTCTTCATCTTGAAGGAGGTGATAGAAACAACTACTGCGTCCGGTATGACAGGCGATTCCACCTTCTTGCTCGACCAACATTAATACGGTGTCCCCGTCACAATCCAGACGCAATTCACGCACCTTCTGCAGGAAACCAGAGGTTTCTCCCTTGCGCCACAGGCCCTTGCGGGATCGAGACCAGTAGACTGCGTAACCCTCACTGGCAGTGAGCGCCAGCGATTCCCGGTTCATCCAGGCCATCATCAACACCCGCCCGGTTTTGAAATCCTGGGCAATCGCAGGAACCAGGCCATCACTGTTCCAGCTGACTTTATCGAGAAAACCGGCCTTTGCTTGAATTTGAGTCAATGTCTAACAATCCTTAGAAGTTCCAGTGTAGGCCGAAGCGCCCTAGGGCCACAGCAGTAGCACTAGTGCAGCAACGCCCAGTACCCAACCGGTCGGCGGCAACTGAGCCAGCCATTCCGGCTTACTGACAGCGATGGCGCCAACGCCCAACACAACTCCGGCGACCCGCCGAATATATTGGCGCAAGCCTCGGCGTTGCGAGCCCGCCAACTGCTCGCCAATTACCTCTAACTGGGGCGCCAGTTCCCGCGACTGCTCCAGAGCTGAGTACACCAGCTGTGGCATCTGCGGGAATTTCTCAAGCCACTCCGGACCGTAGCGCTTTATCTCACCCACAATTGTTTTGGGGTGGATTCGATCGCGCATCCAGCGCTCTAAAAATGGATGAGCAGTCTTCCACAGATCCAGCTGCGGATAAAGCTGTCGACCCAAACCTTCGATATTCAACAGGGTCTTTTGTAACAGTACCAGCTGTGGCTGCACCGCCATATCGAATCGGCGCGCAGTCTGGAACAGACTAATCAACACCCGAGCGAAGGAAATTTCTCCCAGGGGTTTTTCAAAAATGGGCTCACAGACCGAGCGAATAGCGGACTCAAAGGCATTGATCGGCGTGTCGGAGCGAACCCAACCACTTTGCACGTGCAGCTCCGCCACCATACGGTAATCGCGGCGGAACATCGCCAGGAGATTGCGCGCCAAATAGTACTGGTCTTCCCGTGTCAGGCTGCCGACGATTGCGGTATCAATCGCAATATATTGCGGGCGTTGCGGGTGCTCCCTGGAAACGAAAATGTTGCCCGGGTGCATATCCGCATGGAAGAAGTTGTACTCGAAGACCTGCTTAAAGAAGATCTCAACACCGCGCTCAGCCAGCAGCTGCATATTGGTGTCCTGGGCGCGAAGCTGGGCCAGGTCGGTGACGGGGATACCGTCGATACGCTCCAACACCAGGACATTTTCACGGGTGTAATCCCAGTGCACTTCGGGGATATACAACAGCGGGGAGTTGGTAAAGTTGCGGCGGAGCTGGGTGCCGTTGGCCGCTTCACGAGTTAGGTCCAATTCACCTTCAATCGTGTGCCGATAGTCCTCAACCACCTCCACCGGGCGCATGCGGCGCCCTTCGGGCACAAAGCGTTCAATTCCACGGGCGATCACCCCCAGGAGCTTCAAGTCTTCCTGGATTACCTCATCAATGCCCGGGCGCAGTACTTTGACAACCACTGATTCGCCGCTCTTTAATTCAGCCGCATGCACCTGTGCAACTGAAGCCGCTGCCAGTGGCTGCTGATCAAATTTGGCGAAGACCTCACCCACCTTGGCACCAAGGGCTTCTTCGATCAGAGCCGTGCACTGGTCACTGGGGAAGGGCGGCACCTTGTCCTGTAAATAATCTAATTGCTCGACAATATCTGGTGGTAGCAGGTCGGGACGAGTGGAGAGAAGTTGGCCGAATTTAACGAAAATGGGCCCCAGCTCTTCCAAGGCTCGGCGCAGCCTTTCGCCCCGTGGTATCTTGGACTGCGGCAGCAACTTCACCGGAAGTAGCAACCCCCGCAACCACAGTGGGCGCTCCTCGGCTGGCAATAATTGATCGAGACGATAGCGCAGAAAAACCCGCGCAATTGTGAGACTTCGACGAACTGGCAAAACTACTCGGCCTCCCTGCGGGAAAATTGTTCTTCCAGCAAGCGTACGCGCGCCTCGAGCCGTTCAGCAGCTAGAGAGGCCTCGGCCAGGTCTTCGACAAATGCTTCGAACTGGGCCTGGGGTGGAGTCAGCTGCCACTCCTCACTGATAGCCTCCACCGCCACTTCAGGCGCTCGATTCAGGTTGCCTCCCAACCAGCGGGCAGCATCGCGCAGGACATTGCCAATTGAGTGGGCGGGAATATCGCCAACCACTTGCGCCAACGGCGCTTCCCAATCGATATCCAGGTCACTCAAGATCCATTGCAGTTCTGCCAGCAGGGCACTTGAGCCGCTCACTGACACCCCCAGTCCGGCAGGAGTTGCATCCGGGTCTTTGATCAGGCGTACAAAAGACAGCGCTGAGCCGCTCAATTGGGTGGTAACTTCCCCCTCCCAGTGCTGGCGCACCCGCACCTGGTCACCCTCGATACACAGGCAAAACTGTAGTTGCGGGGTGGTTAAATCCAGCGCCATGGTCTTTCCATCCAGTGCGGAAAGGCGCTCGCGTGTCGCCGGGTCATACTGAAGGGCAGCATTAATTGTGGTTTCCAGCGCGGCATCAAAGCCCGCGCGAAAAGTGGGGTCGCTCATGGCGGTTTACGGCCTCGTGCCTGCGCTCAGAGAAAAAATAGGCTTATGCAGTTTTTCAGGGCTTGATGCCCCGGTGCAAGGCGACAATTCCGCCGGTCATATTGTGGAATTCACAATCGACAAAACCGGCATCCGCCATCATCCCCTTGAGGGTTTCCTGATCTGGATGCATGCGGATACTCTCCGCCAGGTAGCGATAGCTGTCCGCATCATTGGCAACCAGTTTGCCCATAAATGGCAACAGGCGGAAAGAGTACTGATCGTAGACTTTCTCCAACAGCTTCGACTGGGGCTTGGAAAACTCCAGCACTAACAGTCGGCCACCGGGTTTCAACACGCGCAACATGGAGCGCAGTGCCAGGTCCTTATCGGTGACATTGCGCAGGCCGAAAGCGATCGTGATGCAATCAAAGGTATTGTCCGGGAAGGGCAGGTACTGGGCATCTGCCTGCACCGGTACCACGTTGCCGGCGATTCCCCGGTCGAGCAGGCGATCGCGACCCACTCGCAACATCGATTCGTTGATGTCCGCCAATACTACCTGGCCGCTGGCCCCCACAATGCGGGAGAAGCGCGCGGTGAGGTCACCGGTACCCCCGGCGATATCGAGAATACTTTGGCCCCGTCGGGCCCCGGACAATTCGATGGTGAAACGCTTCCAGAGGCGGTGAACACCTCCAGACATCAAGTCGTTCATTACATCGTAACGGGCTGCTACAGAGTGGAACACTTCTGCCACACGACCGGCCTTTTCTTCCACCGGCACTTCCTGGTAGCCGAAGTGGGTGGTCTTGCGATCCTTCATGCTATGCCTGCTGAGCGAAAACTTTAAAAGGCCATTGTACATTGCCGGAGCCAGTGGGGCACCGCTTGAAATCAAGCAGAGCGGAAACCACTAAAATTTAATGGGATCACCCGGGACTGTTCTATGAGCTACCAATTCCAATGTGACTCTCCTTTTCCCGAGCAAATCAAATCTATCGCCCAGGCAGAAGTAACGGCGGCAAACGGATACTTGCTCCGCAACGGAGGGGAAACTGCCGTCCACGAACTGCGCAAACGCTGCAAGAAAATTCGCGCGCTACTGCGCCTGGTCCGCCCACAAATCGGTAGCACTTTTCAGCGCGAAAATACCCACTACAGAAAATTGGCAAACACTCTCGCCCACACCCGCGACCTCACAGCACTGCGCATCGCTTTACTGGGATTGGCACCGCCACATCACTTTCACCGGTTACACCATCTCCTCGACGAACTGATCCAGGCAGAGCAAAACCACTCAGCGGTTCAAGCGGCATTGAAACTCCTCGATAAAGGTCAAATAAGAATTCCATCGTGGCCGCTTGAACAGCTCGGCTGGCATGATGCGGAAGCCGGTTACCTGCGCGGCTACCGAAAAGCCGCAAGCGCATGGCGTAAAGTGCGCAGGCACAAAAATGCAAACCGCCTGCATCTATTGCGTAAAAGAGCCAAGGATCACTGGTACCAGAGCCGCTTATTGAGGAAGCGTTATCCGCTCACTGTGGGCGAGCGCTGTAAGTCACTAAAGGAGTTGGGAGAAGTTCTGGGTGACTGGCGTGATCTCCATTTGCTGGCACGGCTGGTAATCACTCAGGGAGACAAGCTGCAAAGTGAGTTTGGCACGGTGCTAAAAATTATCCGGCACCGACAAAGCCTACTAATGAAAAAGACCGAAGCGCTCTGTGAGGTGCTTTTCTCCAAGCCTCAATTCAAGATCTAACCGGGGAAAGTGTCGGTGTGGATGAACATGCCATCCACACCGACAGCTGATGGAATTACTGTTCCAATAATCCGCCAGCACGCACCATTACGTGAAACAGGAAGTTTTGTTCGTTGGTGCCGCTCACCAGGTGCGCACCCGGTCCGCGCGCCCAAACACCCACATCCTCACCCGCGTGGGATTCACTGCTCATGGGAATCAAGGCATCCTGCTGGTAATCCAGGGCGGCAGTGTCTGTGCTCACCAGGCTCGGACGCGCTCCGCTATCACCGGCACTGTAGCCCGGGCCATTGGCATAGCTCAGAGTCGTGTAGGGCAGGCCATCTTCCGCCAGGGCATGGGAGGTTTCCGCTTCGCCATGACCGTCATTGCCAATCACTTTTCCGAGGATGGGGTTACCGCGAGTGGGGTAGCCGGCGATAGTCATCACGTGGCTGTGGTCCGCAGTAACAACAATCAGGGTGTCTTCTGCACTGGTATTATCCATGGCGTACTGAATCGCTTCTGCAAATTCCACCGCATCGGTCAGGGCACGATAGGCGTTGCCGGCGTGGTGACCGTGGTCGATACGACCGGATTCCACCATCAGGAAGTAGCCGTCCTCATTTTTCTGCAGCATCTCGAGACCTTTAGCGGTCATCTCTGACAGGGAGGGCTCACCGGCTTTGTCGTCCTCGCGAACAGCCTCGAATTCCATATGTGAGGAATTAAACAGGCCGAACAACTTGTCAGTTGCAGAAGCGTCTACGGCTTCAAAAGCAGTGGTGTCTTCAACGTAGGCAATATTATTTACACCGTCGTCGTAACGGGCCTTCCACTCATCCACCAGGTTGCGCCCATCTTCACGGCGCCCTGCTTCACCTTCGATATCGGTAATATCGCTGGGCAGGAAGTTGCGACGGCCACCGCCCATCACCACATCGATACCATCACCAGCTTCAAACTCTATCAGTTGAGCGGCGATATCGGTGCAGCCATCCGGGGCTGCTTCCTCCCAGCCGCGCTCAGGCACCTTGGCATAAGTAGCCCCCGGGGTAGCGTGGGTGATACGCGCGGTGCTAATAATACCGGTGCTCTTGCCCAGGTCTTCAGCCAGCTCAATTGCCGTCGTCAGCGGGTACTCGAGGCTGGCGGCACAATCGCCACGCGCAACATTTTCGGCAACGCTCAATACACCGGCCTTGGTTTTAACCCCGGTTACCAGTGCGGTCATAGTGCCGGCAGAATCCGGGGTTTGCTGGTTGGTGTTGTAGGTTTTGACCAGACCGGCAAACGGCATTTTCTCAAAGCTCAGCTGGTGTTCCTCACCATCGAGGCCCTGCTGCTGACCTGCCAGGATACGGGCGGCGGTCACTGTGGAGATGCCCATACCATCGCCAACGAACAGGATAATGTTCTTGGCGGCACCGGGGGTGTTGTTGATTTCTACAGCGCTCGCTTCTTCGATCGCCTGCTGGGCTTCCTGGAACCAGCTACTGTTGCTCTGAGCCGAGGAAACACCGACATGCTCCTCTTCGGGTAATTCCACTACGTCGTCAGAGTTTGAATTGTCGTCGCTACAGGCGGTGGCCAGTAGGGCGACAGAGAAAGCCAGTACTGTTTTCTTAAAATGTCTCATGGTGAATTACCCCCAGTTATTCTTCTGTCAGCGACAGGTCGGTCGCAGCAGTCATCACGTGGAAGACTGCACTCTGCTCCAGGCTACCTTGTACCCGCTCGGCGCCGGCGCCGATAGCGTGCAAGCTGATATCCTCGCCCGCATGGCTCTCAGACTCCAGGTGCACCATTGCTTCCTGGTGGAAGCCCGGCGCCTCGGTATCCACGCCGGAGAGATCTTTGCGTCCGGTATCGGCGGCGATATCGTAGCGCTCATCCGCGTCGGTATTTTCACCTAAATCGGCATAACCCAGGCCATTGGCATAGCTCAGGGTGGTGTAAGGTTTACCGTCCGCAGCGAGACCTTCTTCCGCTTCTGCGGCACCGCTGCTGTCATTCTCAACCACTTTACCGAGTATCGGGTTACCGCGAGTCGGATAGCCGGCGATAGTCATCACATGGCTGTGATCGGCGGTCACCAGGATCAAGGTGTCCTCAAGATCCACTTTATCCAAAGCAACCTGTACCGCATCCGCAAAGGCGATGGCATCGTGCAAGGCGTTATAGGCATTACCGGCATGGTGGCCGTGGTCGATACGCCCGGACTCTACCATCAGGAAGTAGCCATCGCTGTCTTTTTCCAACAGCTCGATGGCGGTATCAGTCATCTCGGCAATGCTCGGCTCATCGCTGTCCTTGGCGATGCGATCCGCATCGTAACTCATGTGGCTGCTGGTGAAGAGCCCCAATAACTTATCGGTGGAGGCAATATCGACGCCTTCCAGCTCGGAGCCACTCTCCACGTACACAGCAGTCTGCTCGCCGTCATAGCGCTCCAGCCATTCACTAGTCAGGTCGCGGCCGTCTTCACGTCTACCTTCATTGTCGGAGGTAACAAAGTTGCGGCGGCCACCGCCGAGCATGACATCGATACCGTCGCCGGCAGACACCTCAACCATCTGCGAGGCGATATCGGAACAATCGCCCTCGGCGGAATACTCCCAGTTGCGCTCCGGGCTGCGCGAGTAAGTGGCTGCAGGCGTGGCATGGGTCAGACGCGCGGTGGAAACAATTCCGGTGGCCTTGCCACGGCTCTCCACCATCTCCAGGAAGGTATTTAATTCCTTACCCTCAGTGCTGGCGCAATCAGCTCGCAGTGCATCGCCGTCGATATTAATTACACCGGCTCGGGTTTTTACTCCGGTCATCATGGCGGTCATGGTACCGGCAGAGTCCGGGGTCTGCTGATTGGTGTTATAGGTTTTGATCAGTGCGGTATGCGGAAACTCTTCGAAGGAGAGCGCATTTTCTTCGCCGCTCTCACCGACAAGCTGGCCTTCAAGGATACGGGCGGCGGTTAGTGTGGAAATGCCCATTCCATCGCCGACGAACAGAATTACATTCTTCGCAGTTTTTACCTCGCGGGAAAGCGAAGCGCGCTCTTCCAATCGGTCAGCACTTTCCGTGTACCAGGCACTATTGATTTGGTAGTCGGGCAAGGTTGCCGCTGAAACAGCGGAAGCGAGAGGAATCAGACAAAAGGCGCTCAGTGCGCGGACAATTGTTTTTGCCATGGGGGCCTCCGAAACTCGTTAATTTGGCGAGCATTAGAGTTCCAAAATGTGACAAAAGAATTACGCGCCGGTTACGTTGTTAATATCTTTGCTCTGAAAATCAATGAATATCAAAGAATTACGTAAATTTGGCAATATTTGGCAAAGACGTACCAAAAATTAATTATTTCGGTAATAAATTATTGAGAAGAGTGGGGAGATATTGAGAGAGAGAAGGGTGGAACCGCCCCCTGGGGAGCGGTTGTCATTACCGATCAATTTGCCACTAGCCGATAAACTTCACCACACTCTCATCCGGGTCGCGGCCCTGGCCGGCATCACGCAGGCGCTGAAGGTAAGCCTCCCAGTTGGACGAATAGTTTTCAGCTAGTTCGTGCAAATACTCCCAGGTAAAAATACCGGTGTCGTGGCCATCGTCGAAATCGATTTTTAGCGCATAGCGGCCAGCCGCCTCCACCGTATCGATACCCACATGTATTTTGCCACTGACCAACACCGGCTCGCTGGCACCGTGGCCACGCACCTCAGCGCTGGGGGAGTAGACGCGCAGGTACTCTGCCGGCAAGGTAAATTCAGCATCGCCATATACCAGGTGCAGGCTTTTCTCTACGCGATTTAATCGGATTTTTTGCGGTTTCATTGGTTTACAAAATAAAACGCGACAGGTCTTCGTTCTGGCTCAGCTCGCCCAGATGGCTGTCCACATAGGCGGCATCAATGTTCAGCGAAGTATTGCCATCGCCCGCATCAAAGGAAATTTCCTCCAGCAAGCGCTCTAATACCGTGTGCAGACGGCGTGCACCGATATTCTCGGTGCGCTCATTCACCTCGAAAGCCACTTCCGCGATGCGGCGAATACCGTCTTCACTAAATTGCAGTTCCAGCCCCTCAGTGGCCAGCAATGCTTTTTGCTGCTCAGTGAGGGAAGCGGACGGCTCGGTGAGGATACGCTCGAAATCTGCGGAGCTCAGCGAATTCAATTCCACACGAATGGGCAGGCGACCCTGCAACTCGGGAATCAGGTCCGAGGGCTTGGACAGGTGGAAGGCACCGGAGGCAATAAACAGGATGTGATCGGTTTTGATCATGCCGTACTTGGTGTTAACCGTGCTGCCTTCAATCAGTGGCAGCAGGTCGCGCTGTACCCCTTCGCGGGAAACATCGGCACCGCCGCTCTCCTGGCGCTTGGCGACTTTATCGATTTCATCAATAAATACGATGCCATTCTGCTCAGCAGCGCGGATCGCACGGGTCTTAACATCTTCGTCGTTGACCAGCTTGGCCGCTTCCTCGTCGGTGAGCTGCTTGAGGGCCTGCTTGACCGGCAGCTTGCTCTTGCGAGTCTTGCCCTGGGACATATTGGAGAACATGCCCTGGAGCTGGTTGGTCATCTCCTCCATACCGGGAGGGGCCATAATTTCTACGCCCATGGGCGCAGCGGCCAGATCCACCTCAACCTCTTTGTCATCGAGATCACCTTCGCGCAACTTCTTGCGGAACAGCTGGCGAGTGCTGGAATCCTTATCGGTGGGCTCGGTGGAGCGCGCCGGCGGCAACAGGGCATCGAGGATGCGCTCTTCTGCGGCATCCATAGCGCGCTGCTCAACACCAGCCATGGCCTGCTCGCGTTCCTGCTTCACTGCCATCTCGACAAGATCGCGGACAATCGACTCTACATCCCGACCGACATAGCCCACTTCGGTAAATTTAGTCGCCTCTACCTTGATAAAGGGCGCGTTCGCCAATTTGGCCAGGCGGCGGGCAATTTCCGTCTTACCCACGCCGGTAGGGCCGATCATCAAAATATTTTTCGGCGTGATCTCGGCGCGCAGGTCTTCACTAACCTGCATACGGCGCCAGCGGTTTCGCAGCGCAATGGCTACCGCACGCTTGGCCTCCTGCTGGCCGACAATATGGCGGTCGAGTTCGTGGACAATTTCTCTGGGTGTCATCTGGGACATACAAATTCCTGCAAAAATTCTTGCGGGGGCCTAAACAGCCCGCCAGCCGGTCACTCTAGGGTGTACCCGGTAATCAATAAGCCAGTTCTTCGATGGTGTGGTTCTGGTTGGTGTAAACACAGATATCGCCGGCGATCTTCAGCCCCTGCTCCACAATAGAGCGGGCATCCATATCGGTATTGTCCAGCAGCGCGCGAGCTGCCGACTGGGCGAAGGGGCCACCGGAACCGATAGCAATCAGGTCGTCTTCCGGCTGAATCACGTCGCCATTACCGGTCACAATCAAACTGGCAGTGGAATCGGCAACCGCCAGCAGGGCCTCCAAGCGGCGCAGGGCGCGGTCGGTACGCCAATCTTTGGCCAACTCCACAGCGGCGCGGGTCAGCTGGCCACCGTGGGCCTCAAGCTTGGCTTCAAAACGTTCGAACAGAGTGAAAGCGTCTGCAGTACCACCGGCAAAACCGGCAATAACCTTATCTTTGTACAGGCGACGCACCTTGCGCGCATTGCCTTTCATAACGGTGTTGCCCATGGACACCTGGCCGTCGCCGCCAATCACAACTTTGCCGTTGCGGCGACAGGATAAAATAGTAGTTCCGCGATACTGTTCCAATGGAGACCTCTCGGATTGCGCGTGTACTCTGGCAGCGGGCATCGAAGTGCCCGCGCCGGGGAATTGTCTTCAGACTAGGTAAGTGAGGACGGTACGCGCCGATTTCAATAAGAGAGGTCACAATTACTGAGTAGGGCAACACACCTTAATAAACGGAATTGATGGTCACTGGGTCGCCGGGCGTTTTAGCACCAGCGGCATCAGGCGATGCTCAGCCAATGTTTGGCGCGCTTTGGCCATCCGGGAGCGGTTGCTGTAAGGGCCCACCAATACCCGGTGCCAGGTACCCCGGTTATCGGTGGCCGATTCCACTTTAACATCCAGGTTGGCCAGGGTCAGCTCAACGCGCAGGCGCTCCGCTTCAGAAGCATCGCGAAACGACGCCGCCTGCAGGATATATACCTGTGCCGGGGTGCTGCGATCGGGTTCCGATGAGCTACTGCTCTGGGAATTGTTGGTGGAGTCACTGCGGCGCGCCGGTTGTGCCACTTTGGGCGGGGGTACCGTGACTTCGTTTTCTTTTAATTTTGTATAAAAATCAAAACGCGGTTGAGGCGATGTTTCCTCTCGCTGCTGCACCGCCTTTGGCTTAATGCTGCTTATTCCCCGGCTGTCCTTGTCCATGCCCAGGAGAAACAGTACGGCCACCGCAAAGCCACCGACAAAATTCCCCAGGACAAACCAAACCCATGCGGGTTTGCCTGCGGCTTTTTTACTGCGGCGATTACTGGTACGACGGCTCATCGAAAATTTCTTCCCTGCAAGGTTTTAGCGGTTTGTGAATTGTACCGCCAATTTAGTGCCAGGCGCGTAACCCAGCGCATATTCACGATAATTCCTGCGCATCCATATCCACAGCCCAGCGCAGGCGGCGATTTTTATTGCCCTCCGCCCAAGCACACACTCGCGCCAGCAGCGGCTGTAAGTGGGCTCGGTTTTGTGCAGTGACCTGAATATAAAATCGGAAGCGCCCGGATTTGCGTTCCAGTAGTGCCGGCACCGGCCCCAGATATTGGATCTGCGGCGATGGGGGTGCCAGGGACTGCATAAAGAGTCGCGCATTTTGTAGAAACTCTTCAGCCCAACCAGGCTCTTCACACTCCGCTCTCACCAGTGCCATAGCACTCGCGGGAGGCAACTGTGCAACCGTGCGATCCCTCAGCAACTGGCGCGCAAAAGCGCCATAGCCTTTTTCCAGCAGCAATTGTAAAAGCGGGTGCTCGGGAAAGCGGCTCTGAACCAATACCCGCCCACTGAGACTGCCGCGCCCCGCACGGCCCGCCACTTGTTCCAGTAACTGGCCGGTACGCTCTGGCGCGCGGAAATCTGCGCTGAACAAACCGCCATCGGCATCCTGGATCACTACCAAAGTGACCTTGGGCAAATGGTGCCCCTTGGCCAGCATCTGGGTTCCCAGCAACAGGCAGGGCTCGCCCTCTCGCGCCGGTGCTAACAATTTATCCAGCGCCTGTTTGCTCGCCGTGGTATCCCGGTCCACACGTATCACCGGGTAGTCGGCAAAGCGACGGACCAACAGTTCCTCGCTGCGTTCCGTGCCGGCACCCAGTGCCGAAATCGAACGGCTGTGACATTGCGGGCAGCTATCAACCAGCGGGCGGCGGTAATCGCAGTGGTGGCAGCGCAACTGGCGTTGCCGCCGGTGCATAGTCAGCTTGCTCGAGCAGTGCGGGCAGTCCGCCAGCCAGCCGCAATCATCACAAGTCAGCGCGGGGGCAAAGCCGCGCCGATTGATAAACACCAGGGCCTGCTCACCCCGAGCGAGGGTATCGCCGATATGGCGCAACACCTGGGGAGAAAACCCCTCTTCCAAAGGCTCCCGCAGTGTCGGTACTACGTGAATTTGCGGCGGCTTGGCATCACCGGCGCGATAGCGCATACGCAGGTGTTGATAGCGCCCATTCAAAGCGTTGTGCAAGGTTTCCAGAGAGGGCGTGGCCGAACCCAAAACCACCGGTACATTATTGTTGCGGCCCAAAACCACGGCCAAGTCCCGGGCCGAATAGCGCACACCGTCCTGCTGTTTAAAAGAGGCATCGTGCTCTTCATCGACAATCACAACGCCGAGCCTGGGCAGGGGCGTCATAATGGCTGAGCGGGTGCCGATCACAATATCTGCCTGCCCACCTGCGGCCGCCAACCAGGATTGAGCGCGCTCGCCATCGGCCAAGCCAGAGTGCAACGCCGCAATACTGTGCTTGGGGAAGCGAGCGGCAATACGCCTCAGCGTTTGCGGCGTAAGTCCAATCTCCGGCACCAATAACAATGCCTGGCGACCGCTATCCAGAACCCGCTGCATCAGGCGCAGATAAACTTCGGTCTTGCCACTGCCGGTGGTGCCCTCCAGTAATGAAGCAGAAAAGCTGCTGCAATCGATACTGTCGAGCACCTGTTGCTGTTCGCTGTTCAGCTCCGGGGCCGCTGTGCTCTCTGCAGCGGGCAATGGCGCAGGTACGGTAGGGCCTGGAATCCACTCCACCAGGCCGCGATCCTGCAGGGCGCGAATCACGGGGGTATTGTGGCCGAGGGCCTTAAGGTGGGTTCGGCTCTGCTTGCCATCACTCAACAGCAACTGGAACAGAGCCTGCTGCTTGGGCGCGCGCGCCAGTGCAGTTTCCGGTAAGCCCTTTCCCTCTGTCGTGAGCTGAAGCCACTGCTCCGCCCAATGATCAGACGGCTTACCTTTGCGCAGCGCCACGGGCAGGGCAGCGGCGTAGACCTCGCCGAGGGGCGCCTGGTAATAGTCGGCAATCCAGGACAGCAGCTTGCGGCTGCCATCACCAAACAGAACCTCCGAATCCACCAGTTCCAGCGCTGGCTTCAAACTGCTGTGCGGCGACTCCTGCACGATATCCAACAGTACTGCCACTAACTTGCGCCCGGCAAAGGGCACCCAGAGGCGCTGGCCGGGCCGCAATGACTCCGGCGAAAGTCCCTCCGGCGGCAAATAGTCAAACAAGCGCCTCAGGGGCACGGGCACTGCCAGCCTTAAAATGACTCTCTGTTGGACTGACTCCTGCACCTGGCCCCCACTCACTCAAGCAAAAGGCGCTAGTGTAATGGCAGATGTGGCAAGTTGCAGGGCTTCGTCGGGGATAATGACTGTTAAGGCCGAATTGGCGACTTAGGCGTCACAGAGGAATTAGTGAGGTCAATTGTTATCAAAGCTATTGTGCAATGCTAACAAGTGGCCATCCTTAGTTATTTCGCCACCCAATTGTGCTTGAACCGCGACATTAATCTGATAGTATGCGCCGACTTTTTAAACAGCCTGGAACCATACTGGTTCCTGCACCAATGACGATGCCGTGCTCGGCAAAAGATCGAGTGGCGGTTTCGAAAAGAGGCAATCATGAAAGCAGATATCCATCCTAACTACACCGACATCTCCGCTACCTGTTCCTGCGGCAATGTTGTAAAAACCCGCTCCACTCTGGGCAAAGACCTGCAAATCGACGTTTGCTCCCAGTGCCACCCTTTCTACACTGGCAAGCAGAAGCAGGCTACCACTGGTGGTCGTGTTGACCGTTTCAAGAAGCGTTTCGGCAGCCGTATCGGCAAATAATCCGGGCTCTTCGCTCGAATGGACCCGCCACTTGCGGCAGGATCCATTCCAAAAAGGCACCTCGCACTGCGATGGTGCCTTTTTTGTATCTATTCATTCCCCATCGTATCCAGCAGCCGTAAGCGTCTGTGTACAAAATCAAAATCGACTTGAATCGCTTAACCTTACCGCTATCGGCGACCATTTTATCCTTATAAATCAAAATATTGCGGCTATTTATCCCGAAAATTGTCGATAGGCACGATAAAAATAGAAGTCCGTACCACATATTGCAGATTTTCACGCTTGTAGCGCCAAGCTTCCCTCGGTTATTCTCTGGCCCCCGCAGTAACCGGGATAACACTTAAGTGTTGCCCACAGTATTCGAGAGAAAAGCCCCCAAATGACGGATTCATTGCGCCAGGCAGCGCTCGATTACCACGCGCTCCCCAGTCCCGGCAAACTTTCAGTAGAACTGACGACCCCTGCCGAAACCCAGGAAGACCTGTCCCTGGCTTACAGTCCCGGCGTCGCCGAACCGGTGCGAGAAATCGCCAAGGACCCAGAAGCAGCCTATCGATACACCGGCAAAGGTAATCTGGTAGCAGTCATTTCCAATGGCAGTGCCATTCTCGGTCTCGGCAATCTGGGCCCGCTGGCCTCAAAACCCGTGATGGAAGGCAAGTCTCTGCTGTTTAAACGCTTTGCCGATATCAACTCAGTAGATATCGAAGTTGATGCCAGCAGCCCGGAGCAGTTTATTCAGACCGTGGCCTCAATCGCCAACACCTTCGGCGGTATCAACCTCGAAGATATTAAGGCGCCCGAGTGCTTCCATATTGAAGAGACCCTGATCGAACGCTGCCCGGTACCGGTTTTTCACGACGATCAGCACGGCACCGCCATTGTGACCGTTGCCGGTATGCTCAATGCTCTGGAGATTCAGGGTAAGAAAATCAGTGAAGTGCATATGGTATGTCTGGGCGCAGGTGCCGCTGCGACCGCCTGCTGCAAACTGCTGCTGGCTGCCGGAGCGCGCAAAGAGCAGATCACCATGCTCGACAGCCGCGGGGTTATCCACTCGGGTCGAACGGATATCAACGCCTACAAAGGTGAGTGGGCGCGGGATACCGATATGCGTACCCTCGACGATGCCATCGTCGGTGCGGATGTATTCCTCGGGGTATCCGGCCCGGACCTGCTCTCCGCCGAGCAGCTACAGCGCATGGCCCCAAAACCGGTGGTCTTCGCCTGCTCTAACCCCAACCCGGAGATTAAACCCGAGCTGGCTCACAGTGTGCGCGACGACCTGATTATGGCCACAGGCCGCTCCGACTACCCGAACCAGGTTAACAACGTCCTCTGCTTCCCGTTTATTTTCCGGGGTGCCCTGGATGTCCGCGCTGCGCGCATCAATGAAGAGATGAAACTGGCAGCGATCGAGGCCATCCGCAAAATTGCCCACCTGCCGGTGCCGGATTCGGTGCGCGAAGGTTATGGCGGCATCGAACTCAGCTTCGGGCCCAACTATATCCTGCCCAAGCCAACCGACCCGCGTTTACTGCCTGAGGTGGCTTCGGCCGTAGCACGAGCAGCCGTAGACAGTGGCTGTGCGCGCCTGCCCTACCCGGACAACTATCCCCTGGAAACCCTGTAAAGATCACAGATTTCCTCACTTAACCCGTTAGAGCAGGCATTTACCGCTTTCGCTCTAACGGAGTTCTTGAGCCACAAAGCCCCCGTCGCTAAACTGCCTTTCTGTCACAGCATCAAAGTTGCCCAACACAATGAGTCATGTGTACGTGCTGACCAATCAGCACCAGCAGTTCCTGAGTAAAAGCGGCGAATGGACCGATGGCCGCGAGCCGAACAAACTGTTTCGCAGCGAGCATAAAGATGTCGCTATCAACCAGATGTTCGAGGCCAATACTCGCAATGTGAGCCTACGCATTGAATTGCTACTGTGCGAACTCAGCATTAAGGGGCACCCCCAGATCCCCGAGGAAGCTCTGGCACCGGTATCCAGCGATGTGAGTCAGGGTGACCCTGAAATCACCCCCTCAACACCTGAGGAACTGCCAGAGCAGGCCAACCCGGAGATAGAACCCCAGCCTGCGCCTGAAGTCGCACCGGAAGAAGCGCCTGAGGTTGCCCCGGAACCAGCGCCCGCTGAAACGCCCGCACAGCCTGACGAAAACAAATCTGAATCCGCCGCCTGAGCGCCAGAACATTCAGCACCGGCACAGAGAGTCGCCCGAGATGGCAGCGATAAAGAAGAGTTCCGGTAGTACCAAGGAGATTCGAGTGCCCATTTCCCACCTGGCCGCGCTATCGCAAGCCAAACCAGCCCAACTGCTCAAAGGCATCCTCCGCGGTGTCGAGAAAGAGAGCCTGCGTGTCGCTCCCGATGGCGCCCTTGCGCAAACGCCGCATACCACAGCACTGGGCTCCGCACTTACCCATGAAAGTATTACTACCGACTTCTCTGAGGCCCTACTGGAATTTATTACGCCGCCAGTAGCGACCCCAGAGGAAGCGTTACAGGTCTTGGACCGTATCCACCGCTACACCTACAACCAGATCGGTGATGAGCGCCTGTGGGTTAACAGCATGCCCTGTGCGATTGGCGAAGATAAAGATATTCCCGTTGCCCGCTACGGCAGCTCTCACAGCGGCACAATGAAAACTATTTACCGGCTGGGCCTGGGGTTGCGCTACGGCCGCGCCATGCAGACTATCGCCGGTATCCACTACAACTTTTCGCTTCCTGAAGAGTTCTGGCTATGGCTGCATGAAATCGAAGGCAGCAGTGAGGATTTAAAAAGTTTTAAAACCCGTCGCTACTTCGATCTAATTCGTAATTTCCGCCGCAATTACTGGTTGCTGATTTACCTGTTTGGCGCCGCACCTGCGGTATGCGCTTCTTTTGTCGATGGCCGCGAGCACAGTCTTGAGCCCTTCAATGGGGATGACCACACTCTGCACGTGCCCCACGCTACGTCCCTGCGTATGGGCGACCTGGGCTACAACAGCAACGTGCAGCAGTCACTAGTGGTTTGCTACAACGACCTGCGCAGCTATTTATCCACGCTCTGTTCAGCGATCAGCAGTTCCTACGGCCCCTACCAGGAAATGGGGGTTAAAAATGAAGGCGGCGACTACCAGCAATTGTCCACAGGCATACTGCAAATCGAGAATGAGTTTTACTCACCGATCCGTCCCAAGAACCCCGCCAAACGCGGCGAAACAGCGCTGTCTGCGCTGGATAATCGCGGTGTTGAATATGTTGAAGTGCGCTGTCTCGACCTGAACCCCTTCGCCCCCCTGGGAATTGACGCCCAGCAGATGCGCTTTCTCGATAGCTTCCTGCTGCACTGCCTGCTCACTGACAGCCCCAAAACCAGTGATGCCGATTACCGCAGTACCCAGGAGAACCAACAGCGTATCGTCTACCGGGGTCACGAACCGGAACTAACACTGCTGGATAACGGTGGCGAGCGCAAACTGAGCGACTGGGCCACCCAGCTATTGGAAGAGGTCGATTCAGTGGCAGAACTGCTGGATAACGCCTGGGGCGGCTCGCAATACCGCGGCTCAGTGGGCGTGCAGAAGGCCAAGGTGAAAGGGGATATCCTCACACCGGCACAGCAGATACTGGCAGAGATGCGCGAACAAAACATTACCTTTTCCCAGTGGGCTATGGATAAAGCCGAACAGCACCGCCGCTACTTCCTGGAGCGCCCTCTGGACAGCGACTATCTGCAAGACTTCTTACAGCAGGCAGAAACCTCACTGCTCAAGCAAAAAGAAATTGAAGCGCAGGATAGCGGTACTTTTGAAACATTCCTGAGCCGTTACTATGCCCAATACAACTGCTGCCAGGACTAGCGGCTGATACAGTGCCGCAGCCTGAGCGAGGCCTATGAACTATCTGGCACACCTGTTACTGTCCGGGCCCAAACCGCGCTGGCGACTGGGTGGGCTCCTGGGGGACTTTGTTAAAGGTCCCCTGGATGACAGTTGGCCAACGGATATTGAGCATGGTATTCGCCTGCACCGTCGCATTGATGCCATCACCGATGCTCACCCTGCCTACCGGGATGCCCTGGCACAACTGGACCCGCGCTGGCGTCGCTATGCCGGTATCGCACTGGATATATGGTTTGATCACCTGTTGGCAGAAAACTGGCAGCAGTGGCACCCTGAAGCGCTGGATGAGTTTTGCCGGCGCTGTTGGAGAGACTTTCATTTCGACAGCCGGTATATTCCGCCACGCGCAATGGCATTTATTGAGCGCGCCGAGCAAATTAAACTGCTGCAAAGTTACCGCGAGGAGCGGGTAATCGAGCTGACCCTGGAGCGGGTTGGGCAGCGGTTGCGCCGCCCGGTAGCACTGCAGGAGCTACTGCCTGAACTTATCGCCGGGCGGAACAAACTGGAAAGCAATTTCAATAAACTATTAACCGACTTGAATCTCGAAGCGAACCGCTTTCGACAGCACTATTCAGGACCCGAATTACCATGACCTTACCCAACCCGCGCATCACTTTTCTTCTGGTCTTCCTAATGGTGGCCTTTTTACTCGGCTCCGCCTTTTATCTCGAGTACGTGCAGGGGCTGGAGCCTTGCAAATTGTGTATTACCCAGCGGGTAATGCTATTGGGTGTTGGTGTAGTTTCGTTGATCGCATTCCTGCACAACCCTGCCACCATTGGCCGTCGTGTCTACGGCCTGCTGGTATCCCTGTGGGCAATGGGCGGTCTCTACTTTGCCGGTCGCCAACTGTGGCTGCAAAGCCTGCCGGAAGACCAAGTACCGGCCTGTGGTCCAAGCGTCAGCTATATGATTGAAGTTTTCCCGATGGCCGATGTGCTCAAGGCACTGCTGAGCGGCGATGGCAATTGTGCTGAAGTACAGTGGACCATGATGGGCCTGAGTATCCCCGGTTGGGCCGCTATCGGTTTTGCCGGTCTGATCCTGTTCGGTGGCTGGCAAGCATTCCGCAGAGCTTAACAATCTCCGGCGGCTTTACCGGCCGCCATCTCCTACATGTCAAAATCCACGCTGCACAACATACTGCACTGGCTGGGGGAGCTGCCATTCTGGTTGCCTGTACCTGGCTGGGCAATTTCACCAGCTCAAGCCTGTCACTACCCATTCCGGGATCTGTCATAGGGATGCTGATGCTACTGGTGATTCTCGTATTCAATGGTGGGGCTCCCGCAGGCCTTGCCAAAGTCAGCTCACAACTGCTTTACCTATTGCCGCTGTTATTGCTACCGGCGGCTGTCGGGGTATTTTTTTCCAGGGCCTGACTCTATCCGACTGGCTAGCCTTAATCGCCGCTATTGTGATTGGCACACTGATCAGTATCGCTATTTGCGCACAGCTACTAAAGAAATTGCTGATTCGCTCTGGGGGTAATAGAGAGTGAATGAATTTCTGGCGAGCCCAATCTTTGTATTGCCCTTGAATGTCATAGCTTTTCTTATCGGTGTTACCCTTTACCGGCGCTACAAGACTGTTCTGCTACACCCTATCATCAGCGCTAGCATTTTGACCGCAATAACATTGAGTGTTCTCCATATCCCCTATGAGAGTTATCAGGGCTCCAGTGCATTACTGTACAGTTTGTTAGGTCCAGCAGTTGTTGCCCTGGCTGTCCCTCTCAAACAAAATCTAGTGATTATCCGCAAAGCCGGCTGGCCGCTACTTGTCACTATTTTTGTGGGCGCGATTTTGGCCCCGGTTATAGCGGTATTAATCGCCTTGATATTCGGCGCGGGCAAGTCAGTACTACTGGCGTTGAGCGGCAAGTCCATTACCACCCCCATCGCATTGGCACTGGCGGAAACAATCCACGCTTCTCTCAGCCTCACTGCGGCTATTGTGGTCTTGACTGGAGTGGTCGGTGCTATCGCTGGCCCAGCTCTAATGAGTAGGCTCAATATTCACGATGAGCGCATTGTCGGTATCGTACTCGGCATTAATGCCCACGCGGTGGGGACCGCGCGGGCATTAGAAATCAGCGCCCTTTGCGGCGCCTGTGCAGCATTGGCGATGGGTACCTGCGGTGCGCTCACAGCACTGGTTTTGCCGCTCATTATCAGTGGATAAAACACCCTAGATTTGCTCCACCGAAGATCGCCGCAAGCATCGTTGTATTCTGGCGTAGATCACACTCTGCGCCTTGCCGTCGGCGGGGGAATCTCCTATCTTCTTAGGGCCTTCGGGATCAGCAATAAAGCTGGCTATCACGGCAACAGTAACCAAAGGATTCTTGGAGATGCTGGAAAATTGTAAATCTGCGCGCGAGCGCTGGGGTGGCGTCAGTGAAATCATTGACCGTTGGCTACAGTCCCGACAAATCCTGCTGGTAAGTTACTACCACCTATCTGAGAAGAAAGAGTTTAACGATGGGGATTCGGAGACCGAGAACGGTGTTCGTCATCTTTGCCAGTTGCTGGTGGACTACGTCTCTGCGGGACACTTTGAGGTATACGAACAACTCATACTGGAAGGCCAGGCTTTTGATGATAAACAGGGGCTGCAAAAGGCGCGGGAACTCTATCGGGATATTGATGTGACCACTGATGTCGCTGTCGATTTCAATGATAAGTACCAGGAAACCGACGATCTATCCAGCCTGAACCCGGATTTGTCACAGCTGGGGGAAGCATTGGAAACCCGCTTTAGTTCCGAAGATCGAATGATCGCACTTTTGCACACAGCCCATAAAAACCAACTGGTCTGAAAACTGAATTCATCACTATAAAGTCGATGGGAAACCGGCGCCTTTAATCGAAGATTTTTGTTATTGATTTTTCAGGGTAAAAAATAAAGGCGCCCAATGGGCGCCTTTATTGAATCCAAAGTAGTAAATCTAATTACTCACTTTTGGGCTCTTCTTTTTTCTCTTCTTTTTTCTCGGCGCCATCTTCCTTGCCAACATTGGCTTTGTGCAACTCCACTTCAAAAATCAGCGTTGCGTTAGGGCCGATCTTACCGCCTGCACCACCCGGGCCATATGCCAGCTCGGAAGGGATGTAAAGCTCCCACTTGGAACCCTCTTTCATCAGTTGCAGCGCTTCGGTCCAACCCTTGATAACACCATTAACCGGGAACTGGACCGGCTCACCACGGGCGTAAGAGCTATCAAACTCTTCACCATTGATCAGGGTACCCTTGTAGTCCACTTCAACAGTGCTGTTCTCGCTGGGCTTGCCGCCGGAACCCTCACTAATCACCTTGTACTGCAGGCCGGAATCAGTGGTAACAACACCATCTTTCTTGGCATTCTCTTCGAGGAAGGCTTTTCCTTCCTGCAGGTTTTTATCAGCTGTCTCTTTGAATTCTTTCTCTTGCTGAGCCAGCATTTCCTGCTGCTTCTTCTGCATTTGCTCTTGGAAGGCAGCAATCGTTTGCTGCTTTTCTTCTTCAGTCAAACGGGATTCATTGCCGCTGGAAACATCCTTAAGAGCCATCATCACCACTTGGGGATCTAATTTCACATCCTGAGCTTCAAGGCGCTTCGCCATATCTTCGGCAATGATGTAGCTGACCTTCTTCTCCTGGGTGTCCAGGGCAACTTCTTTTTCCTGCTTAGATCCCTGTTCGTTACAGCCGGTCAGCGCCAGGCCAAGGGCAATTGCTGCAGCCAAAGGGTATTTATTCATGGGTGTTGTCTCTTTGTCCGTATTGCGTTGAATGATTCGCGCTTGACCCTGGGTCAATGCCTGCGGCGGCTTATCAAGTAATCCTGATTCGGCCCTTAGCCTCCAGGCGCACCTTTTCCGCCAGTCCGCTCAAGTCTAACCTAAGGCGACTGCAAGTGCATACCGATGACGCGCACACTGTGCAGGACACCACATTCCACCTTAAGGTTCCAGGGACCAGCGAGAAAAAAATACATTTACAGCACTATTTTCGCTGCTTACGGCATACATTTTTTTTAAAAACAGCGCTATTATCGACCAGTCGCCGGTTGTTGTTCCGGACTGTTTGAGGTGCTTTTCAGTTTCAGAACAATTTACAGTGTTCAGATCCCTGATTTAAATATGTTTATTACATATAGATCTGATCCGTACACTGTCCGGATGTTCCAATTGATAATAAACGTCAGGACATTTACTCATGGCTGCCAAACAAAGAGCTGTCAATTCAGTCGCAGAACTGGAAGCACAAATTTCCAAGCTAACCGTCAAGCTAGACAAAGCCCGCAACAAGAAAGTTGCCGATGCCGGCAAAAGTGTTTTAAAAGCCGGAAAAGCACTGACTTCTGCAAAAGAAAAATTAGCTAAAGCGAAAACCAAACTAGTAGACGCTAGAACTGCAGCCAAGACACGAAAGACAGCTGCCACTCAAAAGCGTGTAGAAACCGCCAAGGCCAATGTAGAAAAGCATAACGAAGTACTCCAGCAAGCAAAGGCATCACACGCCGAAGCAAAGAGTACCGAGTCCCAGGCAAAGGCCGAGCTGAAAGCTGCCGAAGCTGTGCGTAAGGCCGGTGTAAAAGCAGAAAAACTACTGAACAAATCCAAGCCAAAAGCCCGCAAAGCTACCACCTCAAAAAAAGTAGCCGCTCCTAAAGCAACCGCAGCAAAGAGCCGCACTAAAGCAAGCACTACCAGCACCGCCAAAACAGTGAAAAAGACAGTGGCAAAAAAAGCCACAGAAAAGAAAACTAGTGCCAAGAAAGCGCCAGCAAAAACCGCCGCTGCCACTAAAGCTGTAAAGAAAACTCCCGCAAAGAAAGCCTCCACTGCTGCGAAAAAAGCACCAGCCAAGAAAGCTTCTACTGCCGAGAAAAAAATCCAGCGAAGAAAGCTCCAGCTAAAACTACTGCTGCCAAAAAACCAGCGGCGAGCAAACCCTCAACGGAAGCCAAGCCTGCAACAGTCAAGCCAAGCGCAGAAACTCCGAAGGTGAAGGCTGTCAGCAAACCTGAAACCGTTGAGAAACCCAAAGACGATTCAAAAGCAATGGCTCCAGCTGAGCAGCAGAAACCGGTGGAAACTCCGCGCCCAGCAGCAACGATTACTCCCAGCACTCCGGCAAACAGCCTCTTTTCTTCGGAGCAACCCAGCGGCGAATAGTCTCGGGACTCCTCGCAGCCAAATACGGTGCTGCTTAATTGAGCTCTGTACTTTTCACGACTGTATTACCGGCGACCCCAGAAAAGTACAGCGCCCAGAGGGGTGTAACAGTGGCTTAACCCGCTGCCCCCCTGTGAGCCAAGTAGCTTTCGATCAGGCCCGCCCAGTGGGCCTGATCTTTTTGCTGCAAACCATATTGCTGGGATGCTAGCTCCAGTGCAGAGCGATCCCCCGGCCAGTCCTCAGCATAAATTTTCCACAGCGCAGCCAACTGCAACTGCTCCAGTTTCAATTCATAGCGTTTACACAGCGCGTAGACCCGCTGGGTATGGGGGCGCAAACTCCCCAACCAACGACGCAGGTGTCGCACACTGCGAATCATTCGCCTGCGCGGCGCAACGCCTCGATCTGCGACTCTCCATCCCTCTTCACTGATTTCCTTGCCACAAACGGCTGTATAGCTCGCCCACAGTAGAAGACACACGTCAGCGCCATTTCTGTCTTGGCAGTCGAGTAGGAACTGTTCGACATCCTGATAGGTATAAAAGTCCAAGCTGAACTGCCAGAGGGGGTTTTCCTTGGGGGAAGATGGAGGTGAAGTATTTGTCACGTTAGAATCCCGACCCTTTGCTGATCGGCATAGTGCCCCAGTCTCTGTGGAGTCCGGGTCTGTTCAATAGCCTAGCATTCATCGGCCTATTCATATGAGGTTTTTCCAGTGATCAATTTACAAGGGGTTTCTCTGCACCGAGGTGAGCGCGACTTGCTTGACAGCGCAGATTGCAGAATCTTCCCCGGCCACAAAGTCGGAATTATCGGTGCCAACGGCTGTGGCAAGTCAACTCTGTTCAAACTGCTGCTTGGACAACTGGAAACCGATGCGGGGCAGGTAGACCTCCCCAGCAACTGGCGTATCTCCCATATGGCCCAAGAGGTAGAAGCTAGTGAGCAGTCAGCACTGGATTACGTTTTAGACGGCGATAGCGAGTTGCGGCTATTGCAAAAGCAACTGGCAGAGGCCGAAGCAAGCGGCGATACCGACGGTCACAAACTGGCAGAACTGCACGAGCGCATGGCCAGTATTGATGGCTACAGTGGCCCGGCGCGCGCCGCGCAACTCCTCGACGGGCTCGGCTTTTCCCACGAAGAGCAACAGCGCCCCGTTCGCAGCTTCTCAGGTGGCTGGCGTATTCGCCTCAATTTGGGCCGCGCCCTGATGTGCCCCGCAGATCTTATGCTGTTGGACGAGCCCACCAACCACTTGGATCTGGATGCCACCCTTTGGCTGGAACAGTGGCTGCAACGCTTCCCCGGTACCCTGCTGATTATTTCCCACGACCGCGACTTTCTCGATGCAGTGGTCGACGGCATTGTCAGTTTTGAACAGCAAAAACTGGTCTTGTACAGCGGCAATTACAGTGCCTTCGAGCGCGCTCGCGCTGAGCGCCTGGCCCAGCAGCAAATACAGTTTGAAAAACAGCAGGCCGAACGCGCACATATGGAAGACTTTGTGCGGCGCTTTCGCGCCAAGGCGAGCAAGGCCAAGCAGGCACAAAGCCGCCTGAAAGCCCTGGACCGGATGGCTCTGATTGCCCCGGCCCATGTGGATTCCCCTTTTCATTTTACTTTGCCATCTTCCGAGAAAACCTCTAATCCGTTAATCGACCTGCGCGAGGCGGATATTGGCTATGCCGAAAAAATAGTGGTGAAGAACGTTCAGCTGGGCATTCAACCGGGACGCCGTATCGGCCTGCTCGGCCCCAATGGTGCTGGCAAGTCCTCTCTAATCAAAACCCTGGCTGGCACACTCGCCCCCCTCAGCGGCGAGCGCCAATGTGGCGAACACTTGGCCATCGGCTACTTCGCCCAGCATCAGCTGGAAGCACTGGATAGCAACGGTTCCCCGTTGCTGCACCTACAAAGGCTGAGCCCCGATGCCTCGGAGCAATCGCTGCGGGATTTTCTCGGCGGCTACGGTTTTATCGGCGATCGGGTTTTCGAAACGGTAGGGGGCTTTTCCGGCGGTGAAAAAGCCCGTTTAGCCCTGGCACTACTGGCCTGGCAAAAACCTAACCTGTTGCTTCTCGATGAACCGACAAACCACCTTGATTTGGAAATGCGCCACGCCCTGACCCTGGCGCTGGCGGAGTTTCCCGGTGCCGTCATATTGGTTTCCCACGATCGTCATCTACTGGCCAATACTGCCGACGAATTTATTCTGGTGGCCAATGGCCGCGCCGAACCCTATAGCGGCGACCTTGATGACTACAAACAGTGGCTGCTCGGCTTTAACCGGGAAAAGAAACGCAAAGAGGAGAGCCCCTCCACTGTTACTGGCACAGAGGAAAAAGCCCCTGAGGATAAGAAGGCCCAAAGGCGCGCCGCCGCCGCTCTACGCGAACAACTGAAGCCCCTGACCAACAAACTCAAGAATATTGAGCGACAGATGGCTACGGCAGAAAAGGCATTGGCCGCAGTACAGGAAAAACTTGCCGATGAAGCGCTATATAGCGGCGGCCAGCAGGAAGAAATAGCTCGACTTAATAAAGAGCAGTCGGAGCAGCAGGAATTAATGGAAGAACTGGAAATGGAATGGCTGGAAATTTCTGAGAAGCTCGAAGAAATTCGCAGCGAGTAATTTTATAGAAAATCATTTTAAACAATATCTTCAGCGGGCTTCAGAACTTTTCTGCCGCCCGCTGAAGAAATCGATTTTAGCTGCCCTTAACGAATACAACCGTATTCATCCACTGCAATACCAATCGGTGTATTTGGGCATTGATCGATATAGCTGGGTACACCATCAAAATCTGTATCCAGCGGGCAGCCATCTAATTGCACATCGATTCCCACTGGGGTCTGCGGACATTGATCAGTGGCATCAATAACACCATCGGCATCTTCGTCATACCAAAAATCCGGATATTCAAGCCATTGATAGCCGACCGCCAAGCTGGCAAAACCATCGACACCACCTTCTTCGACCCCCTGGAAAAGCCGTATATCTGCGCGGGCCTGCCAACGGGGCCCCAGGTGATATTTAATTCCCATTCCCACATTCACCATATTTTGCCGGTCATGCCAGTCACAATGGTAAGGCGGGTAGGGATAATGGTGGCCGTCTGGCCGATCCTCAGGGACATAGAATTTCTTACGACAATCCCAAGGATAGGGATAGTATGGGTCGTAGGGATGATCCGGATCATAGACATACTTTGGGTCATCTGGATGCCAGTGTTTTTTACGGTAACGCCGGTCATAATTAATACGCATTTCACCCAGGCCAAACGCGACATAGGGCTGCCAACAAAAATTACCGCAGAACTGCCCTCCAAATTGATATAGGAGATCTATACGGTAGTTATACACATCTACTTTCTCGGGCGTATCCGCAACACTCACGACGAAATAGTCGACAACCCCTTCCATCGCCCAATGATTTGTCATGTTAAAGCCAAAACCGGCACCGACACCTGAGGTATCTCGCATTTCAAAACCGCGAAATGGTGTGCCTTGTAGGCGGTCGCCATCAAACCAATGCTTACCCCCATTAACATAGAGGTTTAAAGTTCCAACAAAATCAGCACGGACTTCAGAAACTGTAAAGAGTAAGATAAACGGCAGGCTATAGAGAAATGAAAGCAGAGGATCACGCCTTCTCATTAGAAACACCAAGATTCCTTCCTTGATCAACCCCCCAAATTATTATTAACATCAATATCTATTAATAAAAATAATTCGGTTTTGTTTTCGCGATGCTTCCTGAATCCGGTTCTTATTGGAAATAAAATTCGATAATCACAGCACCACTAGAAGCATAGACGGCTAGTGGCGAAAAACAGTAATAAAGACAGGAGAGTTAACCCTTGCTGGCACCCAATATCGATAACTATGTTAGGAACTTGGTTCACCCACAAAACATACAAACCACCTGCTATGTCCCCAAAAGTATCCGTGAGTACGCACAGGACTTCCAAAATAATTCCAATAGCAACAGTAAGTGGTATCACAAGCGCAGTAGTGATGGGCTAACCCGGATCGACCAATTAGTAAGCCAGGCAGTACAAATTCAAACAAATGATTATGGAAGGATTACCCGTGTCGCCAAAGTACTAGTGGAAACCCTATATACCTGGCTTACTGGATTTGATCCCTCCACACCCACCAAGCTACTCGATAGCGATGGAATAACACGCCGTAAAGATGCCGTTTTAGCTTTACTCGGTGGAGCCTACTGCTGGTATCGACAAGCCAGTGAAGCTTTCAGCTCTGAGAGGAGAGCAATATCCAACATCGAAGCTCATTTGGACGTCCCTTTCTCACTATTTAATTACCGATTTAGCCGCAGTGGTTTTAATCTGCACACAGTGACAACGCTGTTATACCGTGGCGATACCCGCCCACCACAGAAGCTGTGGCAAGCCGGGGGATTCTTTCCCTGGATGAATCAAAATGGCCGCTTTGATCCGCACCTGGGTACCGGAGCATCTAACCAAGTCATCTCAACCACTACCAATGCAAATATTGTTGCGCGCTTTGCCTGGCACAACAAAACTTATTGCCCAAAAAGGTATTATTTTGTGCATGGAACAAATGAGGGTGACTTAGCCACTACCGGTTTTATCTATGAGCTCGATAAAAGAAACCACCAATGCGTAGAGGTTTCCACTGTCACCCAGGGACGTGAAGTTGCCTTTATGGCTATTCCCAACCAATTTATTCGCCGCTTTCGCATGCGTTATTTTGCAGGCACCCAAAATAATATTGAACTGTCGGACTGGATGTCCTATGAAAGTAACACCATCCGCAACCTGAATGTTGTCGAAGACAAGCGCCGATGGGAAGCGGCCAAGAAAAACTGGAATGAGTTTTTCTAACAATAGAGGTGGGCTGTTGCATGCCACTGGTGCCATGTTAGCACCGGTGGCAAACATCGATCGTCAGTGCGAATTATTCGCCTTTGGACTCTTCAACAGTTGACGCATCTACGTCAGTGGTAGTTAGCGGCGGCGCTTCACCAGGTAACCTGCGGTATACCAGATCCCAAACACCGTGCCCCAGTCTCTGCCCTCGACGCTCAAACTTGGTCTCTGGGCGCCATTCTGGCCGGGCAACATAATCACCCTCACTGGCGGTATTTTCTAGCAGGTTTTCACCCTGCAATACTTCCAGCATATGCTCGGCATAATTCTCCCAGTCTGTCGCCATATGCATAAGACCGCCAGTTTTTAACTTGCTGCAAATCAGGCGAACAAATTCCGGCTGCACTATCCGGCGCTTGTGGTGCTTCTTCTTGTGCCAGGGGTCAGGGAAGTACAGCTGGAAACGATCCAGGCTCCCATCGGCAATACAATCGTTTAGGACATCGACCGCATCGGCCATGTAAACACGCAGGTTTTTGATACCTGCCTTGCCGGCATTATTGATCAACCGGCCAACGCCCGGCGGGTGTACTTCAATACCAATAAAATCCTTATCTGGCTCGGCTTCAGCCATGGCCAGCAGGGAATCCCCCATACCGAAACCGATCTCTAACGCCAGTGGCGCCTCGCGGCCAAAGACCTGTTGGCGATCCAGAGGTCCATCAAATAGGGAGAGTCCATACTGCCCCCAATAATTGTCAAAGGCATTGCGCTGCCCCTCTGTCATTCGCCCCGCGCGAATCACATAGCTGCGGATAGATTTCTTCTTAAATTCTGTGCGGTAGGGAAAATCTTCCGCAGATTCGTCTTGCATTGTTCGCGACCTCTTATGCGAAACGGTTTATATCTTGATGTTTTGTTCGGGCTCGGTATCTGAGTGTAAGCCCAGTAAAGGTGGCTACTTAGAGAAATTAAATGCGGCAAAAAACAGGGCTACCCAACCGGCAATCATCATCAGCCCACCGAGAGGAGTGATTGGACCTAACCATCGGGGGCCTCCCAGTGCCAAGGCATAGAGACTGCCGGAGAAGAAGATAATACCGAAAGTAAAAAGAGCACCGCTCAGGGTCAGCGATAATCGGTTTCCCCAGTTTTGCATTAGCAGTACCACACCAAACAGCGCCAGGGCATGGATCATCTGGTACTGGACTCCGGTTTTATAGGCCTCTAACAGGTTCTCTGCCACTTTACCGCGCAGGCCGTGAGCCCCAAACGCCCCCAGAGCCACACCACTAGCGCCAAAGAATGCACACAGCAGCAGATAGAGTTTGGCCATTACCTTCCCTTTTTGTTTTACCCAGTGGTGACAGGTATGCCTGTAACAGGCGGGACAAAAAAACCGCGCTACTGCGCGGTTTTTTACCCGTGTACCAGAATGCCGATTTAGGCTTCCATAGCAGCACGCACTTTCTTCATGGCATTTTTTTCCAGCTGGCGAATTCGCTCAGCGGAAACACCATACTTATCAGCCAACTCATGCAATGTGGATTTCTCCTCACTGAGCCAGCGGGCCTGAATAATATCGCGGCTGCGATCATCCAGTTGTGCCATGGCACTGGCGAGGCTGGTCAAGTTGGTTTCCTGCCAGTTATCCCGCTCAAGCTGGGCGGCCGGATCAAAACTGCGGTCTTCCAGGTAGTGAGCCGGTGCCTGCCAGGCGGTATCGTCATCGTCATCGACACCCGCATCAAAAGCCGCATCGTGTGCAGCCAGGCGGCCTTCCATTTCATGGACCTGGGTAACATCCACATTCAGGTCTTTGGCGACGGCTTTAGCTTCTGCATTGGTCAACCAGGCGAGTTTTTTCTTCTGACCGCGCAGGTTGAAGAATAATTTGCGCTGCGCCTTGGTGGTGGCAATTTTGACAATACGCCAGTTGCGCAGGATAAATTCGTGGATTTCAGCTTTAATCCAATGTACCGCAAAGGATACCAGGCGCACTCCCTTTTCGGGATTGAAGCGTTTGACGGCCTTCATCAAACCGACATTACCTTCCTGAATCAGGTCGGCTTCATTGAGCCCGTAGCCGGAATAAGATTTGGCGATATGCACTACAAAGCGCAGGTGTGACATGACCAGCTGGCGTGCAGCATCGAGATTTTCGCGGTAATAGAGGTCTTCTGCCAGGTGCTTTTCCTGTTCAGCGGTCAGTACGTCAAAACCACTGACGGTCTGGATATAAGCTCCCAGGTTGGCGCCCGGAGACAGCGTATGCACTGGCTGTAGGCTGGTTCCCATTCAGGTCTCTCCTGTCATTATTAGTCGGCCGATCTTACCGGCCGCTGCCGGCGGATACTGTATCCGGCGACAAGCTGGACTCAGTGTAGCACTTGCACGGGCAGATAAGAAAGCCCGCCAACAACTACCGTATTCTGTTGTATTTCGCGGAATTAGAGGGGCTTTTTACGCCTCAGGTTCCCTTTGCCAGAACACTTTACCCTTCTTGATCAGACTGAACGGTCAGCGGGGTTCTATCTTGCGAGTGTGTCGCGCTACCGCAAGCCAAGCCCCTAATAGGCCCAGAGAGGAGGCCCCCAAAGTTAATTGAAAGAAGTAACTGGCGCCCGGCCCTCTCAGTTCGAAGCTACTGCCATAACTTGATGACAGACTCTCAACTGGACCAGACAACATAGCCACACCACCTGCAAGCAACAGCCACGCCAACAGCCCGCCAAATAGTCCATAACAAATGCCACTGTAAAGGAACGGCCGTCGCACAAACGCATTAGTGCCGCCAACGAGCTTTACTACCAGGATCTCCTCCCGACGACTTTCGATATGCAGTCGTATGGTATTGATCACCACCAATACCACTCCCAGTGCCAATAACAGGGCTAGACCTGCGGAGAGACGCTGCCCCAGTTCGGTGATCTGGGCGAGGCGCTGGACCCAGGCGAGATCCAAGACCACTGAATCCGTCAGTGCCTGGGCTCTCAGGTTCTCCACCAAAGCCTGAAGTTTATCGCCGTCCTTCGCATCCCTTGGCCGCAGCAACAGCACTGCCGGCAGGGGGTTGGCATCCAGGCCAACCAATACATCCCCAAGCCCCGAGGCCTGTTCAAACTCTGCCAGGGCATCTTCCGGGGAGACATAAGTTACCTCCGCGATAGCGGGGTCACTGCGCAATTTGTCGGCCAGGGAATTAACCGCAGCCTGTCTCGCATCTTTGTGTAGAAAAACAGAAATTTGTGGCTGCCCATCCCAACCAGCCACCGCGCGCTGGAAATTCAACAGGCCCAATTGCAATGCCGCCGGCAGGGCCAGGGCAATAGCAATCACCAGCGCCGTCATTGCACTGGCCATGGGTGCGCTAAAAAATCGACTGACAGAGTCGGCGGCCATCTCACGGTGATGCCCCAACCAGCTATTCCATCGATCGCCCAACCCTGTTTGTGCAACAACAGCGCCGGTGCTGCGCACACGTTTGTCTGCGGCAGGGTTGGCCTGCCGTTGCGCTTTAGCTTGGGTGTACTTCACGGCTCGGAACTCCGTCGTATATCAGTTGGCCAGCCTGTAGGGTCAATACCCGTCGGCGCATCCGTGCAATCAGTTCCAAGTCGTGGCTCGCCACCAGCACCGTAACTCCCACTGCGTTAAAGTCGGCGAATAACTGCATGATTTCCTGCGAGAGTGTTGGGTCCAGGTTGCCGGTGGGCTCATCGGCAACCAATATCGCGGGCTTGTTAACGACTGCGCGGGCAATCCCAACCCGCTGCTGCTCACCACCAGACAACATAATGGGATTTTGCTTTTCCTTGTGCAGCAAGCCAACCTTATCCAGGGCTGCGCGAACCCGACGCCCCACCTCGCGCTTATTGCAACCAGCAACAGACAAGGGCAGGGCAATATTGTCAAAAACGCTGCGGTCAAATAGCAGCTGGTGATTCTGGAAGACAATACCCAGATTGCGGCGGTAGTAGGGGATCTGGCCATTGCGCAGGCGGTTGAGATTCTGTCCGGCGACAAGAATACTGCCCTTAGTAGGGCGTTCAATCGCGGTCAGGAGTCTCAGCAAAGTACTTTTACCCGCACCGGAGTGACCGGTTAGAAACACCATATCGCCACGGGGGATTTCCAGGCTGACTCGCACCAGGGCATCCTGCCCCGATGCGTAACGCTTGTTCACATTATCGAAAGTGATCACGGCTTCTGTTGTTCTTGTTATTTCCTAGGCGAATTATCAGGCCTTATCGCGGCCAAACAGGGCGGATACGAACTCACGAGCGCGGAATGGCTGTAGATCTTCCGCCTGCTCACCCACACCGATAAAGCGCACCGGGATACCGAAACGACGAGCCAGGGCAAAGATAACGCCGCCTTTGGCAGTACCATCCAATTTGGTCAGCACCAAGCCAGTAACGCCGGCCGCCTCACGGAACTGAGAGGCCTGGTTAATCGCATTTTGGCCAGTGCCAGCATCCAGTACCAACAGCACCTCGTGGGGCGCGCTGGGGTCCAGCTTGCCCATCACCCGGCGCACCTTGGACAACTCCTCCATCAAGTTGGATTTGGTGTGCAGGCGCCCGGCGGTATCGGCAATTACCACATCAACGCCGCGCGCCTGGGCAGACTGAACCGCATCGAAAATAACTGACGCACTATCGGCACCGGTATGCTGCGCTACAACCGGTACATCGTGGCGCTGCCCCCAAACCTGCAGCTGCTCAACTGCTGCGGCACGGAATGTATCACCGGCAGCCAACATCACTGACTTGCCTTCACCGAGAAAGCGGTGGGCCAGCTTGCCGATTGTTGTGGTTTTACCCACACCGTTTACGCCCACTACCAGAATGACGTAAGGCTTCTTGCTGATATCGATTTCCAGGGGAGCATCAACACTATCGAGTAAGTCAGCCAGCTCCTGCTGCAATGCCTTGTAAAGTGCATCGCCATCGGCCAGTTCCCGACGGGATACCCGTTCGGTCAGGCGCTCGACGATCTCGCTGGTGGCCTCAACTCCCACATCTGCCATTAACAGCTGTGTTTCAAGTTCTTCCAGCAGATCTTCATCGATTTCCTTGGCCCCGAGGAACAGGTTTCCCATCCCCTCGACAAACTGGTTGCTGGTGCGGCTGAGGCCGCGACGAATACGCGCAAAGAAGCCCTCTTTCTTTTTGGCTTCCGGTTTCAGCTGCTCTTTGGCTCTGGGTTTTGGAGCTGGCTCGGATTGAATCGGGGCTGGCTTCTCGGCCTCTTCTTTTATTACAGGCTCTGCTGCAACCACCTGTGAGGGTTCGACAACGGCCTCCGGCTCGCCCGCCGCATCAGTATGCTGCGCCCAGCCGGCACTTTCCTCTTGGGGGGCAGAAGCTGGGGTAGTGGGTACATCGATAGGGACCTTTGCCTCCTCCAGAGCGGAGGTTTCTCCCTGGGCAGGCGACTTTTCCTCTATGTCTGAGGGCGTTTTGTCCAGCGCTGAGGGCTCTTGCTCTAGCGCTGAAGGCTCTGGGCTCTGCGCCGATGATTCCTCTTCAGACGCAGCAGTGACCTCCGCCTGGGATTGCTGGGGCTCACTTTGTTCGGGCTTGCGCTTCTTCTTTTTGCGCAGGAAGTCAAAAATCATTCGTATGTCCGGATGTACCGCTTGCAGAAAGACGCTAATCTTAGCATCGCTAAGCCCCCAGTAGAGAGTTACCTTGGCCAGAAGTTCATCCCGAAAGCAAAGCCCGCAAAACCTTTCACAGTTACGCATCATTGGCGGACAGTGGCGCGGGCGAAAATTACAGTTTGCCCCAGTGGAGGGCTTGAGACCTACCGGCGACCGACTGCGGGAGGTTCTGTTTAACTGGCTACAGTTCTACCTGCCCGACGCCCGCTGCCTGGACCTCTTTGCCGGTTCAGGAGCCCTGGGTCTGGAGGCGCTATCCCGAGGCGCCGGCTCGGTAGATTTTGTCGAGCTGAATACTCGCGCTGCGCGAACCCTGGCGGAACAGTTAAAACAGTTAAATGCCCGGGAAGCCAAAGTCCATAACTGTAGTGCAGAAGAGTTCCTCGGAAGTAATGGAAGTAAATACGACCTCGTATTTATCGATCCCCCTTTTGCCGACAATCTTTGGCAGGCAACTCTAGGCGCCCTGTCCGGCCATCTTTCGCAGGATGCATTAATCTATGTGGAAACACCGCGAGACACAGTGGTTGCATCAATACCAGGCTGGGAACAGGAAAAAGAAAAACGTGCGGGACAGGTGTGTATGCGCTTGTTTCGTCGCGCTGGCCCGGCAGGTTAGGGAAGAATAAAAAGATTCGGTTTTGACCTTAGCCGTAAATTGTTTACCATTCGCATCCCATTCGGCCCGCATTTAAGCCTTGGCGTATGAAAAAAGTCGTCTATCCCGGAACCTTCGATCCCATCACCAATGGTCACTTGGACTTGGTGGAGCGCGCATGCCGCTTGTTTGACCACGTTATCGTGGCTGTGGCTGCCAGCAATCGCAAAAACCCCCTGTTCACCTTAGAGGAGCGGGTAGAACTTTCACAAAAAGTTCTCGGTCACCTGCCCAATGTCGAAGTCATTGGGTTTGATATCCTGCTCGCCGACCTGGTGCGCCAAGTAGATGCTTATGGCGTACTGCGCGGTCTGCGCGCGGTGTCCGACTTTGAATACGAGTTCCAGCTGGCCAATATGAACCGCCAGTTAGCGCCCAATATGGAAAGCCTGTTCCTGACACCGGCAGAACATTTGTCCTACATTTCATCCTCTTTAGTACGTGAAATTGCCTCCCTGGGCGGCGATGTCACCAAGTTTGTTCCGGCTGCTGTACAAAGCGCGCTGGAAGAGAAATTTCGTTAAGCCTGAATCTGGCTATTTCTGATACACTCGAGCGGATTTATCCACAATCCGCGGAGTGTTACGTGCGCAACTTTCTCGCCGCCTTTGCACTGGTTCTGAGTCCCGCTTTCGCTTTTGCCGATGAACCACAACCGGAGTTTGATACCGGTCGCACTGCCGTTAAGTCCTCAACGGCCAACTTCTATATGGCAGTCACTGCCAACCCCCATGCCAGCCGGGCTGCCGAGCAGATTCTCGCCCGGGGCGGCAGCGCTGTGGACGCCGCCATTGCCGCTCAGATGGTATTGGGATTGGTAGAACCACAATCCTCCGGGATTGGTGGCGGGGCATTTATGCTCAGCTATGACGCTGCGGCAAAGAAGCTCAAGTACTACGACGGGCGCGAGACAGCCCCCTCTCAGGTAGACGAAAATTACTTTATCCGCGACAACAAGCCGCGTTCATTTTTTGAGTCTGTAATCGGCGGCTACTCGGTCGGCGTTCCCGGTGTTGTGCGAATGCTGGAAATGGCTCACGAGCGCGATGGCAAGTTACCCTGGGAGCAGTTATTTCAGCCGGCCATACACCTGGCCAAATCCGGCTTTCAGATATCACCGCGCCTTCACCAGCTGTTACTGCGCATGCCGAAGGTGGCTGCTCGACCGGAAATTGCCAGCTACTTCTTCAACAGTGATGGCAAGCCCCTGCCGGTGGGTCACAACTTGAAGAATCCAGCTTACGCGGAAGCCCTGGAGGCCATTGCCCAGGGCGGTGCGGATGCCTTCTATCACGGCGACATTGCCAAGGCTATCGTCAAAGCTGTGCGCTATGACAGTGCCAACCCAGGGCTCCTGAGCCTCGAAGATATGGTTAGCTACCGGGCCAAGGAGCGCCAGCCCCTGTGTTCGGAGTTTCTCGAATATCGTGTGTGCGGTGCGGATGCCCCGTCGTCCGGAGGTACCACAGTAGGCGGCATTCTGGGCATGCTGCAACAATTCCCACTGGAGCGCTTCGAGCCTGGCAGTGATCTGCTCACCCACTTATTTATCGAAGCTTCGGAACTGGCATTTGCCGATCGCAACACCTACTCCGGTGATTCCGACTTTGTCCAAGTACCCAGTAAATCACTGGTGTCCAGGGATTATTTGGCTCGCCGCGCGCAGTTAATCGACCCGGACTCTGCCACAGCTGCGACTCCGGGTACCCCAGCCGAACTCGGGGGGAAGCGGGTGATGGCCCAGTCGCCAGAGTTGCCCAACACCAGTCATTTAGTGATTGTCGACCGCTACGGTAATGGTGTCAGTATGACGACCAGTATTGAAACCGGCTTCGGGTCGCGCCTGATGGTGAAGGGCTTCCTGCTCAACAACCAGCTCACCGATTTTTCCTTCACTCCAAATAACAGTAGTGGGGAGCGGGTGGCCAACCGCATTCAAGCGCGCAAGAGACCACGCTCTTCCATGTCCCCCACCATCGTTTTCAATAAAGATGGCAGCATGCGCCTTCTGGTGGGTTCCCCCGGCGGCTCACGAATTATTGACTACACCGCGCGCACCATTCTCTACCATCTGGGCTTGAATATGCCGATTGCCGAAGCGATTTCTGCGGGAAATATCGGTGCAATCGGTAAGAGGGTCGAATTGGAGCCCGGCTTTTTCAGCTCCGATACTATCGAGAAACTCGAAGCCCGTGGGCACGAGGTTGTCGAAAGGGGCCTCAACAGTGGTATCCATGCAATCGCTTTGCAAAATAACAAGCTGTACGGGGGAGCCGACCCCCGCCGCGAGGGCAGCGCCCAAGGGCGTTAACATTGATCAACCGAGGGGCGCACTTCCCCTCGGTTTCTTCCTCTCCTTAGCGCCTGCGGTCATAGACTTTCTGACCTTTGTAATAAGTCTGTATCACCCGGACACTACCAATATCTCGCTGCGGAATTAAAAACAGGTTTTTGTCCAAAACAATAAAGTCCGCCCACTTTCCCACCTCCAAACTACCGGTATCCCGCTCCAGGTGATTCGTAACAGCACCGGTAAAAGTGAACATTTCAATCATTGTCTCCAATGATATCTGGTTACTGACTCCAGCATGGATGTTCTGGATTGGTGACACCTCTCGCCCGGCAACATATCCCGAGTCCATAACCACGGCTATATGACGAGGCTCTGTATTAGATTTTCGACTTTCAGTTAAGTAACTTTTATCATCTGGAGAAACTTTTGAGCGCGCTGCTACTGACAGCAATAAAATCGGTTTTTCCTTATCAGCTGACAATACACTCCCAGCATTATCCGAACTAATATTAAGCAGGGTGTTACGCAATCCCAACTCCCTGCCACCATCCAGGGATATCTGTATGAGCTTTTGTAGAGCTGCCAACTCTTTATTACGCTTAGCATCCAGGTAAAACTGGAAATTATGTGAATTAGCACGAGTAATTATCCTGGAAATAAGTTCACTCGATAGGCCTGAATCACGTTGATCACCTAAACCTACCTTGTCAGCTTTCAAGCTGACCGAATTGATCTTGAAATCATCACTGGAATACTTTTCTGCAACCTTCTGCAATTCTCTAAGTTTCTTACCAGTGACATCCATCGCTATTTCAAAGGATGCTCGGATACGCAAACTCAATTTCTCTGACGATAGTGGGCGATCGAAGGCGCTGAGATATTTATTTAAATCATTGAGCGGCATTACAGCCTGAAAAAAAGTAGTTACGCCTCTCTTGGCCGCAATATTCTTAATCTCTGAAAAACTTCGAGTTGGTTTTTCCCCCTCATTATTTACGGGTATCAGACGGGAAAAAACCTCCACCGCCTCACGACCATGAAAAATACCGATGGGAAGACCATCTTCATCTTTTTCGATCCTACCGCCCTCAGAAAAATTAGACTCCATATCAATCCCAGCTGCGGCAATACCTTCAGAGTTAGTCCATACACTGGCGCCATCTTCTGAGAAAAGAATAATGGGGATCAAATCATTTATTTGATCCAATATTGCTTTATGTGGTCTGTGTGGTGCAAAAATAACATGACGCCAGCCGCTGCCGACGACAAGCTGCTTCTCGGGGTTGGCCTGAATAAATTTACGAACGCTATTCTCATACCCCTCTACAGTTTTATATGTGGATAAATCCAAACTGTCACTGATACCAACATCAGGTATTTGCTGAATAAAACCGGGCAATACCATTTTTCCACTGAGATCAGTGACCTTTGTTCCCTCTCCTACAAGGGCTTCTGCCCCCCGATCTGTACCCACATAAACAATGCGCCCATCGCGGATAGCCATTGCCGAGGCAATACTGCGGGCCGGGTCGACGGTATAGATATACGCATTCCTTAAAACGTGCTGGGCGGGTTCAACACTGGCGGCCGGCGAGGGAGATTCAGCTCGTTCACAAGCAATTAACAATAGTGAAATGAGCAGGCAGGCCAGGCGCATAGGGACTCCTCACAGTTTTCCGCAATTCCCGATACTCGGGTCTTATCAGGAAAAGTGTAGAAAGCTCGGACACATTTGTGTGCCTAACTTCGAGACCACAACCAGTGATACCCAAATGACCCACTGGTGCAGGGACCCAAACCGCACTCGAGGAGAACCGCGACGAAATTGGCCAACACGACAGTAAAGAACGAGATGGCAATGCACTTTTCAATCAAAGTGAACTCTCTGGTGGCAAAACTTCGCCGCTTAAAACCAAACATTAATGCAACGCCACAGTAGATCAGTAAGACAAAGAAAATCAGCGCAGACCAAGTGTATAAATGTAAGCCAAATACTGGGCTACCAAACCCTGGATCGCCAGGGGTGATATGCAGCAATACCTGCCTGACAGCAGCAGCGAGACCGGCTAGACACGAAAGAATAACAACGCCGTAATGCTCTGCACGAATACTAAAGCGCAGGTTCAGCATTAATCCCATGCCAATCATGGCAAAGGCAACACGCTGTAAAAGACAGAGGGGGCAGGGGTGTTGATGAAATGCCAACTCCATGATCAAGGCAATCCATAGGATTATGCTTACCGCTAACAGCGCCAAGCTATCCAGCCTCCTGACCATAAACACCATCATGGGTACGGTCCCTAGAAAGACAGCGACAATGCTCGCGTCATATGATATCCACACCACATAATGAAGATCAGCAGGGTCAACAACCACCAGCCCATTGCGGAGCGGCGACGACCGTTCCAAACGGCCCAAATCGACAGGGTGACCGTAAGAAAAGGCAATATCATGACCACTAAGCAGCTCCTTATCGACAATACGATGATATTAGTATTGCCTAAAGCTGCCAGAAGGATGCGATTTAACGTTGGCAGCTAGAGCAGAAAAAGGTATTTCTCTGACCCAATACCATATCTTTAACTGCTCGGCCACAAGAGGGACAGGGCTCACCCGCACGGCCATAAACATTTAGTTGTTGGGCGAAATAACCTGGTTTTCCATCGCCGCCGATAAAGTCCCGCAAGGTAGTCCCACCTTGGGCGATCGCCTGACTGAGAACCTGCTTTATGGACTCAGCCAAGCGCTGGTATCGGACTTTGGAAATAGAACCGGCCTGTCGATCTGGGCGAATGCCCGCCAGGAAAAGAGATTCACTGGCGTAAATATTGCCCACCCCCACAACGATACGGCCATCCATGATAAAGGTTTTGACCGATTGCTTGCGCTTGCGCGAAGTCTCGAACAGATAGTCACCACTAAATTCTTCCGAGAGAGGCTCTGGGCCCAGGTGGCTGAGTAAGTCGTGGGTCAGAGGGTCCGCTACCGTCCACAGTAGGGCACCAAAACGGCGCGGGTCGCGGTAACGCAGTGTGAGACCACTATCCAGGCGCCAGTCGATATGATCATGCTTTTCCGGTGCCCGTGCAGCCTCGACCATACGCAAGCTGCCAGACATCCCCAGGTGCCAGATAGCGCAGCCCTTGTCAGTATGCACCAGTAGGTATTTGGCCCGGCGCTCCAGCTTCAGTATCCGAGCATTGCGGATACGGCGCTCAAAGTCTGCCTCCACGGGCCAGCGCAATTGATGCTGGCGCACTTTTGCGGAGCGAATTTTGTGCCCCTCCAGGTGAGGTTGCAGGCCTCTGAGAGTGGTTTCTACTTCTGGGAGCTCTGGCATCGTCTGGAGTTACCCTGTGTAAACTGGCTGCTCAGTTTCCAATACGCACAAAAAAGCCCGGTTAAAACCGGGCTTTCTGTACAGTAGCGGTAGGCAATTACTTGATTTTGCCTTCCTTGTACATTACATGCTTGCGTACAACGGGATCGTACTTTTTGATCTCCATTTTCTCAGGCATGTTGCGCTTGTTTTTGGTAGTGGTGTAGAAGTGGCCAGTACCGGCGCTGGAATTCAGACGAATCTTCTCACGCATTGCTCTATCTCCAATCTATTAGCTGGGCTACAGCCGTTACACTTTTTCGCCGCGGGCGCGCAGCTCAGTCAAGACAGCGTCGATACCTTTCTTATCGATAACGCGCATACCTTTCGCGGAAACACGCAGCTTCACAAAACGCTTCTCGGATTCAACCCAGAAACGGTGGCTGTGCAGGTTCGGCACGAAGCGACGCTTGGTGCGGTTCTTAGCGTGGGATACATTGTTTCCGGTGACCGGACGCTTACCGGTTACCTGACATACCTTGGACATCTGTTGGCCTCTTCAAAACGCTTGTGCCCGCATGGCGCCAATCCTGAAGAGGAAAGGGTAGTGCGGGAACATAAAAATCGGGATTCTAATCCGGTTCCTGGATGGCGGCGGAACCTGTGCAGAATCTGGCCCGGCCGCAAAGAGCGGCGTTTTATACCAAAAGAGCCCGTAGGGAGCAAGTTTTGTACAACATTTCAACGCCGGGAACGACGCCTTTACATCAATCCCTGCTCTGCAAAGGATAGCGCCTTGCCCTCACCGACGATCAAATGATCCAGAACTTTGATATCCACCAGCTCTAGCGCCTGGGTTAAACGCTCGGTAATCCAGATATCTGCCTGGCTGGGCTCACTGACACCAGACGGGTGGTTGTGCGCCAAAATAACCGCCGCAGCTCCCTTCAGCAGCGCTTGCTGTACTACTTCACGCGGATAGACATTCGCCGCATTCAGAGTCCCCTCGAACAACTCCTCAAAAGCAATTACCCGGTGTTGATTATCCAGGTAAAGGCAGCAGAACACTTCCCTGCGCCGGTGCCTAAGCTGGATTGCCAGGTAATCCCTGACAGCTCCGGGACTGCACAGTGCGCTGCCGTGCTGTATGGTTTCCGCCAAGTGCCGCTTGGCCATTTCCAGCGCCGCCTGCAACTGGGCAAACTTGGCATCGCCGAGCCCTCGCGCGCGGCAGAAACCGTCTCGCTCAGCCTCCAGCAGAGGGCGCAAGCCGCCAAAATCATTGAGAAGCCCCCTGGCCAAATCCACGGCTGAGAGGCCGGGGAGCCCCACACGCAGAAAAATTGCCAATAGCTCTGCATCCGACAGAGCCTCAGCCCCTCTCTCCAACAGCTTTTCCCGAGGCCTCTCGCCTGCGGGCCAATCTTTTATTTTCATTTGTAGCCCAGTTAGTCCGTGACTTATCTATCGCACATCTACTGAACACCTTTTCCTCTCAGCACCGGCAAGGCGCTACTGCTGTCTTATAAGAAACGACGCAGAAATGCTAATCTTACCGGCTCGCACCAAATCGGAAACAGCATTTATGTCCTCTCTGGCCGACAAACGCATACTTTTAGGTATCAGCGGTGGAATTGCCGCCTATAAGAGTGCCGACCTGGTTCGCCGGCTCAAAGAGCGCGGCGCAGAAGTCCGGGTGGTAATGAGTGCCGGGGCGCGAGAGTTTGTACAGCCACTAACCTTTCAGGCGCTATCCGGTAATCCGGTGCATACAGACTTGTTGGACCCCTCGGCAGAAGCCGCCATGGGTCATATCGAACTGGCGAAATGGGCTGACCTTATCCTGATTGCTCCAGCCAGTGCCCAGGTAATCGCGAAGTTGGCCGCCGGTATGGCTGATGACCTTCTAACCACCCTTTGCTTGGCCAGTGAAGCCCCCCTGGCCCTGGCACCAGCCATGAACCAAGCCATGTGGCGCCACGCAGCTACCTCAGCCAATACTCAGACCCTGAAGGGGCGCGGAGTCATATTCTGGGGCCCGGGCGCAGGCAGCCAGGCCTGTGGCGACGTAGGTCCCGGCCGTATGCTAGAACCAGAAAATCTGGCGGAACACGCTGAAGCCCTGTTTCACACAAGCCACTCACTGCAGAACCGCAGGGTAGTAATCACTGCCGGCCCCACCAGGGAAGCCATTGACCCCGTGAGGTTTCTCAGCAACCACAGCTCTGGAAAAATGGGCTTCGCCCTGGCTGCTGCGGCGCAGAGTGCCGGCGCCGACGTAACGTTGATTGCCGGTCCCGTCAATCTGGATACGCCGCCGAAGGTCAATCGTATTGATGTTGTCAGCGCCCAGGATATGTATGAAGCAGCAATAAATGCTGCCGACCTCTGCGATATCTTTATCAGTGCAGCAGCCGTTGCCGATTTCCGCCCGGCCCAGGTCGCTGAGCAAAAAATCAAAAAGAAAGACGGGAAAAATGATGATGCAATTGCCCTAATCAAAAACCCCGATATCGTCGCGGCCATTGCCAAACGGACCGAGCTGCGGCCTTTTACCATTGGATTTGCCGCTGAGACTGAACAGGTACTTGAGCATGCTCAAAGCAAGCTCCGCCGAAAGAACCTCGATATGATTATTGCCAATGATGTAAGCCAGCCAAATTCTGGATTTAACAGCGATCACAATGCTGTCACCGTGATCGATACCGACGGTCAGAGCCAACTAGCTCCCGCTTTAAAGACCGACCTGGCCCGACAACTCATTGAACTCATTGCCTCTAGGGCTGTGTAACAAAATTTACGCACAAAATAGGGATATCTGTGGTCTCCAACAACAAAAAGAAACCAGGCGGTACCATGCATAAAGGGTTGCTTTTACCATCACTGTTAATAGTTGTCGCTTGGCTGGGCGGCGCATATCTATTAGCCCAATACCTTGTAATGCCACATAATCATTCGCAGATTGAGTTAGCTGCCAAACAAAAAACTGCCGAACTAGCTGAGATAGTGCAGTCTTACATTACAAGCTATTCAAAAAGCCTGCAGGCCCTGGAGTCAAGGAAACTCCCTGCAGCAATACTGATTGAATCTGCCAAACTACCTGAGCAGGTATCCCTCCAGGCCTTTTCTTCTGAACAGGTTCGAGTAGGCTCTGGGAAAAATCCCCCCTCAACTTTGCCCTAGTTGACTTGTTAAAGCGCGGCCAGGGAACACCTGAGCAACCAATGGAAGTACTGCGTACAGGTATGGAAAATAGCTGGCAATTACATAGTGTTATTAATTTGGAAAATGAACAGCTACTGGCTACCCAACCCTTTTCTGTGCTGGAAAATATTTTAAAAAACCTGGGCAGTAGTAATGGACAAGTTCAGTTGATGCAGAAATTTCCCGATGCCCACCGACAAACACTGTGGCGCGCCGGTAAAGGAAAAGGCTACAACACTGTGGAGCAACTTGACGACAGCTATTTAAGCCTTCACTTCAGTCCCTCCCAAGCCTTTGTCGAACAGCACAGCCTGCCCACATCCTGGATTTACATTGGTGCTGGCGCTGGGATATTGGCAAGTCTGCTCGCCCTGCTCAAATTCTTACCCCGCGATTCAAGAGCCCCATGGGAAAGGAGTAAGGAGGCTAGTGGTGACGAGCTAAATAAAGCACATCCACAAAACTCTGATGGGGGGACTGCACAGACTCCCAATACAGATTTTTTACCGCAGAGTTTGGCCTCAGCACCGAGTATCTCAGACTCTGACTCGGAAAGTTCAGAAAGCGAAAAGGAAAATAGCTCAGAGAACCTTCCAGAAAGTGGTGTTGATAAATCCGACCTGTCTCTTACCAATGAGTATCCCCAGCATGTTTTCCGCGCTTACGATATCCGTGGAATCGCCGGGCAGGAAATCAATGAACCTTTTGCCTATCAGCTGGGTAGAGCGCTTGGCACCCTGGCACAGCACGCCGGTGAACATCTCTTGCTAGTAGGCCGGGATGGACGCAATAGCAGCGAAGCTCTTAGCCAATGCCTGATTGAGGGGATTCTTGATAGTGGCTGTAACTCTATCAACCTCGGTTTGATTCCATCGCCATTGCTCTATTACGCCTGCGCAAAGGGAAAAAACACCAGTAGCGGGGTCATTGTTACTGCTAGCCATAATCCAGCAGAATACAACGGCTTTAAAATCGTGCTGAAAGGTCGCGCCCTGGCGGAAGACAAGCTGCAGGGGCTCTACCAATTAATGAAGAAAGGCTCGCTTAAAAGCGGCGAGGGTGTTAACCGGGAACAAGAAATCACCGATAAATATGTCGATGAGGTATTCAACAATGTCGCTCTCGCTGGACAACCACATCTGGTTGTCGATGCCGGCAATGGTGCTACATCTAATTTAGCACCCCGCCTGTTTGAGCAATTGGGCTGTGCCGTAACACCGATATATTGTGAAGTAGATGGCAACTTTCCCAATCATGCACCGGACCCCTCCAGGCCTGAAAACCTCGAGGCCCTCACTGAAAAAGTACTGGCTACTGGTGCAGATCTGGGCGTAGCTCTGGATGGTGATGGCGATCGTGTTACCTTAATTTCAAGCAGCGGTCGTATCGCTTGGGCCGACCAACTGGTTATGTTATTAGCAAGGGATATCCTCGCGCGAAATCCTGGAGAAAATATTGTCTTCGACGTTAAAAGTAGCCGCAGTTTATCCCAGCTAATCAACCAATATGGTGGCCGCCCGATTATGTGGAAGACTGGTCACTCCCCCATGAAAGCCAAGATGTTGGAGACCAAAGCTATCTTGGGCGGCGAGCTATCAGGGCATATCTTTATTAAAGACCGTTGGTTTGGCTTCGACGATGGCCTCTACGCAGCCGCACGGGTGCTTGAGATCATGGCACTGCGCGAACAGAGCCTTGACGAACTCCTCGATACATTACCAAAAATGTACAGCACCCCCGAAATCCTGCTACCTGTTGAAGAAACTGAGAAATTCTCGTTGATTGAACAGCTGCGCGAGAAAGGGAATTTTAGCAATGCTGATGTCAACACCATCGATGGGCTACGTATAGAATTTTCCGACGGTTGGGGACTTATACGTGCTTCCAATACCACCAGTGCGTTGACTCTGCGCTTTGAGGCCGAAAGCGAACAAGCCCTTGAACGTATCCGTACAGAAGTGATGGGGCAACTTAAAAAAATTGCTCCTGCGATTGTAGTACCCGACTGGCAACTGCTCGATTAAGATAAAAAGGCGGCACAAAAGCTGTCGCCACTAGGCACAGCCCGTGTTGCTTAGTAAACAATCCACCACATTTGCTTTGAATCTTTGGCGACTCAGGTTCGCACCCTTGCCTGCCTGTCTATCGCCCTGTGTAAGGAACTGTCCATGTCCCTAGATCTAAACTCTGCGTTGAAAAGTGCCCAGGTTCTCAATGAAGCTCTGCCCTATATCCAGCGCTTTACGGGCAAAACCATTGTGGTCAAGTTCGGCGGTAACGCCATGGTGGATGAGCAGCTACAAAACAGCTTTGCACGAGATATTATCCTGATGAAGCTAGTGGGTATGAATCCCGTAGTCGTGCACGGCGGCGGTCCTCAAATTGGGCAATTACTAGACAAACTCAGTATTGAGTCCCGCTTCGTAGATGGGATGAGAGTCACCGATAGCGAAACCATGGATGTTGTAGAAATGGTCTTAGGGGGAACAGTCAACAAGCAGATCGTTAACTTGATCAATAAAAATGGGGGGCGTGCTGTGGGTGTTACAGGCAAGGATGGTCTGCTTATCAAGGCGCGCAAGTTAACGCGGAAAAATGAGAGTGCAGGGCTGCATGCCTCTGAAATCATAGATATTGGCCAGGTGGGAGAAGTCGAGAAAGTTAATATTGATGTGATCAATATGCTGGTTCACAGCGACTTTATCCCGGTTATTGCCCCTATTGGCGTCGACGGCAATGGGCTCTCTTACAATATTAACGCCGATCTCGTCGCCGGAAAAATTGCCGAGCAATTGAAAGCAGAGAAACTGATGCTACTAACCAATGTTGCGGGCTTGCAGGATAAGGAGGGAGAAGTTCTCACCGGTCTGAGCACCAATGAGGTAGAGAACTTAATTCAGGATGGCACCATCTATGGCGGCATGCTGCCGAAAATTGCCTGCGCTCTGGACGCCGTTCAAGACGGGGTAAATTCTGCTCATATTATTGATGGCCGTGTCCCCCACGCCATATTGCTCGAAATATTTACTGATCGAGGTGTAGGCACTTTGATTACCAACAATGAAGTGCAAACTATGGACCACTAGGCCCTTGGCAATTGAAGACAGCCCGGCGAATCGGTAGGATTCTGCCGCCGTCAAAATAAGACGACAAGAGCAAAACTAAATTCCGCCCCCCAAGCGGACCAAAGGCAGTCAATGAGCAGCGAAAAAATCAATCGGCGTCAACAAATCCTGGAAGCCCTAGCACATATGCTAGAAGTCAGCCCTGGCGCACGTATTACAACAGCAGCACTGGCCAAGGAAGTCGGTTTCTCTGAAGCCGCGCTATATCGTCACTTCCCCAGTAAATCCAAGATGTTTGAAGGGCTGATCGAATTTATTGAGGAGACAATCTTCAGCCGTATCGCAATGATCCTGCAGGAAGAGCCCTCAGCCCTCAATCGCTGCCAGAAAATTCTGCAGCTCCTGCTGGCCTTCTGTGAGCGCAATCCCGGCATAACTCGCCTGCTTACAGGCGATGCACTTACCGGCGAAACTGAGAGGCTGCACGGGCGCATCCTGCAGCTGTTTGATCGGCTGGAAACCCAGATCAGGCAGATCTTGCGTGAAGCCGAATTGCGTGAGCACCTTCGCCCGACCCTACCTCTCGGTGGTGCTGCCAATCTGCTGCTGGCCAGCGCAGAGGGGCGTATCGTGCAATATGTACGCAGCGGCTTTAAGCGGAAGCCTACAGAGTATTGGGCTGAACAGTGGCCCGTATTAACAGCTGGATTCTTCCGTGAGACGGTAGCTGCAGCCAGATAATGATTTCTTCAGGTGGGCTTTTAGTAGCAGCCCACCTGGGAAATTTAGATACCTGGAAACTGATTAACTCTCAGAGGTAAGTTCCGTATAGCGGGCTACCGCCTTATCGAAATCTGCTCCTATGGTATCCATCTCGGTCGCGCGTCGGTTAAGGCGTTCTTCAAGTACCTCCATTTCTTTTTGCAGGTCCACGATTCTCTGCAACAACTCGGGAGACACCTCTCGACCGCCCCGCTGCGTACGTGCAGCAGAGGCTTCCTCTTGAGCAATTTGTCGGCGCAGGCTGCCAATATTTGAACGCATGATCGCCATATCCTGCTCAACGATTGCCAGCTTGCGCGACCGTGCACTCTCAATATCCGCAATACTGTTATAACGCTTAAGCAGCTTGCGATCCGCTTTGCGCTGGGCCTCCAACTTAAGCTGGGCCTGGTGCTCTTCGGGGCTGAGCTGCGGTGCAACCACATCAACCACACGACCAGTGAGAGTAAGAATCTCATAGCCATTCGGAACAAATTCCGGCGGAATAGCATCGTTTATCACCAAGACACCCTGGTGATCAGTGTATCGATACAAAACACGGCCATTGTTACCATATGCCTCTAAAGACAACAGCAATAGGGTGCTGATCAATAAAGGCGCTATAGGGGCGATTCGCATCGCTCTACTCTCTGTATTAATCGGCCCGCGATTCGGGGGGCAAAATCTATTGACCCGCGACACCGTAGCGCTGCCGGTAGTCCACAATTTTCTGCAGAGTATCGCTATCTTTCGACTCCTGCTCGAGAAAGCTGATCACATCGTCTAGCTGTACGATGCCGACCACTGGGATATTGTACTGTCTCTCAACTTGCTGGATAGCGGAGAATTCACAATCTTCACTGGCCTTTTCCTGGCGGTTGAGGCCGATCACAACACCCGCTGCTTCTGCACCGTGAGATTCGATAATTTGCATCACTTCACGCACTGCTGTGCCTGCAGTAATGACATCATCGATAATCAAAACCTTGCCATTAAGCGGCGCACCTACTAAGGTTCCGCCTTCACCGTGATCCTTGGCTTCTTTCCGGTTGTAACAGAAAGGCTTATCGATCCCTTTTTGGGCCAGAGCCACAGCAGTCACCGCACCCAGCGGTATACCTTTGTAGGCCGGTCCAAAAATGACATCGAACTCCACTCCCGAAGCGATAATCGCCTCGGCATAAGCTTGTCCCAGCGCTGCCAGTGCAGCACCGGTATGAAAGCGACCGGCATTGAAAAAATACGGACTTTGACGGCCCGACTTCAATTTGAAGTCGCCAAAACACAGGACCTGATGATCCAGGGCAAGTTGGATAAAATCGCGCTGATATTGCTGCATGGAAAATTGTTAACTATTGGCTAAGGTGAAGGGAGACCTCCCCGTAGCATTCCCGGGGGTAGGCATGCATATAATGTTTCTAATGATACACAGTCCGCTGGTAAGGGGCTAATAATGCGAATAGTGAGCTTGTCGGTAGACGGCGTTCATCAGGCCGCACAACGCGGTCTCTACGATTGGTTGGCAGAGCAGGACGCAGACATCATCTGCCTTCAGGACCTGCGCTCTCTCGAGCCCGAACTGGACCATCCAATATTTCATCCCGACGGTTATTACAGTTATTTCTTCGACTCGGGAACTCCCCACGAGAACGGTGTGGCGATCTACACCCGCAGTCAACCCAAGGCCATAATATTTGGTATGGGTTTTGCGAATGGTGAAGATATGTACGGCCGCTATTTACAAGCGGACTTTGAGCGCCTGAGTATTGGCTCCCTACTTGCGCCAGTAGCTTCCGATGAGTCATCGTTAGATAAAAAAGTTCAGTTTTTTGAAGATATGCAGGCGCACCTGCTAAAAATCAGCCGCAAACGCCGCGACTTTATCTTCTGTGGTAACTGGGGCATGGCTCACCGTCGTGCCGACGTGCAAAACTGGCAGGATCATCAAGACTCCCCCGGTTTTATGCGTCACGAGCAACGCTGGCTTGACCAACTTTTCAACGATGTTGGTTATGTCGATGCTTTTCGGCGTGTGGTAAAAGACACCGATGAATTTAGCTGGTGGCCCAGCGGCACTGTCGGAGAAGGGGACGGGTGGCGTACCGATATGCAGATTGTTTCACATGGCCTGAAAAATCGTATCGAGTACGGTGCCATCAATAAAAATGTGAAGTTCTCCAGCCATTTGCCGGTGATTATGGACTACGAAATCGAAACCTGATTTGCATCAACTTCCAGCCCCTCTCCCTTGAAAAGCGGGGCTGGATTCGGGAAGTGCCGACTTTATTCGTCCAAAGCCAGCTTCTGTAGTGCGATCAACTCATCGATACCCGCCTTGCCCAGTCCCAACATCTGAGCAAACTGTTTCTCGGTAAACGGCTCGCCCTCGGCCGTGCCCTGAACCTCGATCATGCCGCCGTCAGCAGCCATGACCAAATTCATATCTGTATCCGCTGAACTATCTTCCGGATAGTCCAGATCCAATAGGGGCTCTCCCTGATAAATACCCACCGACACAGCTGCAACCATGTTCTTAAGTGGATCCTCGGCAATAATCTTCTCTCGCTGCATATGACGGAGCGCATCAACCAGTGCCACACAAGCACCAGTAATTGCTGCAGTTCGGGTTCCACCATCAGCCTGGATAACATCACAGTCTACGGTGATCTGGTTCTCACCCAGCTTCTCCAGATCTACTGCCGCCCGCAATGAGCGACCAATCAAACGCTGAATTTCCACAGTACGCCCGCTCTGCTTGCCCTTAGCCGCCTCTCTGGGCATGCGCGAACCTGTGGAGCGTGGCAACATGCCGTACTCTGCAGTAATCCAACCGCTACCCTGGCCGCGCAAAAACCTTGGGACTTCACTGGATAGAGAGGCATTACACAAAACCTTGGTATCACCAAACTCCACCAACACAGATCCCTCCGCATGACGGGTATAGTTGCGGGTAATTTTTACCGGGCGCAATTGCGCTGGGGCGCGGCCACTGGGACGCTGCATAGTCCACCTCAAATATTGAATGAAAGCCCCGCATTATATACCCCAGCATCGAGATCCAAACGCTGTGTTATTATGCCGGGCCGATTAATACGCCTGTAGGGGATCAGCTATGGCCAGTCAACGGGAACAGAACAAAGTGCGCAGCATGACAGCCTTTGGACGCGCCGAGGCCAATTACGCAAGCGGCACCGCTATCTGGGAGTTGCGCTCGGTCAACCATCGCTACCTGGAGCCACACTTCCGTTTGCCCGAAGCCGCTCGTCCTCTGGAAACACAGCTGCGCGATACTCTGCGTAAAACACTATCCCGAGGCAAAATTGAACTGACCCTGAGCCTAAAGGCTAATAGCGCCGAAAATACAGGTCTGGAAATCAACCAACCCCTTGCCCAGGCACTGATTCAAGCGGCAAGGCAGGTAGCGGATGGCGAGGATGTTCAGCCGCTAAACCCCTTGCAAATTCTGCAGTGGCCCGGCGTTATCAGAGAGCCAGAGGCGGATACCGATCAGCAATCCGCAACGATAGTAGAAGCTTTTCGCGAGGCACTCGGGCAACTGCGCGCAAACCGCGAGCGCGAAGGCGCTGAGCTGGCCAAATTTATTGAAGCCCGCCTAATCGGGATTGAAGCACAAGTCGCCAATGTTCGAGAGCTGCTTCCCCAAATTCTTGAGGCACAGAGGGAAAAGCTGCGCAGCCGCCTGGAAGAATTGCAAGTGGAGCTTGACAAGGACCGGCTTGAGCAGGAGATCGTCCTGTTGGCCCAGAAAGCAGATGTCGATGAAGAGCTCGACCGCCTCAGTGCGCACACCTCCGAAACACGCCGGGTTTTAGCCGGCGGTGGTTCAATTGGCCGGCGGCTGGATTTCCTGATGCAAGAATTTAACCGCGAAGCCAACACCCTCTCCTCAAAATCTGTGGTCACTGACACAACCCAAGCTGCGGTAGAGCTCAAGGTGCTGATCGAACAGATGCGCGAGCAAGTACAAAATATCGAGTAACACTTTGGAGCATTCTCACCAAAGTAATGAGTGCCCCCTGCTCCCAATTACGAGAAAAGCCAAGGTTCTCCCTTTTGAGGAAGATTTATGCGACAAGATCTGAAGTGGGTCGGTGCTATTTTTTTAGTGCTTGCTGCAATTGAGGTTATCAACATTCTGAGCGGCCGATCGCTTAATTACTTTGGGATTGTTCCCCGCTCAATTAATCACCTCCCTCATATCTTTTCTGCACCATTACTGCATGGAAGTAGCTGGCACTTCTTCTCGAACATATTCACTCTCTGCATCTTCAGTTTCTTAGTACTGCAATACGGGATCAAAACATACCTGAAAGTTACCCTGTTTATTGTGATCACCACCGGGCTTGCCGTTTGGCTTTTTGGTGGCAGGGGTAGTAATCACTTAGGGGCTAGCTCAGTAATCTACGGCTACTTTGGCTTTTTGCTTCTTGCGGGATTTATCAGCAGGAAATTTAGCCGTTTATTAATATCTATTGGGGTAGCCGTTCTTTATGGAGGGCTTATTTTCGGTGTCTTGCCACGGGGTGGTTTTATCTCCTGGGAGTCTCATCTATTTGGATTTATCTTCGGATTGCTAGCTGCAAAATTGTGGGCCAAAACCCCCAGCTATAATAGGGCCAGCTCCTAACACCAACCTTTCTAGCTCAACTATTGGGGCACCCCCTAATCCGAATGTCTAACCAGGCTCCAGGGGGGCTGCTGGCTCGCTAGTGAAAGAGCCTGAAAGTAAATCTTCTCAAATGCAGGGCGCACTTCATTGGGCATGCTCAGCAAGTTACCCGTTTCTTTGTGCAGTAATACTTATTTAAAAATATTCGTATATCAATCAAATTCTTCTTGTGACCCCCTCCACAACTCTCCTGTAGATAAATTCTCACTACCAGATTTTTTTACCAAAACTTATAAATTTGTCGCCAAAAGCCACACAAATTTAAAGGCTGAAGCTGAGGATAATAATTTCACAAACGTTATACAGGAGTACCATTTTGAAACTTTGGTACCAATTTTGGTCCAACTGACTTGTCGATTAGGAACAAGACAGTTTCTAGACCCATCCGTTAAGCAAATTTATTTTGTCAGCGCGGAGTTATTCAGGAGTCTTCGGTCTATCAGAATACTGATAACCGGATTAAAAATATCTCGGAGATATAACAATAATGAAATCATCATTGAAAAGTCTTTTACAAAAGACGACTCTGGCGAGTGCGCTTTCGTTACTGTGTACAACACCTTTTGCTGCTCACGCAGCAGAGGCTGATAATACACTGGTGACTGACCGCATCATCGTAAAGTACAAGGAGAGCGCTAAAGTTGGGAAGGCTGCTACCATGGCCGATGAGACGGTCGAGAAAGCTTCTCGCCGCGCCGGCCACAAGATGCGTCACCTTCGCCGTATGGCCACCGGTGCCCAGGTAATGCGCCTGGAAGGCCGTAAAAATAGAACTGAAGTAAACGCAATCATCGACCGCCTTAAACAAGATCCGGATGTGGAATACGCAGAGCCGGACTTGATCCTACAGGCCATGGCCGAACCCAATGACCCGAGCTACCTCAGCCAGTGGCACTACTATGAATCCACCGGTGGTTTGAACTTGCCAGAAGCCTGGGACGTCACCCAAGGCGATGGGGTAGTCGTTGCCGTACTCGATACCGGTTATCTGCCCCACGCCGACCTGGTCGACAATATTCTGCCAGGCTACGACATGATCTCAGACACTTTCGTTTCTGTAGACGGAGATGAGCGGGATGACGATCCCACAGACCCTGGCGATTGGTATGAAGCCGGTACCTGTGACGAAACCTCCGAAAGCGACAGCAGCTGGCACGGGACTCATGTAGCAGGCACTATCGCTGGTGTTACCAATAACAACATGGGTATAGCCGGTGTTGCCTACGAGGCTAAGATCGTACCCGTACGTGTACTCGGACGCTGTGGTGGCTATACCTCAGATATTGCCGACGGCATCATCTGGGGCGCCGGCGGCTCTGTTAGCGGCCTGCCCACCAACGAAAATCCCGCTCAAGTATTGAACCTGAGTCTCGGCGGCAGCGGCAGCTGTGCTACCACAACGCAAAGCGCTATCGATACCGCACGCAGCCTCGGCGCAACTGTTGTTGTGGCCGCTGGTAACAGTGGTGCAAATGCTAGCCAGTACACCCCCGCCAGCTGTGATGGTGTAATTACAGTCGCTGCAACTGACCGCACCGGCGGCCGCTCTTACTACTCCAACTTTGGCAGTGTGGTAGATGTTGCCGCACCGGGTGGCGCACAGAGCTTCGCAAACGATTCCGATGGTATCCTGTCCACCTATAACAACGGCTCCACAGATGCCGGCAGCGATAGCTACTACTACAGCCAGGGCACCAGTATGGCCGCCCCTCACGTGGCTGGTGCTGCTGCGTTGATTTATGCGGTTGACCCCAACGTAACCCCAGATGAAGTTGAGTCGATCCTCACCAGCACTGCTCGCAGCTTCCCATCATCCTGCAACAACTGTGGCTCCGGTATTGTCGACGCTGCAGCTGCTGTAGCCATGGCTAGCGGCGACGATAGTGACAATGGCGGTGATGATGACGACAGCGGCAGTAGCACGGGCTGGACGGAAACCAATCTCTCCGGCAGCCAAGGTAACTGGACTGACTTCACCATCGATATTGAAGCGGGAACTTCCACCCTTACTGTAGAGATGTCCGGCGGCTCCGGCGATGCTGACCTCTACGTACGCCATGGAAACTATCCCACCCAGCGTAGGTATGACTGTCGTCCTTACCTCTCTGGCAACGATGAGACCTGCACCATCAGCAGCCCGGATTCCGGTACTTGGTACATTAGTATCTACGGTTATGAATCCTACACTGGTGTCACTTTAGAAGCAGAAGTTACCGAGTAAATCTCAGGCTTCACAGCGTACAAAAGGCCGGCATATGCCGGCCTTTTTTCTTTCAAAATCCACAGCGGAGTACCGCTCCCCAAAGAAAGCTATACGCAATTGTTTTTAACTACACCGAGCCACTAAAGTGGATAAACTAACAGCCCATCCCTACCAATCTAGCAATTCGTTCCAAGTAGACTCCGCTATTTTGATCCTGCTGCTTACTTGTTTTAAAAAACCTCAACGAATACTGACTGATTTTAGAATCCAGCCTTCACCGATGTTTGCGCTCCTGTAGCGATATGGCAGAGTGCATCAGATATGCTATCTAATAATAAAAATAAGGGGCTTCTGTGGACCTGCTTACTTTTGCCATTCCATTTTTCCTCTTCTCCATACTAATGGAGTTCGCCCTAGATCGCTGGAAGGGCTGGGGTATCTACCGACTGAATGATGCTGTTGGTAACCTCAGTACGGGAATCCTCAATCGCATTATTGGGATGACCTACAAAAGCTTGTTCCTCATTATCTATATCCCGCTATTTACGTTACTAGAACCCTACTATCAATGGGTTGGTTTCAGCTGGTCAATCGACAATGGTTGGCACCTGGCCCTGGCAGTTCTCGCCTATGACTTCTGCTACTACTGGAAGCACCGTATTTGCCATGAAGTAAATATCTTTTGGGCAGAGCACTTAGTGCATCACCAGAGTGAGGATTTCAATCTGAGTACAGCTTTGCGCCAGTCTTCCGGGGGGTTACAACTGGACTGGATATTTTATCTACCGCTGCTGCTAATTGGTTTACCAGCAGAGATTGTTATTGTTGCCGGAGCCATAGATCTTATTTACCAATTTTGGGCACACACACAAAAGATACCCAAAATACGCTGGTTGGAATGGTTTGTAGTTACTCCCTCTAACCACCGGGTACACCACGCCCAGAACCCCATCTATGTAGATAAAAATTACGGGGGGATATTAATTGTTTGGGACCGTTTATTTGGCACATATCAGCCAGAGATTGAGGGTGAACCCTGTTTATATGGCGTGCGCAAGCCACTGAATACCTTTGATCCTGTCGCAGCCAATTTACAGCACCTGAAACGAATGGCTGTCGATGCCTGGTACACAAAAAGCTGGTGGGAAAAGCTCACTTTGTGGTTTCGCCCAACCGGATACAGGCCTGCAGATGTTGAAAAATCCATGCCTGTGGCTTCCACTAACCTCGCAAACTTTCAGCGTTTTAACCCAGACATCAGCCTTGGTGCACGTAACTACGCTTTCGCGCAACACCTCTGCTACACCGCAGCAACCTTATCACTCCTATGGTTCAGTGCCGCCTTAAGCTTTTGGCAATTAATGGGCGCAGTAATAGCACTGATTATTTGCCTTTCCATTAACGGAAGAATACTGGATGGTCATCCTAACTCCAGACACCTCGAGCTAACAAGGCTCGCGGCACTGATCGGCGCTATCCCTCTACTAAGCAATACGTTTGTACCATTCTTTGCGTCCTACCTATTTACTAGCACGTTGGTATGGTGGTGGTTGGCAATCCGGCGCAAAGAGGATAGAGTCACTTTCGTTAGCGATTAGCAACAGAGGGAAATCCTTGATCACAGGTGGTTGGTGGTGATTAAGAAACTCCCGCGAGGCTATCCCGGCCGGGCTCAGGCGCGCAGGTGGTAACGTGCCCTGAATCTCCCAACAGATACCCCCACTCCGGCCGGGGGCTAGCCTTGTCCCTTCACGACACTCTTTCATCTTCAGGCACAAGCTTCGGTTATAATGGGCTCTTTGCTCGCGAACAGGATCAGTTGTGCAAACAGGAACTCTCTACACCGTCTCCGCCCCCTCCGGTGCAGGAAAAACCAGCTTGGTCAAAGCGCTGGTAAACAGCGACAGTCAGGTTACCGTATCGGTTTCCCATACCACTCGCGCCATGCGCCCAGGTGAGACCCATGGCATTGACTATCACTTTGTCGAGCGGGAAGAGTTTTTGGCAATGCTGGAGCGCGATGCTTTTTTTGAGCACGCCCAAGTTTATGGCGATAATTACTACGGCACCGCCAAAGCTGAGATCGAAGAGACTCTTGCCAGTGGTCGCGATGTAATCCTAGAGATCGATTGGCAGGGGGCCGAACAGGTTCGTCGCCTGCGACCTGATGCAGTGGGTATTTTTATTTTGCCTCCGTCCCAGGAAGCCCTGCGCGAGCGCCTCACCGGACGCGGTCAGGACGATCAAGCGGTCATTGATCGCCGTATGGACCAGGCCATCGACGAAATGACCCATTATGTCGCCGCAGATTACCTGGTAATCAACGATAACTTCGACCAAGCGTTAACAGAGCTGCGTGCGATTATCGTTGCCCAGCGACAGCGCTTAGAGCTGCAGCAACTGCGCCACGGCGACCTACTTCAGGCACTGTTGCGCCACTGAACCAATTGATCGAATTGCATACATTTCCCGGTCCGGTAAAATAGCCGGTCCCCTGTACAGAATTTGCCTTCGGGCACAGCAAATGGAAACGAAAGTTTATGGCACGTATTACCGTTGAAGATTGCCTTGAGCATGTGGACAACCGCTTCGAGCTCGTTATCGTCGGCAGCAAACGCGCCCGTCAGATCGCTACAGGCGGCAGGGATCCATTGGTTCCCGAAGAAAACGATAAGCCCACGGTAATTGCCCTGCGCGAAATCGAAGAGGGCCTGGTGGATGCCGCCATCCTCGACGAGCCGGAACGCGAAGAGGCACCTGCTCCTATCGTTACCCCCAACTACCTAACAGATCAGCAAGTCTGATCAGGTCTCTTACTAGGTACTTTTTGAGTTTTACGAGAGGCGCGCGCGGCATTGCACACCATAGATAGTTTGGCCCACCGCCTCTCCTCATACCTTCCCCCCGACCAGATCCAAATCGTTCGCCGCGCCTATTTTTACGCGGAGCAGGCTCACGATGGTCAGCAGCGCCGTTCCGGCGAGCCCTATGTCACCCACCCGCTGGCAGTTGCCACTATTCTCGCGGGCATGCATATGGATCACGAGAGCCTGGCGGCAGCCATGTTGCACGATGTGATCGAGGATACGGGTATCCCCAAGGCAGCTCTGGCTGAGCAGTTTGGTGGAGAGGTTGCCGACCTGGTCGATGGGGTCTCGAAACTAACCCAGTTCGAGACCGACAGCCCGGCAGAAAAGCAGGCGGAAAACTTCCAGAAGATGGCGCTAGCCATGGCCCGCGATATCCGCGTGATTCTGGTCAAGCTGGCCGACCGCCTGCACAACATGCGCACTCTCGGCGCACTGAAACCGCAGAAGCGTGCCCGTATTGCCCGCGAGACGCTGGAGATCTACGCACCCATCGCCCACCGACTGGGTATGAACGACGTTCGTATCGAGTTCGAGGATCGCGCTTTTTTTGCCATCTACCCACTGCGTGCCAGCCGCTTGCGCGCCGCCCTGGTCGCCGCCCGCGGCAATCGCAAAGAGCTGCTGGAACAAATTCAGAATGCTATAGAACTGCGCTTGCAGCGGGAGGGCATCAGCTCTCTGGTGATTGGTCGGGAAAAGCACCTATTTAGCATCTACCAAAAGATGCGCGCCAAGAAGAAGTCCTTTAAGGAGATAATGGATGTCTACGCTTTCCGCATCATTGTGGACAGTGTGGATACCTGTTACCGGGTTCTCGGTGTTATGCACAGCCTGTACAAACCGGTAATCTCCGAGTTTAAAGATTACGTCGCTATCCCCAAATCCAATGGCTACCAGTCACTGCACACAGTGCTGCTGGGTATGCACGGGGTGCCCATTGAAGTTCAGGTCCGCACCAAGGAAATGGATGAAATGGCCAACAGTGGCATTGCTGCCCACTGGCTGTACAAAGCCTCAGGCGATGAGGTGATCAATACCGGTGGCACCAGCCAGGTGCGCGCACGGCGCTGGGTCCAGGGACTGCTAGAGATGCAGCAGCGCGCCGGCGACTCGCTAGAGTTTATTGAAAACGTAAAAATTGACCTGTTCCCGGATGAAGTTTACGTCTTTACCCCTAAAGGACAGATCGTCGACCTCCCCGCAGGAGCCACTGCTGTGGACTTCGCCTATTCCGTACACACGGATATCGGCAACTCCTGTGTTGCCGTGCGTATCAATCAGCGCCTGGCCCCTTTGTCCCAACCTCTGGAGAGCGGGCAAAAAGTCGAGATTCTCACGCGCAAAACTGCACAGCCAAACCCTAACTGGCTCAATTTTGTAGTAACCGCCAAAGCGCGCAGTGCTATCCGTCACTTCCTCAAGCACCAGCGTCACCACGATTCCATTACCCTGGGCCGGCGCCTGCTGGAAAAAGCACTCAGTAAGTTCGACACGAGCCTAGACGCGCTATCACCAGAGCAATTAGAAGCGGGCCTCAAAGAAGCGAAATGCGCAACTTTGGACAAGCTGCTGGAAGAGATAGGTATGGGCAGTAAAGTGGCCTTCTCTGCCGCTAAATTACTCGCGCCCGTCACCAGTGAAGAGACTGAAGCCAGCAATATCTCTTCTCCCTTAACGATCGATGCCCAAGAGGGCATGATGATCAGTTTTGCCCGCTGTTGCCGTCCTATTCCCGGGGATGCCATTATCGGCCATATCAGCTCGGGCAAAGGCGTAGTAGTACACCGCGACACCTGCCGCAATACCGGTGATTTTCGCGAGCACCCAGAAAACATCATGCTGGTGAACTGGTCACCGGATGTGACAGGGGAGTTCCTCGGTGATGTGCGGGTAGAAGTCGAGTCAGAGAGAGGGATTATTGCCCGACTGGCTACTCGTATTACGGAAGAGGGCGCCAGCATCGAGCAGATCAATGTGGATGAGAAGGATGCTCACAACAGCGTGATCTCCCTGACCCTGGAAGTCAGTGGCCGTGTACATTTGGCGCGGGTTATGAAGCGCCTGCGCAACCTCCCTTCTGTCATACGCATCGCCCGCCCTTGAGGAACACAAGGGAATCTCATTGGGAACTGCCATTAGGCTTCAAAGCGCGATATATTTAACCGACTTCTGAAAGCCCCGCAAATAAGTATGGGATTATTCGGAAGTTCCGTATAGGTCTTCCTTTTCAACAATATTGATAAGTAATGGAGTACCCCATGCCCAATCGAGCCGTTATTAAAACCGACCGGGCACCCGCCGCAGCTGGTACCTATTCCCAGGCAGTAAAAGTGGATAATACTGTTTACCTGTCGGGACAAATCGCTCTGGACCCAGAGACACAACAGATGATTAGCGGAGGTTTTAGCGATGAAGTCCACCAGGTCTTTCGCAACCTCAGCGCAGTCTGTGAGGCCTCTGACGGATCGCTCCAGCATATTGTGAAACTCAATCTCTACATTACCGACAGCAGCAACTTTGCCGCTGTAAATGAGATAATGGCAGAGTTTTTCGAAGAGCCTTATCCCGCCAGGGCAACCGTCGTCGTCAAGGAGTTGCCGCGGGGAGCCCTTTTTGAAGCCGAAGCGATTATGGTGACCTGAGGCAAGAAGTTCTCGCCGATGCTGTGGCAATAATTGAGGAGGGCAGCTCAGCCCTCCGACTCCAACAGAGCGCTATAGCCCACCTTGTAATCTGGATACTTCAATTCGTAACCACTGGACAGCATCAACTGATTGCTGAGCTTTTTCGAGCGGCGCTCGCTCGTTTGCACAATCTCGCGCAGGTGGGCACTGGTATATCCCATCGCTTTTACCAACCACTGTTGCAGCTCGTACATCGGCACAGGCTGGCTATCGGCGCCTATATAAAGAGGCTCCGGGACCCACCCCTGTTTGTGCCTTTCAATAAGGTGCAATAAAAAACCAATACAATCATCGACATGGATGCGATTGCTGTATTGCGGTGGCTGGGGAGGAGCGCAGCGACCAGCGCGAACCTGCGACAACAAGCGATCTCGACCAGGCCCATAAATTCCCGCAAAGCGCACAATGCAACTGTTGGGAATTGCGTTGCGAATGATCTCTTCAGCTGCCAGCAAACTATCTCCCTGAAAACCACTGGGCAGAGGTAAGGTTTGCTCATCGATAAAGTCATCGCCGCTTTGGCCATAAACACGAGTAGATGAAACCCAAATAACCAAACGCGGTGGGGATGGAAGGTGCGGAACAACTTCAGCAACTGCCTTTGCCGTTTCCACATAGGCGCGGTGATAGCCGGTTGGCGTGTGCTCAGTGGGGGTAAATGTCGCGAGAATGACATCCGCCCCCGTAGACAACAAGCGTTCAATATCCTCTTTCTTAGTGGCATCCCCCCGGCGCCAATTCACCACATCTGCCCGGCGCTTACTCGCCAGAGCTACCAGGGGATTGCGCCGCATTCCATAAACCGCGTATTGCTTTCGGTCTATATGCAGTGCCAGTCTCGCCCCGAGGTCACCACACCCAAGGATCCAAAGCTTTTCTTGTTGTGTCATATAGTTCCCGGTGAACAATCTTTGCTGCTCACCTTATTCCCTTGATTCAGTGCTATTCAGTCCTAAGGTGCTGGGGTCATTTGGGCAAATTCAAATTCGGAATGCTTATAGTTCGCCGCCGAGGCTCTCCCCAAAGGCGGACTAGTTGCCACGCCTTTTGAACATGCGATAGATCGCAAGAAAAATTATCGCACCAATCGTAGCCGTTATTATGTCGCCAATTCCGAAACCAGTCACTGGACCACCGAACCCAATCAGGGCACCCAGCCAGCCTCCAATAAAGGCACCAACAATGCCGATGACCATAGTGACTATCCAACCACCAGGATCTCTCCCGGGCATAATCCACTTTGCCAAAGCGCCGGCAATCAACCCGAGAATGACCCAGGACAGAACTCCCATGACGTATCTCCGTTCGGTGTGCCCCTTACAGATATAGCAAAATTTTGCGCCTCAATCCCACCTGAATTCCCAAAACTAGTAAATTTTCCCAATATTCGCTCTCAGCTTACAGATTGAGACAGGGTATTGGCCAGCGGCGATTATTTATGAATAATTACTATTACTAATGGCCATCTAATTGCCTCAACCATGACTCTCAATGAACTGCGCTATATCGTAACTCTCGCCCAGGAACAGCATTTTGGCCGTGCCGCCGAGCGCTGTTACGTCAGCCAACCGACACTCTCTATCGCGGTAAAGAAACTGGAGAAAGAGCTCGGTGTCGCCCTGTTTGAGCGCTCAAAAACTCGAGTGCAGGCAACACCATTGGGCGAGAGAATTGTCGCCCAGGCCCAGCTGGTTCTGGAACAATCAGCAGCCATCAAAGACATTGCCAGCGCCGGCAAGGACCAGCTGGCTAGCCCCCTGTCTGTTGGCGCCATCTTTACTATTGGGCCCTACCTGTTCCCACACTTTATTCCCCAACTACAGCATTTGGCACCAGAAATGCCACTCTATGTTGAGGAGGGATATACCGCCACGCTGAGACAGAGGCTACGCAAGGGCGAACTGGATGCCATCATTATTGCTCTCCCCTTTACCGAGCCCGACGTTGTCACCCAACCCCTGTACGACGAGCCATTTGTTGTATTGATGCCCGCAGGCCATCCACTTACAAAGCAGGAGGTTATCTCCCCGGATCAACTCACTGAAGACAATGTGCTTCTGCTGGGTGAGGGCCACTGCTTCCGTGATCAGGTACTGGAAGCTTGTCCACACCTGCAACTAACCATGGAAAAAGAAGCGGGCGGCGGCAGCATACGCACAGCCGCAGATGGCAGCTCACTGGAAACACTCCGCCATATGGTGGCCTCAGGGCTTGGAATTACCGTATTGCCACTCTCAGCCGCCACCGCATCACAGTACGCCAGTGGCCTGCTGGAGACCCGCCCCTTTACCGCACCGGGCCCACGCCGCACCGTAGCACTGGCCTGGCGGGCAAGCTTCCCCCGACACCGCGCAATCGACATACTGCGAGAGGCCATCAGCCAGTGTCACCTGACCGTGGGATAGATAACAACCTGGCCGAGCTGCCCGTTACCACCCTCAAAGGCGTGGGGGATAAATTTGCTCAGGTGTTGGCCAAACTCCATATCAACTCCCTACAGGATTTGGTTTTCCACTTGCCTCTACGCTACCAGGACCGCACCCGGGTGGTGCCTATTGCCGGCCTCACCGCCGGTATGGATGTGGTAATCGAAGGGGAGGTCAGTGCCGCCGATGTCGTATTCGGCCGCCGCCGCAGCCTGGTGGTCAGATTACAGGATGGCAGCGGTACCTTAACTCTGCGCTTTTTTCATTTTTCTGCCGCACAGAAAAGCCGCTTTGCCCGAGGAACCCGAATACGCTGCTTTGGGGAGGCCCGTCGCGGAGCCAACGGCCTGGAGCTCTACCACCCGGAAACGGAAATCGTCGGTATCGAAAACGCGGAGACCGCAGATACCCTTACGCCGGTTTACCCGCTAACAGAAGGTGTGAGCCAGGCCCGTATGCGAGGATTGGTGGAGCAGGCACTGGTTCTGCTGAAAAACGGCGCAGTGACCGAGTTCTTGCCGGCAGGGCTATTACCCAAATCACTGCGCTACCCCCTCGGGGACGCATTACTGTATTTGCACGCCCCTCCAGCTGGCACCCAGCTAGATCAACTGGCAGCAGGTACTCACCCCGCCCAGCAGCGTCTGGCCCTGGAAGAGTTACTGGCACACCATCTGAGTCTGCTGGAGTTGAGGCGCAATAGCGCTAGGGTAGCGGCACCACCTCTGTCCGTTAACCGATCCCTGGAGCGAGACTTTTTGTCGCGTCTGCCATTTTCCCTCACCGGCGCACAGCAGAGAGTTTGCGAGGAAATCGCTGAGGATCTGGCTCAACAAACCCCGATGATGCGCTTATTGCAGGGAGATGTGGGCGCGGGAAAAACCCTGGTCGCCGCTATGGCTGCCCTAAAGGGCATTGGAACCGGTGCTCAAGTAGCAGTCATGGCACCGACAGAAATCCTGGCAGAGCAGCACCGGATCAATTTTTGTAATTGGCTGGAACCTTTGGGTATTGAAGTTGCTCAGCTAACGGGCAGCTTAAAGGCTGCCGAGCGGCGTAAACAGCTGGGCAAGATAGCCAGTGGCGAGGCCCAGTTAGTGGTGGGAACCCACGCACTCTTCCAAGAGGAGGTGGCTTTCCGCAACCTGGTGTTAGTGATTATCGATGAGCAACACCGCTTTGGCGTACAGCAACGTCTGGAGCTGCGTGAGAAAGGGGCGGCAAGTGGAGCTACCGGCAGGCTGCAACCCCACCAGCTGATTATGACCGCTACACCGATTCCCAGGACCCTGGCGATGTCCGCCTTCGCCGACCTGGATTGCTCGATCATCGATGAGCTGCCGCCGGGGCGCCAACCCATCAACACCGTTGCCATTGCCAATGATCGACGCGACCAGGTTATGGAACGGGTGCAAAGCGCTATCGCCGAGGGCCGCCAGGCCTACTGGGTCTGTACCCTTATCGAGGAATCAGAAAGTCTGCAGGCCCAGGCCGCAGAATCAACCGCCGAAGAGCTCGCCGAAATGCTCGAAGGCGTTCGCGTAGCCTTGGTACACGGCCGCCTGAAGCCAGAGCAAAAAGAGCAGGTGATGAGCGCCTTCAAGGCCGGGGAAGTGGATTTGCTGGTGGCAACCACGGTCATTGAAGTGGGCGTAGACGTGCCCAATGCCAGCCTGATGATTATCGAAAACCCCGAACGCCTGGGCCTGGCCCAATTGCACCAGTTGCGCGGCAGGGTCGGGCGCGGCTCCATCGCCAGCCACTGCGTGCTGCTGTACGGCACACCGCTATCGCAGAATGGCCGCGCCCGCTTGCAAGCGCTGCGTCAACACAGTGATGGTTTTGCTATTGCAGAGGAAGACCTGCGTCTGCGCGGTCCCGGTGAAATCCTCGGCACCCGCCAGACCGGGGAGATCCAGCACCGTATCGCAGACTTGCAGAGAGATGCTGAACTGCTGCCGCAAGTGCAAAAAATTGCTACTTCCCATCAATTGACAGAGGGCATGCGACAACAGTTGATTAAACGCTGGTTACAGAACAAGCCCCGATTTGCCGAGGCTTGAGGAGAGCGCCCTAGTGGGCGCCTACTGTGTTGTTGTCGTTAATGCTGACACTCTTGTAATTGGCATCGTAGTAAGTCTCTTCGTCCAGGGCACCTTCACTCTTCGCCACGACACTACTTACTACCGCGTCACCGGTAATATTGACCGCCGTGCGCACCATATCCAGCAGGCGATCTACGCCGATCACAATGGCAATCCCCTCGAGCGGCAGACCCACCTGCTGCAATACCATACCCAACATAATCAGGCCGACGCCGGGCACCCCAGCAGTACCGATAGACGCCAGGGTTGCTGTCAGGATCACCGTCAGGAAGCCGGTCAGGCCGATCTCAATTCCAAAGAACTGGGCAATAAAGACCGTAGCCACACCCTGCATAATCGCGGTGCCATCCATATTGATGGTCGCGCCTAAAGGAACAGTAAATGCGGCAATTTTATTATCCACGCCCAAGCGTTTCTCCACAGTTGCCAGGGTGACCGGAATAGTGGCTGCAGAAGAAGCCGTACTGAAAGCAAAAATCATGGTTGGGCGCATCTTCTTAAGCAACTCCAACGGATTGAGGCCACTTAGCAGTTTTAGAATCACTGCGTAAGTACCTAAAGCATGCAGAAGCAGAGCGCCGAGTACGACTAGGAAATACTTACCGAGCTGAATCAACCCCTCAACCCCAAGGTCGGCAAAAGTCTTCGCAAGCAGGGCAAATACGCCATAAGGAGCAAATACCATCAGCACACCGACCATGCGCAATACAACGGTATTGAGATCATTAAAGAAGGCGGCAATACGCTGACCCGGCTCTCCGCAACGGGAAATCGCATAACCCATCAACAGGGCAAATACGATAATCTGCAGCATATTCCCCTCAGCCATAGCAGCGACAGGATTGGTCGGGAATATATTGATCAGTACCTCTGAAAGCGGTGGAGACTCCTTCGGCACAAATTTTGATGCAGCTTCAGCTGCAGCCTCATTAACACCAACCCCAGGCTGGAAGATCAATGCCAGACACAACGCCAAAGTAATGGCGATAGCCGTTGTCACCATATAAAGAAGGACAGTTTTACCCGCCAGCGGTCCAATTCGGCTGCCTTCCGATAGGGCACAGGCACCGCTGATCAGTGATACCAGCACCAAAGGCACCACCATCAACTTCAGCGACGCGATAAAGATACGACCAATAACATCGAATAGGCCTTCGGTTAGGTAAAGGTTAATAGCGCTGTTTACACCGGCACCGAACAACTGGCTCATATTCAAGAAATTGAATATGCACCCAACGGCAATACCCGCAATCATCCCCACTAAGATTTTGGTAGTAAGCCCCATAACAAGCTTCTCTTTATGAATCGTTGTTTTCATTGCAGTGAGCACTATATCCATTGCCGTGCTGGGGAGCAAAAATCCAACAGGGAGAGACCTGCTGCCACCGGCCGGGATACAATGGGGTCTTTACCCAGACTGCGGAGTTATCGTTGCACCAATCACCATTTGTGCCCTCTGGCGATTGGCAGAGTTTGCCTCTAGACACACAACAGCAACCGCCCAACACCCTGGTGCCCTGGCTGACCTATTCCGACTCGCTCACCGCCGCTCTCAAGCAGCAAAGTGGCGGGGACTTTTATGTCCGTGTGCTTTATCAAGGTTGGCAGCCTCCCCGCCCTGAAGAAGTTCGCGCACTGGGGCTGAACCCTAGCAGTCGCGCCCTGATTCGGGAGGTATTGCTCTATGGTTGCGGGCAGCCCTGGGTGTATGCCCGCAGCGTGTTACCTGAGCGCAGCCTGCAGGGAAAATCTCGCAATCTGCGCAGCCTGGATGCCCGCCCACTGGGGGAGCTGCTGTTTAGTGAACCGGGCATTCGCAGAGGGGAAATCACCCTCAACCTGCTGCAAAAATCTCCTGGCTGCGCCGATCGCGAACTTGGAGATAAAGATTTTGAAGTCTGGGGGCGCCGCTCGGTATTCTGGTTGCGAGACAAGCCCTTGCTGGTAGCGGAAGCTTTTCTCCCCAACTTCAAGCCGACAGGTGATCCCATACCACAAGAAGCTGCCCAAACTATCGCAACTGAGGACTCACTGTGATCAGCCAACAGATCGCACAACGCTGGCCCACCGTGCTGCCCTACTGGCAGCTGACACGTATGGATAAGCCTATAGGTTCACTGCTGTTGCTCTGGCCCACTTGGTGCGCACTATGGTTAGCCGCTGAAGGATGGCCGGGATTTCACTTGTTTCTCGTTTTTACACTCGGTGTGATCCTAATGCGGGCGGCAGGCTGCGCAGTGAATGATTTTGCCGATCGCAAAATTGACTCCCATGTAAAGCGCACCGCAGGGCGTCCCCTGGCCACCGGTGCGCTGACACCAAAATCTGCCTTGGCGCTTTTCGCCGGGCTCAGCGCTGCCGCCTTCCTATTGGTACTCACCACCAACACACTCACGATTCTCCTATCGTTTTTAGCCCTGGCCCTGGCATTCGGTTATCCCTTTGCGAAGCGCCACACACACCTCCCCCAGCTGGTCTTGGGTGCCGCCTTTAGTATGGGAATTCCCATGGCATTCGCAGCGGTTACAGGAGAAGTGCCAGCAGAGGCCTGGTTGCTCTATACCGCCAACCTGGTTTGGACCCTGTGCTATGACACTTTCTATGCGATGGTGGACCGCGATGATGACCTTCAAATCGGTGTTAAATCCACAGCTATTTTGTTTGGGGAGATGGACAAGGTCATAACAGGTGCCTTACAACTTATAGTTCTAGCGGCCCTACTACTGATTGGGTCAAATTTCACACTCGGACCTCTTTACTACTTAGCGCTATTACCCGTTACGGGTTTATTCGTTTATCAGCAGTGGCTAGTTCGAAACAGGGCGCGAGAGGGCTGTTTTCAAGCTTTTATCAACAATAATTGGGTAGGGTTTGCCATTTTCGCCGGCATATCGCTGCATTTTCTGCTGAATTAAAGACATAGTGGGCACCGGAAGCTGGGCGTCATATATTTGTCATATAAATCCCGTTTAATCCTCGGCCATAACTGGGGAAACCCTGACAACAGAGCGGGTATGGCAGGCAAATGCACAGTAAAACGATCCTGATTGTCGATGACGAATCCGCAGTGCGCGATATGCTGCGGGTCGCACTAGAAATGGCAGATTACCGATGTCTTGAGGCGGAGAACGCCCAGGAAGCTCACGCCCTGATAATCGACGAGAAGCCAGACTTAGTTTTGCTCGACTGGATGCTACCGGATGTTTCCGGGGTAGAGCTGGCAAGGCGCCTCAAGCGCGATGAACTAACCACCTCGTTGCCGATCATCATGCTCACGGCAAAAGGTGAAGAAGACAATAAAATCAAAGGGTTAGAGACCGGGGCCGACGATTACATCACCAAGCCTTTCTCCCCCGAGAGCTGGTTGCACGCTTAAAGGCCGTACTGCGCCGCGCGGGCCCGGCAACCCCGGAAGAACCGCTCAGTGCCGGCGCACTGATATTGGACCCACTGAGTCACCGAGTCACTATCAAAGGGCAGCCGGTGGATATGGGGCCAACAGAGTTTCGCCTGCTCACCTTCTTCCTCTCCCACCAGGAGCGCGCCTATACACGCACCCAACTCCTCGATCATGTGTGGGGTGGGAATGTCTATGTGGAGGAGCGCACCGTGGATGTCCATATCCGCCGTCTGCGCAAAGCCCTGGCCATTGATGGCCACGACCGCTATATCCAGACAGTTCGCGGCACCGGGTATCGGTTTTCTGTGCAAACCGTAGAAAAAGTGTGACAATCCTCTCTGGATCGGTACCGATCCCTGCAGAATCAAACCTCCGCACTTAACGGGTGCGGGCCTGGTTCCATGAGGTATTGAATGCGGGCGGAAGAGGCTGTGCCACTGCCGCCATCTATCAGGCAACACGGCAACTCTATGTTGGATCGCAGTATTGGCGAGTTCTCGCGTTTCGTAATTATCGCCCTGGGATGCACCATTCTCGGTGTCACCTCTGGCAGCTGGTCTCTCGCCCTGATTGCGGGATTGGCCAGCTACCTGATCTCAGTGCTGTGGCAACAGCAACGTTTCAACCGCTGGCTGGCAAACGGCAGACGCGGCCCAGCCCCAACCGCCTTTGGTATTTGGGGCGAAATCTACGACGACTTTTACCGTATGCAGCGGCGCCACCGCCGCGAGAAGCAGAAGCTGCACGTGATGTTGCGCCGAGTGCAAGACAGCACCAGCGCACTGCGCGAAGGCATTGTAGCCCTGGAAGACGGCGATAACCTGGCTTGGTGGAACCCTGCAGCGGGTGAACTCCTTGGGTTGCAAGCCAGTGATTCCGGCCAGTCATTAGTCAACTTTGTCCGCGACCCTGGCTTTGTCAGCTATATGCACGGTGATAACAGCGGAGAACCCCTCACTCTGCCCGCACCTGGCAATGAAGCCCGCATGTTACAGCTGGAAGTCACCCGCTACGGTAAAGATGAGGCTTTGGTCATTGTTCGCGACATCACCCGTTTACACAATCTCGAGCAGATGCGCCGGGATTTTGTCGCCAATGTTTCCCATGAGCTGCGCACCCCCCTCACGGTAATTGCCGGCTACCTGGAAACACTGCAAAGCAGTGATATGGCACCGCCTCCCTGGAGGAAACCCCTGGCTCAAATGGAGGAGCAGACTGGCCGCATGAGTACGCTGGTCAATGACCTGCTGCTATTGGCTCGCTTGGAGACCTCAGAACGCAAAAGCGGGGATATGGCTGTAGCCGTACCAGAACTGATTGAGAGGGTGGCCCAGGAAGCGCGCAGCTTCAGTGGCGATCGGCATCATCATATCGAAGTTGATTGCAAAGGGGATTGCTACCTCAATGGAGACCCCGGCGAATTACACAGTGCGTTTGCCAACTTAGCTTTAAATGCAGTGAAATACACTCCCGAAGAGGGCGGAATTCAATTGCGCTGGTGGCAGGATGACAAAGGCGGGCACTTTTCCGTAGAGGACAACGGTATCGGTATCGATTCGATCCATATTCCCCGCCTGACTGAGCGCTTCTATCGAGTTGATCCAGGCCGCTCACGGGACAGTGGCGGCACAGGTCTCGGGTTGGCGATCGTTAAGCATGTGTTGCTGCGACACAATGGAGAAATGAGTGTAGAAAGCACGCCCGGGCAGGGCAGTCTCTTCACGCTTCACTTTCCGCCAGCAAAGCTGGCTCAAAAGCCAGCATCCAGGTTGAGTTCTGAAGCCGCTAATTAAAGCGGCTTTCGATTACTCCAGTTCCTGCAGTTCTACTTCTTTACCGTCTTTGACATAGCTGGCCGTGCCCTCTTTACCCAGAGCATTTGCTTCCCGGCGCAAAACCAAATGGTGCAACTGCAAATCCCCATCGCGCAGCAGTAGGTGCTCATTGCCCTCATCATCGGTAGGCAGGGCCTTAGCACCAATGAGGGCATCTCGCAGAGCGCGCAGCTTGGGCACATCGCGATAGCGATTCAAGTCATTCGACAAACGGGCTTTCATGCGCTCACTCTCATGCAGTGCCGCCGCTGTCTCACGGTACTTGGCAAAAAAGAATACGGCTCCAATGGCAAAAGCTACGATCACCGCTATTTCAAACCACTCAGGCATAGTTACTCCTTATTATCATTTTTGCGCCAAACAATTAATTGATTATTGGCCGGCAAGAAATTTAGTTCTGTGCGACTGAACCCCGCACTCTCTGCCAGCTGATCGAGCCATTCGAGATCGCGAATCCCCCGCTGGGGATCATGCTCCTTCAACTCGATATCAAAATCCGCATTAATAGGGCCAATAAACTCTCCTGCAATTTTCACTGGACCGTAAACGATCAACAAACCTTCCGGCTCCAGAACATCGGCACTGTGCAGAAAGAACTTTTGTACCAGTTCAGCCGACATAATATGTAAGGTGTTTGCAGTGAAAATAGCATCAGCCGAAATCTCGGGCCAAAATTCGCCAACATCGAGCACTAGCGGCTGTGGCAGGTTGCTATTGGGGACCTCCGCCAGCCAGGACTTTACTACCTCCAGCTGTTGCGATCGCTCTGAAGTTTGCCATTCAAGATGCGGTAAATGCGGAGCAAAATATACTGCGTGCTGACCAGTACCACTGCCAACCTCAAGCACTTTGCGACTTAAAGCCAACAGGCGAGTCAGTTGTTGGAGAATCGGCTCGCGATTGCGCCCGCAGGAGGGCGCATTCGGCAATTCAGTACTACTCACTGCGGTTCATCCCGGGTAAATACCCAATCCCACTCAGTGGACATATTCGGGTTATAGACATAACCGGCCACATCAAACCCTTTCAGCTCTTCAGCCTTCTTTACCCTCTGGTCAATGGCCCAGCGACTCATCATGCCTCTGGCTTTTTTAGCGAAGAAGCTAATCATCTTATACTGACCATTTTTCAGGTCCTTAAAATGCGGGGTGATCACCTGAGCATCAAGCTGCTTGGTTTTGACTGATTTGAAATATTCATTGGATGCGAGGTTTACCAACTCGCGACTCTTCACGCCCTGCAACTGCGCATTCAATGCTTCGGTAATCTTATCTCCCCAAAATTCATAGAGATTCTTACCCTTGGCATTTTCAAATTTAGTGCCCATCTCCAGGCGATAGGGTTGCATCAAGTCCAATGGGCGCAGCAAACCATAAAGGCCAGAGAGCATACGTAAGTGCTTTTGCGCATAGGCAAAGTCCCGCTTACCCATAGTCTCCGCCTCCAATCCGGTATAAACATCACCTTTAAAGGCGAGCAGGGCGGGGCGGGCGTTGTTATCGGTAAATGGGCGCTTCCAAGTGTGGAAGCGATCGTAATTCAAGACTCCCAACTTATCTGAAATCTTCATCAAGCTGGAAACCTGCTGCGGGCTCAGTTCGCGCAGCTCTTTGATCAGGGCTGCTGATTCTTTCAAAAAGTCCGGCTGGGTGGTTTCCAGTGAGGGAATATCACTTTCATAGTCCAGGGTTTTCGCCGGTGAAATAACTATTAACATCGGGTGCCTTCTCGCTTCGCTATCGCCTCAACCACACACTACCAAGCTATTGTGGCTGACCCAAATATATAGCGGATGTTTACTCTGGCTTTAGGACGTCCTGCCACCAATTGAGTGGAGTCTGCCCGTCTTTAGGGTCATAAACATTGCCGTAATACCAAACGCTGTTAGCCCCATCGCAGGCACTGTTGAGGATCTCCTCAATCTTATCGAATCCACAACTGACATGAATGCTGTAGACCAATACGCGCGGAGCCTCCAGATCCAAATCGCCCCCGAGCTTCTCCAGCTGTGGGGTCAACTTATCAGACAGTTCCGTGCTATCGCCGCGACAAAAAATACGCACCGCCAAATTCCCCGAGCGCTTTACCAACTCAAATTGCTGGGTGTCTTTATCGACCTTAATGTAATCCCCACTGGCGATTCCCTTAATAAAGACAGGGGATCGCACCAATTGGCAGCTATCATCCTCGCTCACACGAACCTGTAGCCGTTCCACCACGGGCTCACCTTCGGGGTTGTTGCCCGCAAATAACTCAATGACTTGAAGTGCCGTCATAAACCTCAGTTCCCGTACTGTGTACAATGAGTAACCATTCTAATGACTCAACATTATACAGGGAGGGAGGCAATGATCTCGCGTACCCAAGCGCTTACGGCATGTGTCGCGTTTTGGACAACCACGATTCTCGGAGGATGCGTTGTCAATCCAGTCACCGGTGAGAAACAGGTTTCGCTGATATCTCCGCAGCAGGAGGTTCAACTGGGGCAACAGCACTATGCTGCCAACCAACAGCAACAGGGCGGCCAATACACCATTGATCCGGCCCTGCAAAACTACATCAATCAGGTTGGCCAAAAGCTGGCGCGGGCCTCAGACCGCCCCCAGCTACCTTACGAGTTTGTGGTTCTGAACAATTCGGTTCCCAACGCCTGGGCCTTACCCGGCGGCAAAATCGCTATCAATCGAGGCCTGCTGGTGTTACTCGATGACGAAGCTGAGCTCGCTGCCGTACTGAGCCATGAGATAGTTCACGCTGCTGCGCGACATTCCGCAACTGCGATGTCCCAACAACAATTACTGGGCGCAGGCCTGGCAATCGTGGGAGCTGCCACCCAGGACTCTGGCTACTCTGACTTGATTGCCACCGGGACTCAACTGGGGGGCTCCGCCTATATTGCCCGCTACAGTCGCGGCAATGAGTTAGAGTCAGATCAATACGGTATGAAATATATGGCCGCTGCGGGATATGATCCCCAGGGGGCCGTACGCCTGCAAAGAAAATTTGTTGAACTGTCGGAGGGGCGGCAAGCTGGTGGACTGGAAGCGCTCTTTGCCAGCCATCCCCCTTCCCAGTCTCGTGTCAGCGCTAATATCAAGCACAGTCAATCTCTACCCAAAGGGGGAATCACCAACCGGGCCGCCTACCAAAAAGCCATAGCGCAATTAAAGCGCGATGCCGATGCTTACAAGAATTACGACGATGCGGTTGCCGCAACCAATAGTAAAAAGTTTGACTCTGCACTAAAGCTGGTGAGAAAAGCTCAAAAACAGCAACCCAAAGAAGCTGCCTTTTTTGCGCTAGAAGGCGATTTACTCAGCCAAAAGAAACAATATAAAAATGCCCGAAAGGCATACGACAGTGCCATTCAAAAGAATCCGGCGCTATTTTCGTATTGGCTAAAACGGGGAGTCACTAATATCCAATTAAAAAATTATAGCTCTGCAGAGGGCGACCTAACCAGATCACTACGCTATCTGGATACCGCTTACGCTCACTACTACCTTGGCCAGACCTATGAGAGACAGGGAAATAAGCAAAGTGCTTACAAGCACTATCAGGAAGCTGCCGGGGCCGGAGGGGAAATTGGCACCATGGCACAAAATCGAATAAAAGCCATCGCCAACAAGGGATAAATAAATCCGATTAAAATAAAAGGGCTATCTGAGATAGCCCTTTTAAGCTTGCTTATAACTGAACTGTTAGGCTAAGTTCAAACTTTTCAACATCAAGTTCAATAAAGGGAGTCAGAAGGCTAAGCACGGTATCATTTTCAAGATCCGGCATAACATCAAGCGTTGAGGTAGATCCAGCACGATAGGTATCACTACCAAAGCTGCGAATGTTAATATTATCATCTGCCTCCATAGTGCTATAAGCAGCCTCTAAGGCAATATTCCGACTAAAGAAGTGGGGAAAGCCAGCTTCATATCGTCTTTCTCGTCCAATTTCATACCAAACGAGGTGCTCTGTGTGAAGAAATAATCTGCACCAATCTGCCAATAATCGTCACCGCCTTCATAGTCGGCATAGGACAGTTCAGTGGTCAAATACCTCCCACCTCCTAAGTTTATGAAATATTTGGAGGAAAAGACAGCCACATCGAATCCATCGTCACTGACAAAATCAAAACCAATATAATCAGCACCGTTCAACGGATGATTGTATCGAAACTCAACATAAGTCTTTTCATCAGACTCAAAATCAGTATGGGAAAGTTCCAATAAAAAATTCGGGTTAAATAAATAGCCAAGAGCAACCGTGTCAATATTAAGATTATTAACTTCGGTTAAATCAACACCGAAAATCAAACCATTTTGAGAGAAATACTCTCCGGTCACAGCGTAACTATCGGCATTATTATTATCTACTTCATTGTGGAAAAAGGCTGCCGATACATTACTTACTTTATTAATATATTCAAACTCTTTTAGGGGGCCTAGAGTTTATTTTCCAGAAAAATAATAAGTAGTTTCAGCCAAAAACTGATTGCCACCTGAATCGAACTCACCACCCAAAATATTTAGATCATAATCCAAACTAGAATAGCCAGCTGTAGTAATTGACTTATATTCCTCAGCGGCAGCTGTTACTGGGAGAAGTAACACGGGAAGAACAGCGAGACTGAATCTCATTTCCAGAACCTTTCGTTTACATATCAACCTAAATTAAGGTACGAATTCTAGCAATAATTTTTGAAAACGCAATAAACGCTACTTGCAAGAAATAAAATTAGCGTCTACTCATATAGTCCTAGTGCACTAATTTACTATTTTCAACGCCAAGCTATAAACAACTATTTCGAAACAGAAAGAAACTTAAAACAGCTCCAGAGTTATTTTTACACTTCATACAGATTTATTCGTGAGAAAACGAAATTAGCAAGTTACTTACAAGATCTATCAGGTGGCCAGCAGAACAGGAAAGGAGGAGGAGAAAGTTGGACCCATGGTACAAATTAGAATTAAAATTGGTAAAGTATAATATCTTATTTTTATTGCAACATAGCAATCAGAAATTTAAGTAAAGAGGACCATCTAAGATAGCCCTCTTTAACAGTCGACTTATAGCTGTACAGTGAAGCCTAGCTCAAACTTATCTACATCAATGTCAATATTATTGCCTGCTCCGTAAGTATTTAGGCCAAAGCTACGAATATTCAATCCATCATCATGGATAGTACTGTAAGAAGCTTCGACAGCAACATTACGGCTTACAAAGTGAGAGAAACCTACCTTTACATCTTCATTCTCATCAAACTTTGCACCTAAAGATGTGCGTTGATTAAGAAAATAGTCTGCACCAATTTGCCAATAGCTATCACTATTTTCGTAATCAGAATAGCTAAATTCTGCCGTTAAATATTGATCGCCACCTAGATCAGCATAGTACTTAGAGGAGAAAACACTCTTCTCAAAGTCATCATCGGTAATCAGATCAAAACCAACATAGTCAGAACCACTTAACTGGTGACTATAACGAAATTCAGCGTAAGCATCATCCTCAGAAAATTCATCACCATCAACATATGATAATTTTACTAAGAAATTTGGGACAACCAAATAGCCTAAAGAAGCAGTATTAATATCTTCATCATCAATATTAGCTAGGCTTGCTCCCAAAACTAAACCAAAATTAGTAAAATACTCACCGGCTACAGCAAAACTATCTTCATCCGTACTAGCTTGATCAAAGTGATTGAAAGCCCCAGATAAATTACTAGCCTTATTGATATATTCAAACTCATTCAAAGGGCCAAGGGACTCTTTACTATCAAAATAGTAAGTAGTTTCAGCTATAACTTGATTTCCATCATTCTCATCGAAATCAAGGTTTGAATAACCGGCAGAAGTAATAGAGTTGTAATTTTCAGCAGCAGATGTTGCAGCGACAAGCATCAGGGGGAGAGCAGCAAGCTTGAATCTCATTTGATAAATCCTTCGTTAACGTAGCGATCCAAATTGGGCTGCGGATTGTAGCAAAAGTTTTTTGGTGCGCAACAACAGCAAATTACACGATAAGCAATTAGAGCCAAATTTGCGGTGAAGCGAATATTTTTTTCGACAAAAAACGTATCAACCAGAAAAAACAAATACTGTAATTGACTGTAATGTACCAAATAAATAAATACCTGCTAAAAACAATAAAATAAAAAGTTTTATTTTATTGTCCGAAGACATATTTATTCAGGTTGTATTCAGGTTCAATTGATTAACATCAATCACTGTTAATATTTACGACCCATTGCGGGTCATAAAATTCCCCTATTAGATTAATTTTTACAAAAGGGGCCACGCTGGCAATGATTTCATCAATTTCTTTACTGTGCTCAGCTTGCATAGCATCCCGATCTTTTTTACATCGCCAGCTAGCAATGGCTATCAACACATTGGGGTCATCAATTTTTCGATGAAGCTCTGTGCCCATCGCTCCCGGAGAGCGCTGTATGATCTCGGAAGCACGCAACCAAGCATCGGCATAATCCTCAGCTTTAAACCCATCTTGTAAATAAACTTCGAAGATAAATTTCATTCCCTGTATTACCTGACGACTAAGAATTAGATTCCAACAAAAAAAGGCCGCACTAGGCGACCTTTTTAAATTAGCAAAACCCTTTAGGACTTGCGTAGATTTTCCTGGTGCCCGTGCCGAATGTCAGCACCCTCCACCAAGTAAACAACCTGCTCACAAATATTTTTCGCATGGTCACCAATCCGCTCCAGTGAGCGCAGGGTCCACAACACATTAATGACCCGGGAAATACTGCGCGGGTCCTCCATCATGTAAGTTACCAGTTCACGTACGGCCGTACGGTAATCCATATCAACCTGCTGGTCCTCAGCAAGAGTTTGCAGAGCCGACTGCACATCGAAACGAGTATAGGCATCCAAGGCGTCATTGAGCATTTTGCGCACAGCATTGGCAATATGACGGATTTCGGTATACCCGCGCGGCGACGTACCTTCATCTGTCAGCGCTATGGCCATCTTGGCAATCTTGCTCGCCTCATCTCCAATTCGCTCCAGGTCGCGGGCAATTCGAATGACAGACAGCACCATACGGAGGTCAGATGCCGCCGGTTGGCGTTTGGCAATAATTAGCGTGGCGTGCTCATCCAGGGCCATCTCACTCTTATCGATGACTTCTTCAATACGCAGAACTTCCTCGGCCAACTCACTGTCAGCATTGGCCAGGGCATCAACTGCATCGGCAACCTGGCGGGCGACCATACCGCCCATTTCCAGCATCTCTGTCTTTAAGCTTTCCAGGTCTTCATTAAATTGGCGTGAGATATGTTGATCGAAATGCATTTCCATAGTTTTCCCTCCGAGCAGGAACCTTAGCCGAAGCGGCCGGTGATATAGGCTTCAGTGAGTTCGTGCTCGGGGTTGGTGAACACCGTTTCAGTATCGTTAACTTCCACCAAATGCCCCAAATGGAAGTAAGCCGTACGCTGACTCACCCGCGCAGCCTGCTGCATCGAGTGAGTAACGATTGCGATAGTGTAGTTCTGGCGCAGCTCATCGATCAGCTCTTCGATTCGCGCCGTTGCAATCGGGTCCAGGGCAGAGCAGGGCTCATCCATCAGGATCACTTCCGGGCTCACCGCAATAGCGCGGGCAATGCACAGGCGCTGCTGCTGACCACCGGACAGACCCGTACCCGGCTTGTCCAAACGATCTTTAACCTCATTCCACAGACCGGCGCGGCGCAGGCTATTTTCTACGATCTCATCCAGATCGGCGCGGCGGCTGGCAATGCCGTGGATTTTTGGGCCGTAGGCCACATTCTCGTAAATGGACTTGGGAAAAGGGTTTGGTTTCTGGAATACCATACCGACGCGGGCGCGCAGGGGTACCACATCCACTTTGGGGCCATAGATGGGGTCACCATCCAGACTTAACTCGCCCTCGACGCGACAACCTTCAATGGTGTCATTCATGCGGTTGAGGCAACGTAAAAACGTCGACTTACCACAGCCGGAGGGACCGATCATGGCAACCACTTCATTTTTTCCAATATCGAGACCGACCGAGTGGATCGCCTGGGTTTCACCATAGAAAACATTCACATTGCGCATACGCAACTTGGCGGTGTCACAGAAGGGTTGGCCAACTGTTTCTCTAACATCAGCCCGATCATTCATCATTTGCCTACCCGCAACATCGGATTGCGCCGCATCAGTTTGGCTGGCGGCATCCAGGGTCATGGTACTCATATAATATCCCGCTTTCTGATAATCCGCGCTCTGTTACCAGCGGCGCTCAAGTTTCTTGCGCAGCAATACCGCGCTGGTATTCATCACAATCAGCACACTCAGCAACACCATAATGGCTGCGGAGGTGCGCTCGACAAAGGCGCGCTCCGGGCTATCTGCCCACAGGAAAATCTGCACAGGCAGCACGGTGGCCGGGTCGGTTACCCCGGCAGGTACGTCGACAATAAAAGCGACCATACCAATCATCAATAGGGGTGCCGTCTCACCGAGGGCCTGGGCCATACCGATAATCGCGCCGGTCAACATTCCCGGCATCGCCAGGGGCAGCACATGGTGGAAAACCACCTGCATGCGCGAAGCTCCCATACCCATTGCCGCCTCGCGAATTGAGGGCGGTACTGCCTTCAAAGCCGCGCGGCTGGAAATAATAATCGTGGGCAAGGTCATCAGTGTCAGTACCAAGCCCCCTACCAGAGGCGCCGAACGCGGCAACTCAAAGAAATTAATAAATATCGCCAGGCCCAGAAGACCGAAAACAATAGAAGGCACTGCCGCGAGGTTGTTGATATTCACCTCAATCAAATCAGTCCAACGGTTTTTGGGCGCATACTCTTCCAGGTAAATCGCCGCCGCCACACCGATAGGAAATGACAGTGCCAGAGTTACCAACAGGGTAAACAGGGACCCCATCAAGGCTGCGCGGATGCCCGCCTGCTCTGGTTCACGGGAGTCGCCATTAGTAAAGAAGATGGTATTGAACCGCTTCTTCAGTTCACCGCTGTCCAACAGCTGCTCAATCCAACCAGCCTTCTGGTCCGAGGTACGACCACGGAAACCCTCTTTGGAATCCTTCAGGCTTTTGACGAAAGTATCCACATCGTCATCGACTGACAGCCAGACTTTCTCGGATTTACCCAACAGTTCCGGATTCGCCGCCAAACGATCGCGCAAGGTAAAAGGTGCTCCCGAGGAAACCAGGCTGTAGAGCTCGCGCTTGTCACTGCGACCAGTCACAGTGGGAAAGCGTTCGCGCAGGGACTGACGAATAACACCGGTGAAGTTTGCCCAGGTCAGACTTTCATCATCGACCTTATCGATGCCCAGAACCTGTTCGTCGTAGTGCACCTCCAGTTGGATAGCTGTCTGCACAAAGGCACCACTGCCTTTGCTGATAATGTCAGTGAACAAAATCAGTACAGCGAGTACACCAAAGGCAATACTGCCGATACCCAACCCACGAAACAGCTTTTCTTTGCGGTGACGGCTGGCGAGGCTTTTTTCTATGCGCTCGCGAACCTGCGCCTGAGTAAGATCAGTCATACTGCTCCCGGTATTTTTTCACTACGTGCAAGGCAATAAAGTTCAGCACCAAAGTGGAGATAAACAACATCAGGCCCAAAGCAAAAGCGGCGAGGGTCTTGGGACTGTCAAATTCCTGGTCGCCAACCAACAAAGTCACAATCTGCACCGTCACAGTCGTGACCGATTCGAGCGGGTTTGCGGTGAGGTTCGCCGCGAGCCCGGCGGCCATAACCACAATCATGGTTTCACCAATTGCGCGGGAAACGGCCAGCAATACACCGCCGACGATGCCGGGTAGTGCCGCAGGAATCACAACTTTGCGCACCGTCTCGGACTGGGTGGAACCCAAACCCAGGGCGCCATCGCGCAGGGACTGGGGCACTGCGTTGATTACGTCATCGGATAGAGAGGAGACGAAGGGAATAATCATGATGCCCATCACCAGGCCAGCGGCCAGTGCGCTTTCACTGGAGGCCTGTAGGCCCATAGAGGTGGCCAACTCGCGAATAAATGGAGCAACGGTTAAGGCAGCAAAAAAGCCGTATACCACGGTGGGTACACCGGCGAGAATTTCGAGTACTGGCTTGGCCAGGGAACGCACGCGCTTACTGGCGTACTCGGCCAGATAAATAGCTGCCATCAATCCCACAGGTACCGCCACAAACATGGCGATCGCGGACACCATAAGAGTTCCGGTAAACAGGGGGACAGCACCAAAAGCACCGCTCGATCCCACCTGGTCTGCGCGCAGTGCCATCTGTGGGCTCCAATGCAAACCAAACAGGAATTCACTCACTGGCACGGACTGGAAGAAGCGCAGGGATTCAAACAATACCGATAACAAAATACCGACAGTGGTTAGAATCGCGGCGCTGGCACAGGCAATCAGCACCGTGCGCAGCACTTTTTCAACTTTTTCGCGAGCGCGCAGCTTGGGAGAAAAACGCAGCAGTGCAAAAGCGGCAAGGCCGCTGGCCAACACTAAACTCAGGAAGGCCTGTAAATTATTGGAGCTGGAACGCAACTGACCGAGGTAGTCTGCAGCACTCTGCAATTGTGGGGACTTTTCACCTATCAGGTGGCCCGCCGCGAGATTCTGGATCTGCGCGTAGAGAAGGTTCTGCCCGGAGATGCTCTCCGGCTTATCGGCAATACTATTCATGACCATCGCACGGATGATCGAATCGTCAAACACCAACCAGGCACAGAGTAATATCAGTGCTGGCAAACCACACCAAAGGGCGGTGAGTAATCCGTAGTAACTGGGTAGGGCGGCCAGATTGCGAACGCCGCCAAGACTGCGAGCAGCGTTCACTGCACGGCGAAAGCCAGTGCCGTAGGCCACTAATATCAAGAGCAGCAAAAGTGCGAACAGTGTGGGGGTTTGCATTGAATTACCGTACTAAAAATATCGTCGCTGGCATTATCCAGACTTTATCCCCGCGTTCCATCACAGGGGGGCGACAATTTGTGAGTCTTCTTATAAAGAACGGCCAAGCCCTTTCGAGCTTGGCCGTCAATTCCCTTTGACAGTACAACTCCAGAATTTTTTTACTTGGCTGCGAGATTACTCAGTGCGTTCAGCTTGCGCACATCAGTAGCAATCTTTTGACGCTTCTCGGTGGGCAGAGGAATCATACCTTTGTCAGCCAGGTAGCCGTCTTCACCCCAGGCGCGCTCATTGGTGAATTCAGCCAAGAACTGCTTAACACCGGGAACCACATCAGCGTGTTGCTTCTTAACGTAGATAAACAGCGGACGGGAAACCGGGTAGCTCTGGTCAGCGATTGAGTCGAAAGTAGGAGCCTGATCTTCGATCAGGGAGCCCTGTACCTTATCAGCATTCTGGTCGAGGAAACTAAAGCCGAAGATACCCAGGGCGTTCGGGTTGGCAACCAGCTTGTTCACGATCAGGTTGTCGTTCTCACCGGCTTCAACATAAGCACCGTCTTCGCGAACGTTGTGACAGATCGCTTTGTAAGCGCTCTTGTCTGTTTTCTTCATGGCTTTGATCCAGCCAAACTTCTTACAGCCACCTTCCATTGCCAGCTCGGCAAAAGCATCGCGGGTACCGGAAGTGGGGGGCGGACCCAAAACTTCGATTTTGGTGTTGGGCAGAGCTGGGTTTACGTCCTTCCAGGTCTTGTAGGGGTTGGCTACCAGAGTTTCAGAACCGTCTGGGTTAGGTACTTCCTTAGCCAGGGCCAGAAAGATGTCTTTACGAGTCAGCTTAAAGGGAGCTGCTTTCTTAGCATTCGCAAGAACGATCCCGTCGTAACCGATCTGTACTTCAACAACATCAACACCGTTGCTGTTACACATCTCCAATTCGGATTGCTTGATGCGACGGGAGGCACCGGTGATATCCGCAGTGCTTTCTCCAACACCCTGGCAGAACAACTTCATGCCACCACCCGTACCAGTGGACTCAACGACTGGAGTTTTAAACTGGGTTGCGCGGCTAAAACGCTCCGCCACAGTCGTAGTAAACGGGTAAACAGTAGAGGAACCTACAACACTAATGTAATCGCGCGCTGCCATAGCAACCTGTGAAGTTGCCAGGGTCAGGGCTGCCAGAGAAGTCGCCAGAATTTGCTTGTTCATTGTGTAACTCCGATGAGTGTTTTTATTTCACGCGGCGATGCTAGGAACAACGGGTGACGATTCTATGAATAAAAGATTACAAAAAGGTTACAGCTGTATTTTTACCCTGCTGGCATGAGAGCGGGCAAAGGGTTAACCTTCGAGCAACATAAATAACAATAAGATGTAAAGAGAGAAGCCCCCATGCGTTTTCTGCTGTGCAGCGCGCAGGCACTCGAGCGCCTGACCAGTCATACCGGGCAACTGCTGTCCTGGTTCACCTGGGCCATGGTCCTGTTACAAAGCTGTGTTGTGGTGATGCGCCACGGCTTCAATACCGGTTCTATCGCCCTACAGGAATCCGTGATTTACCTGCACGGTGCCGCCTTTATGCTGGGGCTGGCCTATGCGTTGCAGACCGATGCCCATGTGCGGGTGGATGTCTTCTACCGCAGGATGAGCGCCAGGGCCAAAACCTGGATCAATGCAATTGGCTATCTGGTATTCCTCTTACCGCTTTGCGTCTTTCTATTTATAAGCAGCTGGCACTTTGTACTGAATAGCTGGTCAGTTTTTGAAGACAGTGCGAACGCCGGCGGCCTGCCTGGGGTATTTTTACTGAAGAGCCTGATTCCTCTGTCCGCAGTCACCTTGGCTCTGGCGGGACTGGCCCAGTTTATTCGCGCCCTGGTGCAATTGATGCTGCCCCAACAACAGTCCATTCCAATGTCGTCGTCAAAAGCAGTACTGAAGCAGGTAGAAGGGGCCGAAGTGTGATTGAGCTGATCCCCTTTCTGATGTTTGCAGCCGTCTGCGCTCTGCTTATGTTCGGCTACCCAGTAGCTTTTACCCTCGCGGGTACCGCCCTGCTATCAGCGGGCCTGGGTATTGTGTATGGCGTATTTGATGCTGAGTTGCTGCGCGCCTTCCCCGATCGCCTCTACGGCATTATGCAAAACGGCACTCTGGTTGCCGTTCCGCTATTTGTGCTGATGGGGGTAATACTGGAGCGAGCCAAGATTGCCGAAGATTTGTTGGTTAATCTGAGCAAAGCCTTTATGGGGGCTCCTTCGGGACTCGCCATTTCCGTAGTGGTGGTGGGCGCGCTGCTCGCCGCCAGTACTGGCATCGTCGGTGCAACTGTAGTCACCATGGGGCTGATGTCACTGCCCACCATGTTAAAAAATGGCTACTCCCCCAAACTGGCTACCGGCACTATCTGCGCCACCGGTACCCTCGGGCAAATTATCCCTCCCTCTATTGCCTTGGTTCTGTTGGGTGATACCCTCTCCAATGCCTATCAACAGGCACAACTGTCTGCAGGCATTTTTAATCCCAAGCCGGTCAGCGTGGGGGATCTGTTTGTGGGGGCAATTATTCCCGGCTTACTGCTGGTGGCCGCCTATATCATTTATCTATTATTTATCGCCCGTCGCCCCAAACCCACAGAGACCAGCGAGCCTCCAGAAGTGGATAAGGCCCAGCTGCTTCGCAGTCTTTTGCCACCGATTGCCTTAATGCTGATTGTGCTCGGATCAATCATCGTTGGCGCTGCCACCCCCACAGAAGCGGCCGCCGTCGGCGCACTGGGGGCGGCGCTACTGGCGTCCAGTCGCGGAGCACTCAGCTTTAAACGTGCCGGAGAAATCGGCCGCAGTACGCTTCAGGTCTCGGCAATGGTTTTCGCCATATTGATTGGCGCTTCTTTATTTTCTCTAGTTTTTCGCGGTTACAACGGCGAAGAGTTGGTGACAGGATTTTTCCACAGCCTGCCCGGAGGGGTAATCGGCGCGACCCTACTGGTGATGCTGGTAATCTTCCTGCTGGGCTTTATCCTCGACTTTATCGAAATCACTTTTGTAGTGGTACCAATTGTGGGCCCGGTACTGCTGGCAATGGGCGTTGATCCGGTGTGGCTCGGCATTATGATTGCCATCAATTTGCAGACCTCTTTCCTGACACCTCCGTTTGGGTTTGCTCTCTTTTACCTGCGCGGGGTAGCCCCCAGTTCTGTGGCCACATCGGCCATCTATCGCGGGGTAGCGCCTTTTATTGCCATCCAACTTTTACTGCTGTGCCTGCTGGCGATATGGCCGGCCCTGGCCACTTGGTTGCCGGGGGTAGTTCAGCAATAGTGATTTGCGACATGTGAAAAACCGCCAATAGCCTGAAAGTACCAACTTCAGCTGCCACAAATGCGCCTGCAGTCGACCAAAGAGCAAAATTTATTCTGGTCAATTACTGGCCAAATTGTGCTAGAATGCGCCACCATTCCAGTAGTGGAAACCAATAACTCTAACAATCTGTGAGTACCCGATGTCCGCACTGTCAGCTCTCGATGAAGATCCGCAACCCACAGGCACGTTAACCCTGCAAACCCTGGCTATGCCCCGCGATACCAATCCGCAGGGGGATGTTTTTGCCGGTTGGCTGATGTCGCAGATGGACCTCGCTGGCGCCATTCTCGCGCAAACCATGGCACGCGGTCGTGTTACAACCGTTGCGGTAGGCAGTATGGTTTTCCTGCGGCCGGTTCCGGTTGGCTCAACCGTCAGCTGTTATGCAGAAGCCATTGAAGAAGGGCGCTCCTCGATTCGCACCATGGTCGAGGTTTGGCTGACGCGGGTGGATTCTGGTGAGCAGGTCAAGGTCACCGAGGGTGAGTTTGTATTTGTCGCTATTGACGATGCCGGCCGTACCAGGCCGCTGCCCTGACTGTAGATATTGGGTTCCCCGGCTGTAGAGCAACACAGCCGGCACCTTCATTTGCCTAGTAGATGGGCGCTAATCTTCTTTTACTTCTCGCGCTTGGTAGTAAGCTTCTTCACTGATCTCGTGGTAGGGCTTCACATCCCGTTCAAATTCCTTAAAGGCTTTGTAAACACGGGCAAACTCCGGGTCCCGCTGCGCCGTCTCCTGCATGATTTCGTTGTTGATCTTCTTCAGGTGAGACAGAACATCTTCCGGCAAGCGCTCCACTTTTACCCCGTGCTCTTCTACCAGCTCCTTGAGGGCCCGGTTATTGCGTGCCGTGTATTCGTCGAGCATATCCTGGTTGGCTTCACGGGCGGCGACTCGCACTATTTCCTGCAAATCGGTGGGCAGTTTTTCGAACGCCTTTTTATTGACGATAAATTCCAGGATAGAACCCGGCTCATGCCACCCGGGGTAGTAGTAATATTCGGCAACCTGGTGGAAACCAAAAGCGAGATCGTTGTAGGGGCCCACCCATTCGGTAGCATCGATCACTCCAGTCTGTAGGGCGGTGTAGAGTTCTCCACCGGGAATGGTCACCGCCGTGCCACCGGCGCGGTTTAAAACCTCTCCGCCCAGGCCGGGAATACGCATCTTAAGACCCTGTAAATCCTTCACCGACTTGATAGGTTTGTTGAACCAGCCGGCCATCTGTACACCGGTGGAGCCCCCCGCAAGTGGAATCAGGTTAAAGGGCTCGTAGATCTCCTCCCAGAGTTCGAGACCACCGCCGTGATGCAACCAACCATTCATTTCCTGGGCATTCAATCCGAAAGGCACTGCGGTAAAAAACTGGGCTGCAGGCACCTTGCCTTTCCAGTAATAGGCAGCACCGTGCCCCATCTGCGCCGCGCCTTCCGATACAGCACCAAACACGCCCAGGGCAGGTACCAGCTCACCGGCACCATACACCTTGATCCTGAGACGCCCGGCTGACATGGCCTCGACTTTCTTGGCAAAGCGCTCCGGCGCACTGCCGAGGCCCGGGAAGTTCTTGGGCCAGGTAGTAACTAATTTCCACTCGAACAGCTCTTTATTGCCCTCTGCGGAAAAGTGCTGGGCAGGGCCCATCGCTGCACGGGAAGCTACCAGGGCGGCGAAGGTAATGGCGAGCAGGGCTAAGAGCCCGAGAATGATGGCCGGGTACCAATTGAGTTTTTTCATTGCTACTAATTTATCGTTATTTTTGTATTGTACAAATTATCGGCAGACGCTTTGGTCGCCAACTTAGGTCTTCAGGGGAAGTCCTCTGTGATCTGACCCTGGTATTTTGGATGGATTCCCGCTATCGCTGGAATCCATTCACCACTATCTAACTTTCAATTCTGCATGCCTCTCAGTACCGACATGCTCCGGCACTCAGTATTTAATGCTTAGTGCCAGCTCAAGCCATCACTTAAAGCGGCTGCAACTTGGCCATTGAAAGTATCAGCCTCTTGTCGCCAACATCGTCAAAATTAACCAGCACCCGCATTCGAGGACCCGTTCCCTCAAACTCAATGACAGTTCCTTCACCAAACTTGGCATGGTCCACTCGCCCGCCCAGGACCAGCGGGGGCAAATCATCGAAGTCTGGCGCCGGGTCGGAAAACTGGCCTACCTTGCCGTAGTCCGCCTGATAGAGAGGACGGGAAATTTCGGTCTTCAGGCGCACTTCTTGCACCAAATTAGGTGGAATTTCGCCGATAAAGCGGGAAGGGCTGTTATAGGTTTCACTGCCAAACAGACGCCGGTTTTCCGCGTAGGTAATGTATAGCTTGCGCATGGCGCGGGTGATACCCACGTAGCAGAGGCGTCTCTCCTCCTCCATGCGGCCGGGCTCCTGCGCCGACATCTTGTGGGGGAACAGGTTTTCCTCCACACCCGCCATAAATACCAGGGGAAACTCCAAGCCTTTGGCGGAGTGCAGGGTCATCAGCTGGACGGCATCCTCAAACTCATCCGCCTGACCTTCACCGGCATCGAGGGCAGCGCTATCGAGGAACTGGTTAAGAAGCGGGATTTCCTCCTCATCTTCCTCTCCCTCGGGCAGACCTGCACCGGTAAAGCCGCGACAGGCAGTGACCAGTTCCTGCAAGTTCTCCACCCGTGTTTGACCTTTCTCGCCTTTCTCTTTGCCGTGAAACTCCAACAAACCGCTGTTTTCGATCACATCCTCAGCAATAGCATCCAACTCTTTATCTTCTGCATTCGCTGCCAGCTGGTTAATCAGGTCCAGGAAGCTCTGCAGGGCATTGCCGGCGCGAGCAGCCAATACCCGCTGCTGCAACATCAGCTTGGCCGCCTGCCACAGGGAGCAGCCCTGCTCCCGAGCATAAGAGCGAACCATCTCTACAGTGCGCGCGCCGATGCCACGGGTGGGCGTATTCACCACCCGTTCAAACGCAGTATCATCATCTCGGTTGGTAATCAGGCGTAAATAAGACAGGGCATTCTTGATTTCCAGGCGCTCGTAGAAGCGCTGGCCGCCATAGATACGGTAGGGAACCTGCTCGCGCAAAAGCCCCTCTTCAAGTACCCGGGATTGGGCATTGGAGCGGTAGAGGATGGCGATGCTATCGCGGCGATTACCGTCGCGCACCCAGTCATTGATACGCTCGACAATAAAGCGCGATTCATCCTGTTCGTTGTAGGCCGCGTAGACGGCGATGGGCTCACCCTCTTCACCCTTGGTCCACAACTCCTTGCCTAGGCGACCACTGTTATTGGCGATCACCGCATTTGCCGCGTTCAGAATGGTGGAGGTGGATCTGTAGTTCTGCTCCAGTCGCACCGTCTGCACTTCTCGTAAGTCTGTGGAAAAGTGCTGGATATTCTCGATCTTGGCACCGCGCCAACCGTAGATAGACTGGTCATCGTCACCCACGGCGGTGATATGGCACTGCTCACCGGCGAGTAAGCGCAGCCAGGCATATTGAATCGTGTTGGTATCCTGGAACTCATCCACCAGGATATGGGGGAAGCGCCGACGGTAGTGGGCCAAAATAGCGTCGTTATTCAGCCAAAGCTCGTGAGCGCGCAGCAGCAGCTCGCCGAAATCCACCAATCCGCCGCGCTGACAGGCCTCTTCATAGGCGAAATAGATTCGCACCATGGTCTGCAACCAGGGATCGGCGCCGGCATTGATATATTGCGGACGCAGACCTTCATCTTTCTGCGCGCCAATCCACCACTGGGTTTCACGCGGTGACCACTTTTTATCATCCAGCCCCAGATCTGCCTGTACCCGCTTGATCAGGCGAAGTTGGTCGTCGGAATCCAGGATCTGGAAGTTCTGCGGCAACTTGGCTTCTTGCCAGTGAGCCTTGAGCAGGCGGTGAGCCAGGCCGTGGAAGGTGCCCACCCACATGCCAAAGGTATTCACCCCCAGCAGCTCTTCGATACGGGCGCGCATCTCGCGGGCCGCCTTGTTGGTAAAGGTTACCGCCATAATGGAGTAGGGCGAGGCGCCCTCCACCTGCATCAGCCAGGCGATGCGGTGTACCAGCACCCGGGTCTTGCCCGAGCCAGCGCCGGCCAGAACCAATTGATTGCCGGGCGCGGCAGCTACTGCTTCGCGCTGGGCGTCGTTGAGGGGGTCTAAAATCTGAGATACGTCCATGGGCGAAGATTGTACCAGAGCTGATGCACAAGACCTGTGTAAATAAACAGGATTTTGCCCTACCTGACAATGTAATGTCGCTCGCCAGCGGAGGGCACAGCGGCTAAACTGCGCCATCTGGCATAGAGAAGGAAGTCCTGTGAAACCGGCGGAAGTAACGCAACGAATCAGTGAACAACTGTCATCCATGCGCAAATCAGAGCGTAAGGTGGCGGAGTATATTCTCGCCAACCCCGATGAAATCATTCATATGCGCATCGTCGACCTGGCTACTGAAGCCCAGGTGAGTGAACCGACCGTGGTGCGCTTTTGCCGCGCCGTGGGCTGCTCCGGATTCCAGGAGTTCAAGCTGAACCTGGCGCAGCAGCTGGCTTCCAGCCCCAGCTTCGGCCAGATTGCGGTTACGGAAACGGATACCATTGCCGAATACAAGCGCAAGGTTTTCGACTCCACGGTGGATACCCTGCTGAAAGTCCGCGATAGAATTGACGACCGTGCCCTCGAGGCCGCTGTCACTGCGATGGCCGCTTCCAAGCGGGTGGAATTCTTCGGTTTTGGCGCCTCCGGTGCCGTCGCCGCCGATGCCCAGCACAAGTTCTTCCGCCTGCAATTGGCCACCGCTGCTCACTCGGACCACCACATCCAGAATATGTCGGCCATGTCCATGCAAGCGGGGGATGTAGTAGTAGCTATCTCCCAGAGCGGTCGCACCAAGGCGTTACTTCGCTCCATGAGCATGGCAAAAGAGCAGGGCGCTCTGGTGGTTGGTTTGGCACCCAGCGGCTCGCCGGTGGCACAGCAAGCCAGCATCCCACTGGAAGTGGATGTAGAAGAGGATATTGAGATCTATACGCCGCTGTCCTCGCGCATCGCCCATCTGGTGGTAATCGATGTCCTCGCTATCGGCGTAGCCCAGCGCAAAGGTCCTCAGCTACAGGAGCACCTGTTGAAACTGAAACAGGGACTGTACACATTGCGGGAAGACAAGCACTAAACTCCCTGATATCCAAAGCGGGCAAGGGACAATGTGCCCGCCCGTTTCTACCAAAGCCATTTCCCGCCAATTGGGCTTTGCCGGGAAGATCCTTCCAGGCTGTACCTGAGCAACATAATGACATCCATCGCTTCTAACCCGGACGAGAAAGCCCCGCGCTGGCTAGTGGTGTGGCTGGCCGCACTCGTTTCTCTGACACCTTTTTCCATCGACAGCTACCTGCCGGCCATTCCGGCGATGGCGGCGGCCCTGGATACAGAAGTCGAGCGGATGCAGTACTCAGTGTCCAGTTTTCTGCTGGGCTTTGCCCTTGGACAATTATTTGGCGGACCATTATCAGATCGCTGGGGACGGCGCCTCGTAGGAACTATCGGCCTCAGTATCTATATAGCCAGCTCCCTGTTAGTCCTGTTTACCGACCATGTAGACCAACTGATTATCCTGCGCTTCTGCCAGGCAGTTGGCGGCGGCTTTGCCACAGTAATATGTGCTGCAATTGTGCGCGACCTACACAGTGGCCGTGAGGCGGCAAAAATTATTTCCCTGATTAGCACCATCATGCTGATTGCACCACTGATCGCCCCGGTGATCGGCTCCGCACTACTAGCCGTTGGCGGCTGGCAGAGTATATTCGTCTTTTTGTTACTGTACGCTTTGGCAATGCTCGTACTAGTACAGTTGCTGTTACCGGAGACCGTCTCCCGCTTTACCCGCGCACGCCGCCAGATGATGCCGCTAAAGTCTCTCGTGGGCAGCTACGGCCAGGTTTTGCGCAATCCCCGCGCTATTGGGTTCCTGATTGCACAGGCCTGTGTCAGCGGTTCGATGTTTATCTACATCACCACCGCGCCCTTTGTGTTTATGGATTACTTCGGTGTTAGCGCGAATCAGTTCCCACTGTTTTTTGGTATCTGCGTACTCGGGCTAATTTGCATGGTTCAGGTGAATATCCGCCTACTGAACTTTTTTGAGCCGCGCAATATCCTGCTGGCGGGTATTGTGTTGCAGCTATTGGGTTGCGGCCTGCTGCTGCTGGGAACTATGACAGGAGTCAAAGAACTTACCCTGTGGATGATTCCCCTGGTACTGGTGATGAGCTGTATCGGTATTACCGGCCCCAATGCCGCCGCCTGTTATTTGGAGTTCTTCCCCAAAATCAGCGGTAGTGCCAACGCGCTATACGGCGCCGCTCTGTTTATTACCGGGGGGATACTGGGTGGACTGGCGAGCAGCCTGCACACCGGAACCCTGACACCTATTGCAGGATCTATGGCGGGCTGTGCTTTTGTGGCACTACTCTCTGCACTATTCGTCGCGAAGGTTCGCCAACCGATCGAGTCCGATATCCCTGCAACCCGGCGCTTTACCCCGCGTTAACGGCAGCTCTTTACACCGGTTCTAAACTTTCCTCCTGAAGCGCCCGCTGCACTGCGGGCCTTTCTTCCATTCTCTTTTGGAATGCTTGAAGCCGGGGCCACCGGGGCATATCAAACTGCTGATGTTTCAGCCAGCGAGAGAGAACATACAGGTAGGCATCGGCAACCGTGAAACCGTCTCCCATTAAGTAGTCTTTATCAAGCTGCCCTTCGATATAGTCAAACCAGCGGATAAGCCTAACCCGGGAACCCTCCTGCTCCTCTTCTGTACCATGCCAGAACAGTGGTTTAAATAGCTTGTGGACTTCAGCACTGAGGAAGTTGAGCCACTCGAGAAGCCGGTAATGGGCCAGGGTGCCCACTGGTGGCGCCAGTTGCGCGTCGGGCTTTTGTTCCGCCAAAAACTGGACGATTGCCGGACCTTCTGTCAGTACTTCTCCGCCTTCCAGTTGCAGTGCCGGCACGTACCCTTTAGGACTAATCCTTGTAAAGTCGTCGCCGTTTTCCAGCTCGTGGGTTTTTAGATTGACCTTTTGCAGGCCCAGATTGATCCCTGCTTCACAAGCAACAATATGAGGCGATAGAGAGCAAACACCCGGTGCATAAAAAAGCTTCATGGTAATCCTGTAGAGTCATTACCTATATCCCAGCAGTATAGGCCCGGCTTATTTCTCCCCAATGAAGCACGATTGCAATTGGCTTGAATTCCTCTATACAACTGTTGCTGAAATCTACTTACCGCGTATCCAATGGTCCAGGCTAAAGCGACCGGCACCGGCACAGGTAAGAATCAGGAAACCGCCGGCAATCGTGATATTTTTCATAAAGCTGGTCATTTCTGTTGCATCACCAGGGGATAGGTGTACCAGGAAGGCCGAAGCGAGACAGAACAGGAAAAGAACAAAAGCAGATATCCGGGTGAATATCCCCAGTAACACCGCGAGTCCTCCCACCAACTCTATAACGATGACCAGGGGCAAAATGAAGCCGGGTATCCCCATGGAAACCATAAAGGCCTCTGTCATTTCGTAGCCGCCAATTTTATTCCAGCCGGCAAATATAAAGATCAGCGACATCAGTACCCGACCGATCAGCTTTGAGGTGTCGCACAATATCGAATGCTTCACTACTACTTCCTCAATTGCGCATTTATGGGTATGGACTATCAACCAGTGTAGACACTGTCGTAAAAATTCATGAGATAGTCGGTAGCTGCCTTTACTCAGGAGGGATAAAAACTACTAGATTGGCGTGACAATCATCCTTTTTATTTTCAATAGTCAGTAGGAATCTACTAATTGGCAGTTAGTAAGTAATGAAGTAATGTTTAAAAAGCTAAGGCATTAATGAATTTTAGTGGGTAGGGGAAGTCGATCCGTTTGAGCGCAAAACTGAAAAATGCAGTTGTCTGGCGCCCTAGAGCCGCTACAATTGCGCGCCCATATAAAAGGGAGTTGGCCGCTTGTGCCCGCGCGGCCCGCCCCGGTGTAATCCTGTTGCCCTAGATCCACTCCAAGGGAAATCGAGCAGCCTCTGCACGACTACAATAACGGCACACTCACCATCATATAAATTGCCGCAGGGGCGCTCCCCAAAATGGCATTAAACCATCCGAGAATATTTCAGCGCTGGAGTCCACACACGGCATGGAAGTTTATTACACCTTTTGTTTTCTTGCCGCCGTATCAGTTTTTCTGGGTTTCTTGAACCAATACGTATTGCGCGCCCAAACCACGATCGCTATTACCGCCGGTGCCCTGGCCTTATCACTATTGGTCACCGCCCTCGGCAAGTTGGGGGTGGTAGAGTTGCGCACCTGGGCAGATCAGCTTCTGCCGCTCCTCAACCTTGAGGATATTCTGCTCAAGGGAATGCTCGGGTTTCTGCTTTTTGCCGGCAGTTTGCATATCGATCTGTTGGAGCTGCGCAACCAGAAACTGGAGATCGGTCTTCTCGCCATTGTCGGTACCCTCATTTCCACCTTTGTGGTCGGGGCCCTTCTTTACTGGTTCCTGATGCTGATCAATATGCCGGTGGCTTTTGTTTACTGCCTGTTATTTGGTGCATTGATCTCTCCCACCGATCCTATCGCCGTACTGGCAATAATGAAAAACCTGAAAGCCCCGGAGCAGGTTTCCATTCAGGTGGAAGGTGAGTCCCTGTTCAACGATGGCTTCGGTATCGTGATCTTCGCGGTGATTTACGCACTCGCTTTCGAAGGCGGCCAACCTACAGTACCGGCAGTGGCTGAGCTATTCGCTATCGAGGCACTGGGGGGCATATTGCTGGGACTGATCATTGGTGGCGTTTTCCACTGGGCTATTTGTTGTACCAATGATCACAGCCTGGAATTGATGCTGACCATGGTTATTCCCACTGCCGGTTTTTCCCTGGCCAATGTGCTCGGGGTCTCCGGCGCCCTGGCAATGGTGGTGAGTGGCATTATTATTGGCAACTTTACCCGCGAGCGCGGCTTTTCCCGGGTGAGCCAACACGAGCTGGATAATTTCTGGAGCATCACCGAGGACTTCCTCAACGGTTTGCTCTTCCTGCTGGTGGGCCTGTTCCTGATTACTATCGACCTGCGCCCCTCCGACTACCTACTGATGGCAGTGGGCATTGTCATTGTTCTCACCGCCCGAGTTTTCGCTGTCGGCATACCCTTCCTGTATTTAAAAAGTCGCCGCAAGTACCACCCCTATACCAACCGGATTTTGATCTGGGGAGGGTTGAAAGGTGGTCTGGCATTGGCGCTAGCGATGTCGATTCCCGCCGGCAGTGCCTTCGTCCAGGGACAGGACCTTCGCTACCTGTGGGTGGTCATGACCTATGGCGTGGTGCTCTTTTCTATCGTCGTACAGGGCTCTACCATAGCGCCATTGATTCGTCGCAGCCGGGAGTTTTCTGAGCCCGAACGCGACGAGCCCCAGCAACCGACAGCCAAATAGCGATAACGATTAAATGGAACACTCCGGCTTCCTTATTGAGGCAGTAATTTTCATGGCTGCCGCAGTGATTGCGGTACCCATTGCCACCCGCCTGGGCCTGGGCTCAGTCCTCGGTTACTTACTCGCCGGTGTGGCCATAGGCCCAAGTGCCCTAGGCCTGGTCGGCGATGCCAGCGATGAAATGCACGTTGCCGAGTTTGGTGTTGCACTCATGCTGTTCCTGATCGGCCTGGAGCTGCAGCCGAAGAAGTTGTGGAAAATGCGCGGTGCTATCCTAGGCACCGGTAGTGCCCAACTACTGTTTTCCGCTGCGGCCATCGCTGGATTGGTTCTCGCCTTTTCCGAGATGGATTGGCGCTCATCGGTGGCCATTGGGCTGATCCTGGCACTGTCCTCAACTGCGATCGTATTGCAGTCCCTCAGTGAAAAGGGCCTGCTGAAAAGCCAGGGCGGGCGCGCTGCATTTGCGGTACTTCTGTTCCAGGATATCGCGGTTATTCCCATCCTCGCGCTATTGCCGCTATTGGCGGGCACCGCTGCCAGCCCCCATGAAAGTGGCTTGAGTGGTTGGTATTACGCATCGGCAGTTATCGGCACCATGCTGGCTTTTATTTTCGCCGGGCGTTACCTGCTCGGTCCCTTACTGCGTCTAATGGCGGGCAGCCAAGTTCGCGAACTGTTTACCGTGAGCGCGCTACTGATCGTATTTGCCGCAGCTGCGGTAATGACCTGGCTGGACCTATCGCCGGCACTGGGTACTTTCCTCGCCGGGGTATTGCTGGCCGAGAGCGAGTTCCGCCATGAGCTGGAAGCGGATATACAGCCTTTTAAGGGCCTGCTGTTGGGTCTCTTCTTTATCGCCGTGGGTGCCAGCCTGAATTTCTCCCTGATCGCGGACAATCCGCTGGTGCTAATCGGATTAGCACTGGCATTGGTGCTGGTTAAATTTACCGTGCTGTTTGCCCTGGCGCGCACCTTGCGAATGTCAAAGGGCGAGGATTGGTTGTTCGCTCTGTCATTAGCGCAAGCCGGTGAATTCGGTTTTGTACTGGTGGCGTTCTCTACCCAGCTTCAGGTCCTGAGTGCGGACATCGGCAACCTGTTAGTAGCTCAAATTGCTCTGACCATGGCCCTGACACCAGTGCTGCTGCTGATCTACGAACAGTTTATCCAGCCGCGGTTTGTCACCGGCCCAGAGGTTCCCGCCAACATAGATACATCACCGCCTGTGGATTCGGGCTCACCGGTAATCATTATCGGCTACGGGCGCTTTGGGCAGATCGCCGGGCGACTTCTAAATGCCTGCGGTTTCAATACCACTTTGCTCGAACGCAATGCAGAACAGCTGGATCTGGTGCGCCGCTATGGTATCAAGGCTTACTACGGGGATGCCTCGCGAGAAGATCTGCTGCGCGCCGCCGGAGCCCAAAATGCGAAGCTGGTTATCCTGACCTTAAGCGACCAGGCCGCATGTCTGGAAATTGTGGCCCAGCTGCAAAAACACTTCCCCAATGTGACCATCCTCGCCCGGGCCCGCAACCGTATGCACCAATATGCTTTGATGGAAGCCGGGGTCCGCTATATCTTCCGCGAGACCGTGGACTCGGCCCTGACCATCGGCGAAAAGGCGCTGGAACTATTGGGACTCAGTCCCATACAGGCGCGCCGCGCCGCCTTGAAATTCAAGCAGCACGACCAGCGTATGCTGGAGGCACTTTTCCCCTACTGGCGCGATGAGTCCCAGCATATTGCGCAAAGCCGAATCTATCGCGAGCAGCTTTTACAGGCGTTACAACAAGACCGCCGCGACAAGGACCTGCATCTGGATCACTACTGGGAAGAAGCCAAGCCCGAGATGGAAAAACAGTAAGCCGGTTATTGGCCCTAGGGGTTGTCATTAAGCACGACAATGGCAGCCCTGCCCGGACTCAGACTCTCGCTGATATGCCCCTCTCCGTGTAAATCATTGGCTAATAAGATATCTCCGGGAGCAAAGATATATTGTTCACCGGAGCTAGTTGTGAGCTTCACCCTGCCTTCAAGATAAAGAATAAACTGCGCCTGCGGGGCACAGTGCCAATCAAAACGCTGCCCCTCGCTAAACTCCCGGAACTGCACCTGCTTAGCGGGATAGGGGATTGAGTAATTACCCAGGGGCTCGCGCTGGGGACTGTCTATTTTTCTTTTCTGAAAAAGGGAAACCCCATTAACTGAACACAGCTCTACAAACTCCATATCAAGTTTTCACCAATTTAAGCGTGTCTATTACAAAAGAAAATTTATTCTTTGTTAATTAAGCTCGCCTCTACCAGATCGACCTCCAAAACCAATTTGCGGTGGAGTTCATCATCAATCTTCCTGGAGACACGCAATTCCAACAGCTGTTCGCGCTCAGCAGAAAGTGCGGCAAGGTGGTAATGACGCTCAACCCTGGAACGCATCCAGATAATATCCTCGCTTTCATCTTCTCCTAGGGTTATGCGCCGCCGATAAATAGCCAAAAGGTGATCCACCGCCTCAAAAGCGAGATCGCGATCTTTTTCGCCTCGATCAATATCATGACGCATATTCATTAACTGATTCACTGCCGCTGTGGCAGCAGATATTCGCGCACCTTTTTCATCACCGATAGCGGCAAAATTGGGGGCTTCGGGTAAACGGCGCAGTAGAACAGGCAATAAAAAACTTGCCAGCAATAAGGAAAGCAAGATAACGCCCATTGCAATAATCAGGGCTAAATCACGGCCGGGCAACGGCTTTCCATCTGTCATAGCGAGGGGAAGGGAAAAGGCTCCCGCCAATGTAATCGCCCCTCTTACCCCAGCGATAGTCAACACGCTAACCAATAAAAAATGGGTACCAAAAGATTCTACTTTCTGCCCAAAACGTGAGAGATATAGGGAGACCCATACCCACACAAATCTCAGGAGAAGTAGTACAACAAATATTGCCAGGACATAAAAAATAATTGTTAAGTCACCAGTGTGGCGCGCGCCGGAGAAATCCGCTCCGGTAATTCGAACCAATTGTTCTCCCAACAAAACAAAAATAATACCGTCAAGAACTGCTTGTACTGTTTTCCATACTGCACGGCGGTCCATCCGTGTAGTCGACATTTCCGCGCCGTGTAAGGTGGTATAGTGAGTCGCAATTCCAGCACTGGCAGCTGCCAAAATACCCGATACCTGTAAAGTATGGGCGGCGATATATGCCGCAAAGGGCACTAATAAGCTCACTAGAACTTGTACAGTAGTGTCCTCACCGCCAATTCTGACCAGCAGGCGCAAAATATATCCACAGGCAAATGCCGCTCCAGCACCAATAACCACACCGCCGATAGCGACCCAGAAAAAACCAGCCAGTGCATGGGGAAATGAAAAGGTCCCAGTGAGGGCAGCAATCACTGCAAAACGGAAAATATCCAATCCCGAGGCATCATTAAACAGGGACTCTCCGGCGAGGATATGCTCCAGCCGTGGTGGCATAGAAGTTCCACCGTGTACCACCGATACCGCCACGGGATCGGTCGGTGCCAAAATTGCCGCTACTGCAAAAGCCACCGCCATTGGCATGACCGGCACCAGCCAGGAAATAAAATATCCCATACCCACAACGGTAAAAAGCACCAATCCAATAGCCAAGGTAACAATGGCACCGATATCTCGAAACAGAGCGCCTTTCGGTATTCGCCAACCGGCAATAAACAATAAGGGCGGAACAAACAGCAGGAAAAAAATTTCTGGCTCGAGGGGTATTTCTATTCCCAAAAAGCTACCCAGTATTGCTCCCGCAGCAATTTGCAATAAAGGCAGTGGAATAGGTAAAGGCAACAGGCGCGCAATAACCAGGGTAATGGCCACAACTAACAACAGCACCAGCGCAATAACCAGATAGTGCATTACTCGCTACAGTTCCCTGTGACGCCTTATTGAAATAGATCTCTATCGAGTAACTAGGGAGCCTCTGAATAACTCCGTAATGCCTCTGCGGGTCTTGAAGGCTGCAGATGTTAGGCGCAGTTCGCCGCGAATGGCCGTAGCCCTTTGCAAGAGCTGCAACGCAGCAGATGTGGCCTTCAAGGCCCGCCCTTCGGGGCTTGCAGAGCGATTCACACTCCGCGTTGCGACTTCTTGAAAGGTCTAGACATTCCTGCGAAGCCGCGCCTTGATTGTGAACCGCTCTGCATGCCAGAGGTATCATGGAGTTATTCAGAGGCTCCCTAGTGCTGTTCACTCAATATCAGGAAGTTTATGCGAGAATAGAAAACAGGGAATAAATTCTGAGAAAAAGTGCCGGCGCTTTGCGGCGCTCCAAAAAATTACTCTGCAAATTTGGCAGAGTTTTTGGAGTTTCTTTACTCAAACATATCCGGCTGTTCTTTTGCAATTACATTGTAGAGAGGCTGAAAGCTAAATAATCCCGCCAGTTCAGTTCCCACAACCGCCCTGGTTCGTATTGCCACTTCTGGATCGATCAGAATAGGCTGCCCAGCTGCTTCCGCCAGTAATTGAGCCTGGCAGCTTTTTTCCATAGTGATATACCACCAGGCAGCTTCATCGACGGATTTACCCACCGTTAGTAAGCCGTGATTCTGCAATATCAGTGCTTTGTGGTTACCCAAGGCTTTAGCAAGGGCTGCGCCTTCTCCCATTTCCAATACCACGCCGGAAAAAGTATCCAGCAAACCGTGATCCCGATAAAAGGCACAAGCATCCTGGGTAATGGGATCTAGAAGGCGCCCGAGAGTAGACCAACTTTTCCCATAAAGGGAATGAGCGTGCGCAGCGGCTACCACATCCGGGCGGGTTTTATGGATGTGAGAATGAATAGTAAAGGCTGCGCCATTAAGGTAACCATCCCCCTCAACCACCTCTCCTTGATGATTGACCAGCAACAGTTGTGACACCGTCATCTGTTTAAAGGAAACCCCCATGGGGTTGACCCAAAAATGATCGTCATATTCTGGGTCACGGACAGTGATATGGCCAGCTACGCCTTCATCAAAACCAAATTTTCCAAACAGGCGAAAAGCTGCCGTCAGCTTCCTCTTACGCTCTTCACGAACTTGTTCTGGCGGCTGGGTTGGCTCGCCAAGCAACATATTGATGTCGCCATTCATAACAGCAGCATCAATACCGGTTTTTGTTTTATTTTTTTCTGTCGTAGCCACCTAGCGGCCCTCTCATCATTGGAAAATGCCGAAGCATGGTTATAGCATGACTTTTATTTTCTATGCGAGGATTAATAACTTAATAAAATGGTGACTGCTTAATGCGGAAAAATATAAAAGTGACTTTGATGTCTTTTCTATCAGTTTATTTTTGCCCGGTAGAAATATAAGCAAAAATTTACTGCCAAATAATGAAAAGTAAGTATCTTGCACTTAGTTTTTTTATCGAAGAATTAGGACTGCTTACTCAAAGTAAATTCCCACCCAGGTGTCATAGATATGACTCTGAGTAGGAGAGAGTTTACTCTATCAAAAACCTTCCAGGACTATTTTTCCTTTTACAGCCTGGGTTTCGATAAGCTGATGTGCTTTTAAAAGATTATTTGCGTTTATTTTCCCAAAATTCTGCCCCATAGTGGTTTTAATTAATCCCAGGTCAATTAATTCCGCAAGTTCATTCAACAGAACATGCTGGGCAACCATATCCTCGGTAGAAAACAGCGCGCGAGTAAACATAAACTCCCAGTGCAGAGACACACTCTTCTGCTTCAGTACCATAACATCCAAGGAGGCGGGGTCGTCAATCAAACCAAACTTCCCTTGAGGTCTGATACTTTTGATAATTTCCGCCAAGTGGTCTTCGGTATTGGTGAGGCTAACAACATAGTCAACGCCATCGATGCCCTCGCGGCTTAACTGCTCGCTAAGAGACTCACGATGATTGATCACATGGTGGCTTCCAAGCTCTTCAAGCCAGCTTTTGGTTTCGGGGCGGGAGGCAGTACCTATCACAGTCAAATTGGTCAGACGACGGGCCAACTGGACCATGATCGAACCCACGCCACCAGCGGCACCAATGATCAGCAGTGACTTGTTGTTTGCCCCTTTACCCATCGCAACTTGCAGGCGGTCAAATAGCATTTCCCAAGCAGTAATCGCAGTGAGAGGCAGCGCCGCCGCCTCGGCACAGCCAACCGTCTTGGGGGCAGTACCAACGATTCTCTCATCCACCAGCTGGTACTGGGCATTGCTGCCCGAACGGGAGATATCGCCCGCATACCAAACCCGATCGCCAACCTTAAAGAGTCCCGCTTCCGGGCCTACCGCTTTCACTATGCCCACAGCATCCCAGCCAAGTACTTTCCACTGACCGCTATCCGGGCTGGCCCGCTGCCTCACCTTAGTATCTACCGGGTTAACTGAAACGGCCTGTACTTCTACCAGCAGATCCCGGCCGGAGACTTGCGGTATGGGGAGGCTTATATCCTGTAGCGCTTCTTTATCACTGCTTGGCAGAGACTGTTGATAACCGACGGCCTTCATCATCAGTTTTATCCTTTTCCAATGGGGTAACGGGTGTGAAGGTATCTTAAAAAGGAATATCCACAGGAGAAACTGCCTTCTTGCAGAAGCTGTTTCAATTATTTTTTAAATTCCAGTAACTATGGATAACTCTATCCACAGTTATCCACAAAGCTGAGCTAGGGCGAGGGGAAATGGCTATCTGTGGAAAACTTGAGAAGGAATTTACTCACCAGGGCATTAAATCTGTGTGGCGCTTCCAGAAACGGGAAATGGCTTCCTCCTTCCGCCACATCAAAGATCTCAAGCCTGGAACCCACAATTTGCTGGTGAATCCACTGCTGGCACTCTATTGGGTGTGGACTGGCACGACCGAAAGCCACTAGCGTTGGCTTATCAATCCTGGGGATAAAATCCCGCCAGTCCTTTGTTACGTTATCCACAAAAAGCTTTGCAGCCCAGCGACGGGGACACTGCAGATTAACCGCAACCAGCTCATCCCGTTGGGTTTTCCCCATTAAAGGCGTGACCATAGACATAAGAATTTGGCGGGTGGCCTCAACACCTTTTTTTCCAACCAAGTTATCCACAAACTGGAAGAGGCTCTCCGGGGTCAGTATGCCTCCAGCTGCCAATCGCTCCGCTTCATTCCAGGCGGGATCTGCCAGTAGACAGGGGGGTTCATCGATTAGCACTAGTGCACTGACCCTATCCCCACCAAACATTTCCAGGTAGCTCCATATCACCGAGCAGCCGGCAGAGTGGCCGAGTAAATGAAGGGGTTCCTGTTGCAGACTTGAGATCAGCTCTTGCAAGTCCTTGGCGAGGCGGGAAATTCGATAGCCATGATTGGGCTTGTCAGACTGACCATGACCACGCATATCCAGCGCGATCACACGAAACTGATCGCTGAGCCCAGCGAGCTGATGTTTATACAACACCGCCCCCTGGGACCAGCCGTGTAGCATCAATAATATGGGGCCGCTGCCGGCCTCTAGATAGCGCAGGGTGACGCTATCAGAAGTAGTAAATTCACACAGCTTTACTCGCTTGTGCATAAACCTTTTGCGGCAGGTGAACGGTTATTCAACCGTGACTGATTTAGCCAGGTTTCTGGGTTGATCCACATCCGTACCTTTTAGCAACGCCACATGGTAACTCAATAGCTGCAGCGGCACGGTGTAGAGAATCGGCGCCAGACTCTCTGGGGAATCTGGAACTTCCACCACGGTAACACCTTCTTCACTGGTAAATCCGGCCTTGGGGCTGGCGAAAACAAACAGTTGCCCACCCCGTGCACGCACTTCCTGCAAATTGGATTTGAGTTTTTCCAGCAGCTCATCATTGGGGGCAACCACAACCACGGGCATATCGCCGTCCACCAGTGCCAGGGGGCCGTGCTTCAATTCGCCGGCGGGATAGGCCTCCGCGTGGATATAGGAAATTTCCTTCAGCTTTAGAGCGCCCTCCAGAGCAATGGGGAATTCGACACCACGCCCCAAGAAAAGCGCGTGGTTCTTCTCTGCAAAGGCCTTGCTGGTGTTTTTAACCACCTTATCCAGACCGGTAAAACTCTCCATTAGCTCAGGTAACTGGTGCAAGGCGCTGACCAGTTCGGCTTCACGCTCCGCCGACAGTCCATTGACCTTGGCGAGGGCGATACAGAAAAGTTGTAAGGCTACCAATTGGGTCGTAAAGGCTTTGGTTGAGGCCACACCAATCTCAGGGCCCGCCTCGGTCATTAGCGATAGCTCAGACTCTCGCACCAATGAGCTGTTGGGCACATTGCAGATGGTCATGGAGGCCAGGTAGCCCAGGTCCTTGCCCTGGCGCAGGGCGGCGAGGGTATCAGCCGTTTCTCCGGATTGGGAAATACTCACAAACAGGGTTCCCGGGCGCACCACTTTCTTGCGGTAGCGCAGTTCACTGGCCACCTCCACCGAGCAGGGAATACCGGCCCAGTCCTCCAGCCAATAGCGGGCTACCATACCCGCATGGTAACTGGTGCCACAGGCCACTATCTGTACCTGCTCCACCTTGGGCAAAATCTCCTGGGCGCGGGCACCAAGGGCCTGGGCCAACACTGAGCGCTCACCGATACGGCCCGCCAGAGTGGCTGCGACCACCTGGGGCTGCTCGAAAATCTCTTTCTGCATAAAGTGGCGGTAGCGCCCTTTATCGGTAGCTTCATGACCGCCGGTCAACTTGTGCACCGGGCGACTGACTTCCTCTCCCAACTTGTCTCGAACTGCGATGCCACCGCGACGCACTTCCGCCACATCGCCCTCTTCGAGGAATATAAAGCGATCAGTCACCTGGCGCAGGGCCATAGGGTCAGAGGCAATAAAGTTCTCTTCAATACCCACCCCCAGGACCAGGGGACTACCAGAGCGGGCACAGGCCAAAACTTCTGGCTCTTCATGACTAACAACCGCGAGGGCGTAAGCACCTTCCAGAATATGCGTGGCTTCAGTCACAGAGTCGACCAGGCTGCGGCCCTCAGAACTTAATGAGTGAATAAGGTGAACCACAACTTCAGTATCGGTTTCAGACTCAAACTCATAGCCTTTTCCCTGAAGCTCTGAACGCAATTCCTGATGGTTTTCGATAATGCCGTTGTGAACCAGAGCGATATGGCCAGACAGATGGGGATGGGCATTTTCATCGGAGGGAACACCGTGGGTAGCCCAACGGGTATGGGCAATGCCAATATGACCCTCGGCGCTCTCCTCACTTAATTTGGCTTCCAAATCTGCGACCTTGCCCAGGCTTTTGCGCAATTGCAGCTGGCCATCTCCACTGCTTAAGCAGACTCCGGCTGAGTCGTAACCGCGATACTCCAAGCGGCGCAGCCCTTCCAGAAGAATCCCCGTCACATTGCGCTGTGCCAGCGCACCTACGATTCCGCACATAATTATTTCCTCATTAACCTGGGAGTCTCGCCGCCCATTAACATTTCAGGCTGAGCGCCTCTGCTCCTGTCTTCAGCGGCACAAATGAGCTGGATACCCAGCTGCTCCAGTTTTTGGCCCACGGCATCCGCCAGGCCATCATCAGTTACCAGGATATCGACCTGCTCCCAGGACAATTCCAGATTGGGAATCCGCTTCCCCACTTTACTGGACTCCGCCAGTACAACCACTTCCCGCGCAACTTCCGCCATTACGCGGGAGAGGCCAATTTGTTCATTAAAAGTACAGGTACCGCGTTGCAAATCGATTCCATCGGCACCAATAAAAGCGCGATCGAAGTCGTATCCCCTCAGTACCTGTTCTGCAACCTGCCCCTGGAAGGCCTCAAAGTGTGGGTCCCAGGTGCCTCCGGTCATCAACAGCGTCGGTTCGTTTTCAAGTTCGCGCAGTGCATTGGCCACATGCAGCGAGTTGGTCATCACCACAAGGCCACGCTTGCTTTCAAGCTCAGGAATCATTGCCGCCGTGGTGCGACCGTAATCGATCACAATCCGGTGGTGATCCGGTATCAGTTCAGCAGCGGCTCGACCAATGGCCCGCTTGCTCCCTGAGGGCCCTTCTTCATTGACCAACTCCCTCGGCACAGGGATAGCACCACCGTGGCGACGCAGCAACAAGCCGTGATTTTCCATTGCCGTCAGATCCTTTCGAATCGTAACTTCCGAAGTTCCGAACTGCCGCGCCAATTGCTCGACACTGGTCTCTCCTACTTCATTTAGCAAGTGGAGAATGCCGTGGCGGCGCTGTTGGGTGTTACGTTTGGACATAGGCATACAAGTTTCGTTTCGAAACTTAAAGATAGCAAAACGAAACTAAAGTTCCCACAACTTTTATCAATAACCATTACTCAACTGATTAGATACCGGTATAGGACTCACCAGGCTGTTAGAGGGACAAAGTTTCCAACATTGCCTGAAGAAAGCGCGCCAACTCTCCACCGGTAACGGCCCGGTGATCGGCACTGATAGAGAGAGGGAGTAGGGGGCGAAGTGCCGGCCATCGATTGACCACCACAACTCCCTGGCACACCCGCCCGGCACCGACAATGGCAACAGTGGGCGGCATGACTACCGGAGTGGCATAACGACCGGCTATGGAGCCGAAGTTGGAGAGAAGTATGCTTGCCCCCTGAAGGTCTCGCTGGGCGATCCCGGTCTCGCGGGCCTGGTGTTTAAAGTCCGCCACCTGCTGGAGCAGATCTTCATCAGTACGCTGGGCGACATCCCTGAGTACCGGCACATAGAGCCCTCGTGGAGAGTCCACTGCCAAGCCAATATTGATACTGCCTTGCGGCGCCAGCTTCTCAGCCTGATACAGGGCATTGAGGGTAGGTTCCGCCTCACAAGCTTCCTGTACTGCACGAATCAATCGCAGCAGCGCCGGAGCACTACCCCACCAGTTGGAAATATCCGCATCGTCACACAGCGTTATCTGCTTTACTTCATCCCGCGCTCGGCTCATGGACAAACCCATTGCGCGACGTGCAGGCGTCATGACTTCAGACTTATAATCGAATTGAGGGGCAACGGCTGTAGTTTGTTCGGCAGAAGCGCGGGCAGGTGATGGATGCTGCCCCTTCGCCACAGTTTTGGCCTTTGTTCCCGGCCCCGCCGTAGTAAGTACCTGAGCTTCCGTTACCAGTGCACCCGCTGGTGATATTGACTGTAAATCTACCCCCAAACGCCTGGCCAGGGCCCGTACTCTCGGGGTAGCCAGTCGCTTCAAGCCCACCTCCGGCCCCCGCTCAGCCCCCAACACACCTTGCCCTTGCTCTATTTTTCCCACCACCGTGCCGCTGTCGGCCCGAGGACTAGTCTCTTGTTCCGATTCTTCAGCTTTAGTGGGCGGGCTTTCAACTGCGACTTCTCCCTCGGCCATAAATCCCACCAGGGGATCGCCAACATTCACAGTCTCATCCACTGCCGCAAATAGCTTCTCAATAGTGCCGCCCCAAGGAGCCGGCACTTCCACCAAGGCCTTAGCGGTTTCCACTGTCACCAGAGTTTCATGGGCGGCTATGGTGTCTCCCTCTTTGACATGCCACTCCCGCACTACCGCATCCGGCAGACCTTCGCCGAGATCCGGAAGGGTAAAAGTCTTCATTGTGGCCCTCCGTTGGCGTAGTCCAGCACTTCCTTTACGGCCGACAAAATACGCGGCACTCCGGGTAGATACTCATCCTCCAGTTGATAGTAGGGCATCACCGTATCGAAACCGGTCACCCGCTGTACCGGTGCCTTTAAAAGATCGAAGGCATACTCATTTATCTGTGCGATCACCTCGGCACCCAGGCCACAAAACCTGGCCGCCTCGTGCACAACGACACAGCACCCGGTTTTCTCCAGGGAGTCTATTACCGTGTGGATATCCAGGGGTTTTAGGGTGGCCGGGTCGATAACCTCAGCCTCTACCCCTTCCTCTGCGAGCTGCTCTGCGGCTTGCAGGGTCTCTTTGAGGGAGGCGCCCCAAGCGACAAGCGTAATATCACGGCCCTCCCGCAACACAAAGGCGCGATCCAGTGGCAGAGCCTCGCCAGTGTCGGGTACTTCCTGGCGAACGGCTCGGTAAATACGTTTGGGTTCCAGGAAAATTACCGGGTCCGGGTCTCTAATTGCCGCCAATAGTAAACCGTAAGCCCGTGCAGGAGAGGAGGGCACCACCAGGCGCAGACCTGGAATATGGGCGAACAGGGCCTCGGTGCTCTCGGAGTGATGCTCCGGTGCATGGATTCCACCTCCATAGGGGGCCCGGTAGACAATCGGACAGGAGAGACGGCCGCGGGTGCGATTGCGATAGCGCGAGGCGTGGCTAAGGATCTGATCGAGACCGGGATAGATAAAACCCATAAACTGGAATTCAGCCACCGGTCGCAGGCCCTGCACCGCCATACCGACAGCCATTCCGGCAATCATGGTCTCGGCCAGGGGGGTATCCATCACCCGGTCCCGGCCAAACCTGGCCTGCAACCCCTCGGTAGAGCGGAATACGCCACCGTTCAGACCAACATCTTCACCAAATAGAACCACCATCGGGTCTGCTTGCATCTCGTAAGCCAGAGCCTGGGTGACAGCCTCGACCAAAGTTATCTCAGCCATTAGCTATCTCCCTGCAACTGTTGATACTGCTCCAGAAAAGGCTCCGGCAACTTTGCATAGAGGTGGTCGAATATTGCTGTGGCGGCATCTCTGGGGGTTTCCCGGTAGATGTGGACCGCTCTCTCCAGCTTCTGGGTCAGCTCCCGTTGCAGCTCTTCTTCCTGCGCATCATCCCAGGCACCGCAGTTTTCCAGGTAGGATCGCAGGCGCTGCAGAGGCTCTCGGGACCAGGCTTCACTGACATCTTTTTTGGGCTGGTAGCGACTGGCATCATCGGCGGTGGTGTGGTCACACAGGCGATAGCTGATCGCCTCGATCAGAGCTGGGCCAGCACCACTGCGCGCCCGCTCCACGGCATCACCCACCGCCTCACGAACGGCAATCACATCGTTGCCGTCTACCTGCAAGCCGGGTATTCCGGCGGCAATAGCCTTCTGTGCCAGAGTCTTACAGGCAGTTTGCTCATCTCGCGGTAGGGAAATGGCCCATTGATTGTTGTTGATCACTATCACTAAAGGCAGGTGCCAATCCCCAGCCAGGTTTATCGCCTCGTAAAAGTCTCCCCGCGAAGTAGATCCATCGCCGCCGGTCGAAACAGCGACGCGCATGGGTTCACCGAAATGCTCATGTTTATATTTCAGGGCAAAGGCTACACCGGCACCGTGCAACATCTGGGTGGCTATAGGCACACTCAAGGGCAAATCTTCGCGGCTATGGCGAAAGTTCTGCCCCCGTTCATCGCCCCCCCAGATTGCGTAGATCTCCTCAATAGTGACGCCCCGCTCCAGAAGAGCGCCTGTCTCCCGGTAATTGGGGCAGTAGATATCCTCTTTGGCCATGGCGGCTGCGAGACCAACACCAATAGCTTCCTGGCCGAGGCTGGAGGGATAGGTGCCAAGTTGACCGGTACGCTGCATTTTTACCGCGCGATCATCCACCATACGAGCCAGCGTCATCTGGCGGTAGTAAGCAATCAGGGTATCCGGGGTGGCAAATTCCGGTAGGGCTTGGGTCGTCTGTCCCTGTTCATCCAAATATTGCAGCGAGGCAATATCAAAACTGGCAAGCAGCTGTAATCTGGGCTTGTGCATCGGGCCATTCCTTTTGTTCCCGAAGCGCAAGTTTAATGGATAGGGTGGCTATCAACAGGCGTAGAGAGGGAAGGCCCGCCGGAATTACAGTTTCCGAGGGGCAACCCAATTACGGTAAGGGTTATTTAGCTTTTTTGGAAGGGCGCTGCCAGCCGGTAATATTGCGCTGCTTGCTGCGTGCTACCGCCAACTCTTTGCTCCCCACAGCCTGGGTAATGGTGGAGCCAGCACCCACTGTGGCTCCGGCGCCCACAGTTACCGGGGCCACCAGAGCCGTGTTAGAGCCAATGAAGGCTTTATCGCCGATCTCGGTTAGGGACTTGTTCACACCGTCGTAATTACAGGTAATGGTGCCAGCACCGATATTGACCGCTTCGCCCACCAGGGCATCACCGACATAAGAGAGATGATTAACCTTACTGCCCTCACCAATTTTGGCTTTTTTGGTTTCGACAAAGTTACCGACCTTGGCACCGGTGGCCAGCTCTGTGCCCGGACGCAAACGTGCAAAGGGACCGATAGTGCAAGCCTCACCAATCTCAGCGCCTTCGATGATGGAATTGGCCTCTACTTTGGTGCCATCTGCCAGGCGACAGTTTTTTAGCAGGCAATTGGGTCCAATTTGTACCCCCTTACCCAGTGAAACTGTCCCTTCGAAAATGCAGTTGATATCGATAGAGACATCGGTATCGCACTCCAGGCTGCCGCGAACATCTATACGCATGGGGTCCAATAAAGTCACCCCCGCATTCATAAGGCTGGTCGCATGGTTATGCTGCAAAGCGCGCTCCATCTGCGCCTGCTGCGCACGGCTATTTACTCCCGCCACTTCCAGTGGATCACTGGCAATTACGCCCGTTACAGGAATCCCCTCACTGACCGAACGACCGATAATATCGGTCAGGTAGTATTCACCTTGAGCATTATCACAGGACAACTCCGGTAACCAGCGAGCCAACAGAGCTCCAGGAGTCGCCAAAATGCCGGTATTGACCTCACGGATAGCCAGGGTGTCCGCATCGGCATCCTTTTCCTCTACGATCGACTGCACACAGCCGCTGTTATCCCTCACAATGCGCCCGTAACCGGCGGGATTGGCCATTTCAACTGACAGCAGGGCGGGTCCGTGATCCGCTGCCGATAGCAGTGATTGCAAACTGCCGGCCCTGACCAGAGGCACATCGCCATAGAGCACCAAAACGGTGGCTCCCTCGCGGAAATAGGGCACCGCCTGGGCCACGGCATGCCCGGTACCCAATTGCTGTTCCTGCTCCACAAACCTGACACCACGATCAGCAAAGCGGTCACGTATCAGGTCTGCGCCATGCCCGATTACCACGGTAATCTGTACCTCTCCCAACAACATGGCGGTATCAATTACCCGCTCAAGCATGGGAATACCGCCAATAGGATGCAGCACTTTAGGCAGGTCAGAGTGCATGCGGGTGCCTTTTCCGGCGGCCAAAATCACAACATCGATAGTCATAACGGGTCGATATTCCAATCGTCTACAAGATTTGAGTGCATTGTGGCCACTAGACCCGGTTTACTCAAGTGAACAACAGTTCGCCCCGGGGCCCTGGTATTCAACGCATTAAGATTGCTGCGCCGCTTTGATCCCGGTAATTTACCCCCTGTGAAATCAACCGGTTACTCAACCCAACAAAACAAATATAGCCGCCAAACACAGAATCGGGCGGAGGGATATTTCAATGAACACCACCAAGCAGAACAAGCCGCGCCGCCATTTGTTGGCTCTGGCTGTCCTGGCACTGACCCTGCCGATGGGTGCTGTGGCAGAAGCCGAAAGCGCTCTCGAAGCTACCAAAGACAAGGAAGTAGAAAAGGCGGAAGCCCAATCCTGGGATATCAACAAGCCACCCTACGAATTCAAACCGATCCAGTTGGACACCCGCGAGACCACCTGGAGCAACCTGGATATCAGCCCAGATGGCAAAACCATCCTGTTCGATATGCTCGGCGATATCTACACAGTGCCGGTAGCAGGCGGCGAGGCGGTAACCCTGACCAATGAAATCGCCTGGAATATGCAGCCGCGCTTCAGCCCGGATGGCAAGACCATCGTGTTTATCAGCGACCGTGACGGCGCCGACAACATCTGGTTGATGGATCGCAATGGCGACAATCTTCGCCAGCTCACGACAGAGAAGGAAAACTTGCTGCACTCACCTAACTGGAGCCCCGATGGCCAGTACCTGGTAGCGCGTAAAGGCTTTATGTCTGGCCGCAGTATTCCCGCCGGTGAAATCTGGATGTACCACTACGGTGGGGGTGAAGGTCGCCAACTGAAAGAGCGTATCGGTGGCGATATCGCCCAGAAAAATATTGCCGATCCGGCCTTCTCCCCAGATGGACGCTATGTCTATTACTCCATCGATACCACCCCCGGCACCGTGTGGAAGTACAACAAAAACTCCACCCAGGAAATTTTTGCCATCAACCGCTATGACCTCCAGGATGGTGAAGAGGAGACCTTTATCTCCGGTCCCGGTGGCGCAGTGGCACCTGTACCATCCCCAGATGGCAGTAAACTGGCCTTTATTCGCCGCCAGGACAACCAGACCTCCCTGTTCCTGAAAGATTTGGACACAGGACTGGAAACACCGGTTTACTCCGGCCTCGAACGCGACCTGCAGGAAATCTTTGGCCCCCATGGCAACTACGTTCAATACGACTGGATGCCCGATGGTGAGTCATTGGTCGTTTGGACTGGCGGTAAATTCCTGCGCATCTCCATCAACGGCGACAGCGTCGCACCGATTGCGGCCCATGTGAAAGTTGAGAAACAGGTAGCGGATGCGGTGCGCTTCCCGGTAGACGTAGCGCCGGAAACCTTCGATGTGAAGATGATTCGCTGGGCGCAGAAATCCCCCAACGGCAAGCAGGTCGCTTTCCAGGCATTGGGCAAGATTTATATTCAGGATGTCGCCAGTGGTGAGCGCCGTCGTCTGACCCGCCAGGACGACCACTTTGAGTTCTATCCCAGCTGGTCCCGCGATGGTCGCGAGATCACCTATGTCTCTTGGGATGACCAAAACCTGGGTCATGTGAGGGTAGTTTCCACTCGCAACGGTCGCGGTAAAAACATCACCAAGCAGCCGGGCCTGTACGTTGAACCAAGCTTTTCTCCAAGCGGTGACGCAGTGGCCTACCGTCGCTTTACCGGTGGCTATCTGCTCAGCCCTGAGTACTCCCTGGAACCGGGCATTTACCTGGCAGACGCCGACGGCGACTGGCAGCGCCGGGTCGTGAAGTCCGGCTATGAGCCTCATTTCGGCGCCAGCGAAGATCGTATCTACTTCTCCGAGTACCAAAACGCTGACGGCGGCAAGCGCGTGCTGAAGAGCACCAACCTGGAAGGCAAGGATGAGCGCGAGCACCTGCACGGCGCTGAGATTACTTCCTTCCGCCTGTCTCCGGACGGCAAGTGGGTTGCCTTCACCCAGGACTTCAAAGCCTTTGTCGCGCCCTTTATGCATACCGGCAAATCCGAGGTTATCGGCCCCGATAGCAAAGCAGTCAAAGTCACCCAGGTATCCAAGCGCGCCGGTGAAAACCTGCATTGGTCTGCCGATAGCAACACTTTGGGCTGGGCACACGGCCCCAAACTGTTCGAGCGTGAACTGAAGGACGCCTTCGAATTTGTCGCCGGCGCTCCGGAGGAACTGCCAGAGCCAGTTTCTGAAGGCATCGACCTGAGCTTTGAGCAGTCCTTCGACAATCGCGCAGGTCTCGTTGCCCTCACAGGCGGCAAGGTTGTCACTATGCGTGATGCGGAAAACACCCGTGAAATTATCGACAATGGTGTGGTTCTGTTCCGGGGCAACCGCATTGTTGCCGTGGGACCCGCAGCGGAAGTGGAGATTCCCACCGAAGCGAAGCGTATCGATATCACCGGCAAAACCGTTTTACCGGGGCTTATTGACGCTCATGCCCACGGTGCTCAGGGTCGCGAAGAAATTATCCCGCAGCAGAACTGGAACCTGTTCTCCAGCCTAGCATTTGGCGTGACTACCATTCACGACCCCTCCAATGACAGCAGCGAGATCTTCTCCGCCGCTGAAATGCAAAAGGCCGGCCTGATCACTGGGCCGCGTATTTTCTCCACCGGCACCATCCTCTATGGCGCCAAGGGTCCAGGCTACAAAGCCAAGATCAACTCCCTGGAGGACGCTCAGTTCCACGTGAACCGCCTCAAGGAAATGGGCGCCATCTCAGTGAAGAGCTACAACCAGCCCCGCCGCGACCAGCGCCAGCAAGTGCTGCAGGCAGCCCGCGAAGCCGGCATTATGGTAGTGCCCGAGGGCGGCGGTAAGTACCAGCACAATATGAACATGATTGTGGATGGGCACACCGGTATCGAGCACTCACTGCCGATCGCCAATGTCTACGGCGATGTGGAGCAGCTGTGGAGCCAAACCCAAGTGGGTTATACACCGACCTTTGTCGTGGCTTACGGCGGTCTCTGGGGTGAGGAGTACTGGTATGACCGCACTGAGGTATGGAAGAACGAGCGCCTGACCCGCTTTACCCCCGATTTTATCGTTAACCCCCGCTCTATCCGTCGCCCCACTGCGCCGGATGCCCACTACAACCACTTTAATGTGGCCCGTCAGGCCAAGCAGCTGCGCGACGAAGGTGTCACCGTACATATCGGCGCCCACGGCCAGCGCGAAGGGCTTGGAGCCCACTGGGAAATGTGGATGATGGAGCAGGGCGGCTTTACTCCCTGGGAAGCCTTCCGCGCCGGTACCATCGATGGTGCCCGCTACTTGGGTATGGACGGTGATATCGGCAGCATTGAGGCTGGTAAGCTGGCTGACCTGATCGTGGTTGACGGCAACCCCTTGGATAACCTGCGCCTGTCAGAGAACATTACCTACACGGTAATTAATGGCCGTGTGTTTGAGGCGGAAACCATGAACGAAGTAGGGGCTGGCGAACGCTTGGCATTCTTCCACGAACGCCTGCCTATCAGCGCTATGCCCGCTCCTACGGCAGAAGCGGTACAGGAGAAGATGGAACGCCACCACTGGGTACACTAACCTCAGGCACAAACTGAGATGCAAACAAAAGGCCGGGGAAAAACCTCCCCGGCCTTTTTTGTATAAAGCCCTACCTAGTCCGGCGACGTCCTCCCAGCTTATGCCAGAGAATGGCGCGATAGATTGCGACAGGCAGCCTAAAGATTCCCGTAACCAGCCACCAAAATGACTCATAGATGGCAATCGTCTGATCCACTAATGGATGATCCTGGTCGAGCCTTTCTGGATAGTGATCGTGTCGCAATATGCCCCGATGAAACAGAAATCTGCGTAAAGGCCGGCTCAGTCGCCAACTAAAAGACTTGGTTATACGGTTTAAGTTATCGGCGAGAAAGCTCTCCGAGGCTACCTTTTGCTGTGTGAGCAGTTCGAAATAGTGGCTTTTGGACTTATTTTCATTCTGCCAATCAATATCAAAATCCATCTTTGTTAGCCAATCGCTTTCCCCGAATCCATCTATCTTGCGCAGATCCGATGTGTATTGAGGGATAGTTATCTGATTTTTAATGATGGCCTTGGAAATGCGATATACATCAGCATTCATCCGGTCAGGGTTCTGCAATTCCCGACTAAGCCTTTGCTGAAAGCCGGACCGGAATTTGAAATGGAGAAGATGAGCGCAATTTTTACTGAGAGGAACCGGCGTACATGAGTGGGTTGAACGTAAATATTGAAAACCCGTCCGCCAATAAACCAGCGGAATTTTATAGGATTTAACAAAGTAATCAGAAATACCAGATATTTGCGCTCTGGCTTTGGAGCGAATTTCAAAAAAAGGAAAAGCTAATATGCTTTTTTTCTTAAAGCTTTTATAAGATACATAGTTAGGCGTTGATTCCATTAACTCGGAAAGGTTTCTTATGTCATATGTATTCCCTTGAAGGTTGTCGCTAAAGAAATCTATTAGTGGAGTATATAGAGCAAAAGCTAATTCACCCTGCATAAGCTGAGTTATAACTTTCAGGGAAGTTTTTCCTGAAATTTCAGGTAACCAGAGAAACTCATCAGCATCAACCACAAGAGTCCATTTTCCCTGGCAATAGTTCCGGGCAACTCTGTTAACCCAATCTACACCTGCGTTTGCCTGGGGGTAGCCACAATCAACTTCGTATAGCTGGACATCATTCTGCTTCAGTAGATAGCTTACCGAGTTATCGCTACTTCCCGTATCCACCAGGTGGAAACATGTCACACCTAAAGACCGGTAGTGGTCGAGAAAAGCCGGGAGAATATCCAATTCATCACGGAAGATACAAATAAGGGGGAAGCGTGTTTCACTAGCACTTTCAATGTACTTAACTACTTTCAAACTTTCACCCTAGCGAATTTACGCAGCTTTCGAATCGTTCGCTTTAAAAACCCTGGCTTATATTTTCCCCCTTTATTTTTTTTGGCATCTTTTTGCTGTTTTCTTAGTAGTAGGAGGCTTTTCTCTTCCGAGTCGAGCCCTTCAAGGTAAGGACTTATTTGCCTGAAATCTCCTTCTTCTTGAAGGTGATTTCTGGATTTCATAGAGTTGTCACCGGTGCGATAGTAATATAAAGGATCAGGATAATAGGATACATTTTCCTTTGCTAAAATTAGCTTGCTATAGAATTCAATATCATCTTTACCTGTTCTATATCTCTCTGTATAACCTCCGTGATCTCTAAACTTAGTAGCTTTTATCAGACACGTCGCATCACCGACTATATTTACTTTCGTTGCCCAAGCTCTAGCTGGTCCCATAAAACGAATTTGAGTTCCGAGCTTACCTTCTGGAGTATTAGGTGCCCCCTTGCCGCTGAATCGGATAGAGCTACAAGTCAGGCAATCAATATCTGCAAAAGTTGCCGCGCAAACCAACTTATCTACCATTTCCGGCATCATGACATTGTCATCGTCAAAAAAAGTAGATAATCTCCGCTTGCATTTTGTGCTGCAGTATTTCTAGCAGCCCCTACATATCGATTTTCCTGGTATACAAACTGCCAGCCATTCTTCTGATAGTGACTTTCTAAAATATCCAGCGCGTGTAGCGCTTCTTGTGAATGGCTACCATCATCAACCACAATAACTTCTATGTTCTTATAAGTCTGATCTTCAATACTTTTTAACGCTTGATAGAGAAAGTCTGGACGCTCAAAATGAGTTACGCATATAGAAACTAAGGGATCATGTCTATTGGAAGATCGGGCATTTTTAATAATTGAATGCTCTTGGCCATGCCATTTATTCCATACATCTAACGACTTCTTAAGCCTATGGTGTTTTATACCCGGCGCAGGCAGTCTCTTTGCATGTAATTCTAACTTTCTCGCTAAAGCAATATGATTTGGCTTGAAGAGGATTTTTTTTCCATTTTCGTCATCAAGTAACTCTCGAGTACCACCAGTATCAGCAGCAATAAATGGTACTTTAGTTGCAAGGCATTCGTAGACAGAAATCGGGGAATTCTCTAACAAAGCTGGGATCACAGCCAAACGTCCTTCTCCACTCAAATACTCTACAGCCTGTATAGCATTACAATCACTTATAAATGAGACTTCTGTACTCCAATGCTTCTGGTTTTCCTCTATGAATTTTCGCGCATCAAATCGATAAGAGTGTCCTCCCAAAAAAGTAATCGATGGTAATCTAACCCCTCTTTTAGCAAGAGTGTTTAATGCATTCACAAAAAGAATGACCCCCTTGCGAGGCTCAAGCCGCCCAAAAAACACCCATTCTTTTGTCTCTAAATTACTATTTTTTATGGCTTCATTATCAGGTAATAGATCATCCAAAAATACATTTGGCCAATAGTAGCTGCGCTCAGGCAGGCGGTATTTATTATTTTCCATCCAGCAGACTAAATGCTGACTTCCACAGATCAGAGTATCTGCCATCTCGGCACTTCTGCGCTCCATAAATACCCACCCCAATTGCCGTTCCTCTTTAAGGAATTGTTGATTACCTTCAGCAGACCAGAGTGTTGGGGAAGAACCTTTAACAGCAAAATGTATATCTTGGAATGCAATACCAAGACTCTTGGCAAGTAACGCTATATAACCCATTCCACGCCATTCTGAAACATGGACAATATCAAAGCGATCATTTCGCTTGAGCCATTCATAGGCTGCATAGGGCATTGCCATAGTACGAGCCATTGTCGTTTTGGCTAGCGCTTGCGGTGCAACACCATGAAATTCAACATTGAGTTTTGCAAAAAATTTTTTTGTGATTTTCATTTTTACAGGATTTTTTGCTAAACCATTAACGAAACAGATGGTGACTTTGTGACCAGATCTCTGCAGAAAAATAGCCAAATGAAAGTAAGCCGTTCCAATACCACCATTTTTTATTGGACCAAACATATCCTCCGTTAGGATACAAATACGTTTAGATTTCTGAACAGCTTCAAGGCGTATATCCTCGTGAAGCTCTTTCATTATTCAAGCCACCTTAGATCGCGACTAACATTTGTTTAAGATAACGCAATCGGCCATTTCGTAAGACAAGTCCATTTTCCTTAACACGTACGGTAATTTCTGAGTTTTCCTGCTTTATTTCTGGGGTTAAAGAGAACCGGAATCCATACCAAGCTAGTTTCGGGTTTCGAGTACCGAAACGTTCCACATAACGATTCGCCGTGGTTTCAGCTACAATATTTCCGTTCACCTCTAAGACAATCACTAAATTTTTAGCTATATTGCTTCTATCCCATGCCCATCCCTCAAGAACCCGTGGATCGAGTGCAAATAGTTCTCGTGGTGGAATTGAACCTTTAATAGGTGAGCCGGTATATCCCTTGAATATGCGCTGCAAGGTAGTGCCAGATTTTTGAATCACAGCCTGAAAACTAAACTTGGGTTTAAATTCAGTTTCATTGATTTTTCCCTGCTCATGGATAATTTTTGCAATATCATGTTCAGGCTCATCCTTACCTTCTACTGTATAATCCTTGTCTACAAATTCTCCTACCTCTGCGTGATCTTGCCCATATAAAGTGGTATCTTCAGTATCTACCCCTTGAATGTTTTCAGGTGTGTTATTTTCTGATTTAGAGAAGAAACTCCAGGTATATTTTTGGTTAAATATCTCCTCAACAGCTACCTCATTAAGTATTGGGCTTCCAGAGATAGCTGCAAATACATTTTTAGAAAGTTTTATAACCCGTATAAAACGGGTGTAAGTCATTTCTTGATCTTCTAAAAGAAACTTAATATTAAATTTTTCACCTTCTTCCCATTTATCTGGAATTGGGAATCTATGTAAAGTAAGTTCATTATCTTGTAGCTCCAAAGAAATTGACTGGGGCTCGCCATTAACTATTAATTGCCTATTTCCCGGACCTTTGGCTACACAGAGCAAATGGGAATTTCTCTCGTCCAAACCAACAACCACCCTCGGATTACGGTTTTTCATTTTACGAGGCCGGTCGGCATGTAAAAGCCACACGGGTTCCTCATCCAAACGATTCTTATCCCGATAAAGTGCTGGTCTTAATTTAGCTCCAATAGGCTGAGCTGAAGGAAGAAGGGCTAGTTTACGATAGGCAATATTATCATTTTCAATCAACGACATTGAGCGAAGGTAGACTGAGTTAGCGTTATTTCGAGATTCTTCCAATTCCTCTAAATAGTAATCACTCCGAAGATGGCACTCAGGAATAACCATCAATTCAAACCCAAATTCTTTGTTCGCCCTTAAAATATATTCTTGTACCAAACCGTAGCGAATATCATAAGGGAGTATTGACCCCACCTTGCTTGATACCAGTTTTGGGATACAAATAATATTTGTGCCTATTGCATTTCCAAAACTGATCTCAGACACGATATCTCCACCTATCGGCATTACCACCTTGTTTTCAGGTAGAGATAAAAAGCTAGTGATTATGAATTCATGATTTATTTGAAGAGCTTTGCGTAACTCACCACAAAATTTTCCACCTAATCGAGAGGATGTACCATCACAGAGAATGCAAGCATCTAGAGTACTTTCAGAAAGACTTTTTGCCAGTGCAATCCCTGCTGGAAATCCAATGAAATCCACCAAACTACAATTGAGACCGGCTTCCAATAGAAAGTTAGAAGCTCTCTCAGCAATATTTTCAAGATAGGGATCAATTAATAAAAATTTGATGGAGTCGGGTCTATCAACTAAAAGTGCCTCAGAAAATTCCATAACACTCTCAGTATCCCGCAATAGAACAACTACTTCTAGGGTCGGTAGCTCCATCTCATTAGAAACTGTTAAGGTGGGAAAGCCTGTAATCTTAGTGATCGCTTCAGCGCCACCATACTGCTTAAAAAGATCTGCTAAGTAGGCATGAAAACCATACCAAACTTGAAGGTTATAATTGTTATCAAAACTGGAATGCGCAATCCTATGCCCACTCTTCAGTACCTCTTCTAGCCTTTTCGCAAGCTCAAATGCGTAGGGTGCGATAAGACAACTTTCATGGTCTTCTTTTGCGATAAGCTCTGGAGTTCCCCCTACTCGCGTTGCAATAAAAGGAATATTATTCTCCAGTGTTTCATATACTGCCATGGTGGAGTTTTCAATCAGGGAGGGCATTACCGCTATCATATCCCTGGAACATAAAAACGAGAGAGCTTCCGGCTGGTTATAATCTGTGATGCAATTGACTTCAAAACTCCAACTAGATGCTTTTCGCTCAATATAGTCCGCAACCTTCTCATTGTTTTGATTAGGTAAGGCTTCACCATATTTACCTAGGAAATTAACTCTGGTAGGACAATTCCCCGTCCGCTCAAGTAAATCCAGAGCCGTACAAAAGAGCTCCAATCCCTTCCGCATTTCCAAACGACCAAAGAAGGTCAATTCCTTAGTGCGAACTACATCACCAGGCTGTCGATTAATGCGTTTATCATCAACGGGAACTTCAGAAAAATCAAGAATATTTGGCTGAACATAAGTTGATGTTGGCAGCTTATAGCCCACATAGCGCATAAAGCAAAGTAGGTGTGCGCTACCACCAATTACCATATCGGCAAATTCAACACATTTCTGCTCGGCAAAACTCGCTGGTAACAGCTCCCTTTTTACCAATGGCTGCATTTGATAATGACGATTCCAGAGGTGCGGGGACGATGTCTTTACAATAAATAATGTATCTTTAAACGCCAAACCCAACTTCTTAACCATCAACGCATAAATTAATCCACCTCGCCATTCGGAGGTGTGGATAACATCAAAACGTCTCTGTTCAATTAACCAGCGGTATGCCGCACTATATCGTCGCTGCCAACTCTGTGAGGGGCCGATTATTGTTTCATCCGTGTGCACCAAGTAGTGCAGTGAAACACCAAACTTGGAATATTCCTCAACCCAATACTCAGGTGTTTCATTCTCAACTGTTTCACCCTTTAAGTAGAGCACATGTACTTCGTGCCCATGTGCTGCCAGTCCTTTCGCTAGGTGATAGTAGGTTGAAGCAATCCCTCCATTTCTCACCGGACCTAGGATTTCTTCTGTGGCTATACAAACTCTGAGCTTCTGGTCCGACTCAAAACCTGCATAAGTATTTAAATCAGGGAATGATTCTACTGAAAATTTGTCAATCTGCATTCTGTAGGGCCCTCTGCGAGAGGCTGGGCTTCAGAACATCCTCCTTATTGACAAAGTAATCCCATGTAATTTGAATACCGTCCCTTAATGATACTTCCGGTCTAAAGCCCAAGTACTGTTTTGCTTTAGTAATATCGGTATAGTTATGACGTACTTCACCTGCTCTGAAAGGGTGGTTAACTATTTCAAGGTCTTCATGGCAGCCCGAGACATCCCTTAGTAAACTAATTACTTCGTTAATTGACGTTGGCTGGCCGCTGCCTAGCTGAAACACTCCATTTTCTCTCTTTTCCAGAGCCTTCATTATTCCCTGGCAGAGATCGCCTACAAAAATAAAGTCTCTAGTCTGATAGCCATCTCCGTAGACATCACAGACCTGTCCTTTCAGAATATTTTTTATAAAAGCTGCTATCACACTTCCCTTGTGAAGGGAAAGCGGACCATAAACATTAGAAAATCGTAAACAAGTTATTGATAGTCCATAGCTCTGAGAATATGCAGAACAGTAAGCTTCCGCTGCAGCCTTAGACGCACCATAAGCCGATGCGGGGTTCACCGGCATTAATTCGTGTACAGGTGGATCAGCTTCCCCAATGATCGCCCCACCTGTAGAAGCATTAATTAGATATCTAACCTCATACCTTCGCATCGCTTCCAGAAGATTGACTGTCCCTTGTACATTTACTTCAAAGTTATAGACAGGATTATTTATTGAATTAATAACACGTGTATCTGCAGCTAAGTGTATAACAGCATCAGCATGCTTTACTGCCTCATCTACATCCCGCTGATTTCTAACATCTCCTCTGATAAATTGATGAGGTATGCCGGCTAATGCTGCGGTAGTGCCAGTGACCTCATTATCTAAAACTAAAATTTCGTCATATAAACTCAAAGTACTGAGATATTTGACTAAATTTGAACCTATAAATCCACATCCACCAGTAATAAGGATTCGCGTAGACATAGCTAAAGCTACCCACTAAGAAATGGTTTCTGTAACTTCACTAGTTTTTTCCCGATAGGAAATATCGGCTAGTTTATTACCTTGTGTCCAATAGGAAACGCAAGGTATTTTTGAATGATCAGCCCGATCTTGATATTGCATTGTTATATCTGTAATTTCCTGCAGAAGGCTATCTTTAATAAGAATCGGCTGCCATCCGAATGAACGAAGTAAATCATTTTTTACATTGAGATCATTTCTCTCTGCCTCCTTCCTCGGGTTTGGCAGATAACTTATTTCACAGTCTGTCAATGAATGAACTAATTGTGCAAGATCGGAAAGTGTTTGCGTTTCCGCCATCTGATTGAGAATCAGTGGCCGTTCACCGAGCTCCGGTGGATGTAAAAGTGCCTGCTCAATACATTTACAAGTATCAGAGATATGGATAAATGCACGAGTTTGACCACCTGTGCCATGAACAGTCAGTGGAAAACCGACAGTCGCTTGCATTAGAAATCTATTTAGGACTGTGCCGTAGTCCCCGTCATAATCAAAACGATTTATCAGGCGCTCATCCAGACTAGAGAGTTCAGTCTGTGTTCCCCAAACAATCCCCTGGTGAAGATCGGTAATACGAAGCCTGTCATTTTTCGCATAATACTGAAACATCTGCGAATCCATCGTCTTAGTCATATGGTAAATGGAGCCGGGATTAGGCGGATAAACGATAGAGTCTGAAATTTGACGATTATCAATTGTCTCTATTTTTACATCCAAGTAACCTTCAGGTATTGGTATGGGCTCCTCATGGCCGTAACCATACACACCCATTGTACCGAGGTGAACCAAGTGGATATCAAGCTGTGTCGCTACAATCGCATTGAGAATATTATGGGTACCACAAATGTTATTAGAGATCGTATAATTTTTAGTAGCGCTACTTTTCATCGAATAGGGGGCAGCACGCTGCTCACCAAAATGAACTATACTATCTGGTTTTTCCTCCTCTATTAGATTTACAAGATCGTTAAATTTCTGGGAAACATCCAACTCGACAAAGCGAATAACCTTTCCCGTTAACTCAAACCAGGTATCAATACGTTCTTTCAGTTCTCGAATCGGTGTTAATGACTTTACATTGAGTTCACTATCAATTTTTCTTCTAGAAAAATTGTCAATAATAATAACTTCATGACCTAAATTACTCAGATGTAATGAGGTTGGCCATCCACAAAAGCCATCGCCACCGACTATTATCAGTTTCAAAGAGCCACCTCCACAAGTTTTGCCAACCAGGCCGTTGGCAGATCAATTTATTAAGGGTTGAGGTGTTATCGTCTGCTACTTAATTGGATAACGTGAATCTTACAAAATCCAATTTATAACACAGGCTTTACAGCTTTACCGATTATACGAGTTAGCATCCGCGCCAACTTTTATAGATTGCACCTTGAATAGTTTTCTCAGAGAAAATAAATTTATTATTTGACAGCTCCAACTTTCACATTTATGAATATTTTCATAATTTAAGAAAATCAATGCTAGCTGCGAGCATGTACTCAATAATAAGCAATCTTATTATATTTGATTTAAATCGAGCGCAACTGCACCTATTTGCAGCATGCAAGTAAATATCCACGCCAAAAAACCTGGTTACCATTACTTGGAAAATTAAATGTCTACTTTAGAAATCAATCAGCTGGATAATTTTGAACAAGGGAAGCAAGCTGCATTAGCTGGAGAAATAGACCTGGCGAGAGAGTTATTGCGTCCAATTGCCGATCTCAACCCTTTTCATCCGGCTACTTATTTTCTTTGCTATGCCGAATCAAAAAATGGTTCGATTCTAAATTGTGATAAATATGCGCTGACCTTCATATCAAGACATCCACACCATGTAGGCATGAGAATAATCTCCGCTATGCTAAATATAGCTAAAGGAGATATAGATCAAGCTGAAAAAGATATAAAAATAGCAATCAAGTGCAGTCCAGAACATAAACGAGCTCTGAAAGTCTTTGACCAAGTCAAACTGATACGAATCGAAAATAACGCCAGGGAAGCGATTGAAATTTTAGACACCTCCCGTTCTCACCCTGCATTTTCAAAACTTTCCCGCTCAAAAGCAGCAAAACAATTGAAGAAAATCGAGCCTTTAGAAGATTGGGACAATCATGAATTGCAGGCTAAAATCGCATTTTTCCACAACTGCACTAATATACGCCACGCACTGAAGAATTTTGATTCTGACCTCATCACTAGTGCCGTTGAACTCGGCTACTGTTCATGGCCAAGAAAACTACATAAATATGTACAAGGGTGCAATGTTTTAGATGTCGGTTGTGGTTTTGGCGGCTATGCCATGGGCTACCTCTGTGCTGGGGCAAACAGTTATACCGGTGTAGACCCTGCAATGTCTTTAGACTCCAGGAGAGTTCGCAATAAAAGGATAAGAAAGTGGGTTAACGCGCCAATGTCCGGCCAGGACATCATGGATTTGATCCCGGATATTGATTTACGCCAGTGCTCTACCCGCGATCTCGTTGGTATAAAGACCTTTGATACGGTTTGCCTACACAATGTCACTGAGCACCTATTGGAAATTGAGGGTGTATTCGAGGATATTGCGGGGTTGTTATCGAAAGGAGGAAAAATTATATTTCTGCATCACAACTTTTATGGCTGGAGTGGGCACCATATGCCTCCTCATAATCCATCAGTTTTAGATGAAGGGAATCCAGATCATCTTAAGTTTTGTGATTGGAACCATATTAATATTGTTCGCCATTTGCCACACGACCACTATTTACACACACATCTAAATCGCATTCGAATCGATGAATTACGCGCATTAACACGTAAGTATTTTAATATCGATACCTGGGAACTACAGCCTTCACATAGTAATGTTTTAGAACGTTTAACTCCGGAAATAGAGACCAGAGTAAGAGAAGAAATTCCTGATATTACACTGGATGAAATGAAGACAAATGTTGTTTTTTGTGTAGCTTACGCTAAGTAATTAATTTTCTTTCCGGAGCAAAATAATGTACGAAATTGAAGATGCGGAAATTGCAAGGGGTTGTTATGTACACCCAGAAATATCATTCTCTAAAACTGAAGTCCCCCAGAGCGTATTTGAGACGCCAGGAATGGTTTCGATTGCGGAACGCAAATTACTCTATTCATTGGCGTCAAAAAATTTCCAGCAAAAAGGATATATTGTTGATGCAGGAAGCTTTATGGGAGCTTCTGTAGTTTCTCTCGCGCATGGATTGATGAGTAATTCAAATTTTTCAAACAACGTAAATTCAAATATATTGAATAGTAAGCCTATTAGTAGTTATGAATTGGGTTTTCTACCTAAACCTGCAAATGGTTCGGATCGTGTTTGGGAGTGTGACTCATTGACCTATAAGTTTGGTGAATCTTTTGTTCCAATATTAGAAAATAGTATTTCTCCATTTCAGTCATTGATTGAACTAAATATCGGTGATTTTAATGAGTTTTCCTGGCCTGATAATCCAATTGAAATTTGTTTTATTGATGTATGTAAAACTCAGGACCTAAATAAACATGTTTCAGCAGAGTTTATGCCAAAGCTTATTGAGCGCGAATCATTTTTCATTAATCAGGATTTTTTCTTTGATCGTTTACCATGGATTAAAGTAACCATGGGATATCTTGAAGATTATTTCGACTGGTATGGGCAAGTATTTTCAAGCTCAATCTATAAGTGTAAAAAACCAATTCCTAAGGAAGTAGCTGAATACGACCCATTCACCGAAGCTAGCCTAGAGGAATGCTTGAAGCTCCACGATAATCATCCTAAAGAACATCTAACAGATGCTCATAAATTAAGAATGTGCTTGTCTCGCTCATACCTTATTGCAATGAAAGGGGATAAAGATGAAGCACTAGATTATCTCAAAGTAGTTGAAAGTGATTATGAGCATATGATGGATGAAAATACTTCTATAGACAGAAATGATCGTTTTCGATTCAACAGAGCTGTCCGGCAAATAAAAAGCGGAATTTTTAGTTGAAAACTAGTATTTGGGATAAATCAAAAAGGTCAGGAATATAGTTTCTGACCTTTTAGTTCAAACAAAATATATTTAAATTTAAGCTGGGCTTATATTCATGTCTTTTTCCAAAGCTGCATCAAGTTCTTGAGCTCGTTGAAATGCTTTACGTTGAGATAAACGATTTACATACTCCTGATACTCTTCACGTCCATCTATAGTTCCAAACTGTAACCCCCACCCCAGCTGTGCACCAATATATACATCTGCTGCTGTAAAACGTTCTCCAACAATATACGGGTTTGATTTTATTGCACCAGATAGCGTATCTAGTGCAAGTTTATAATTACCGTAACCCAACATTTGCTGTTTATCTTTAGCCACATCTTCATCAAAGATATATTTATTCACAATGGCGGACTCTAGAGGTCCAGCCGAATAAAACATCCACCGGTAATAATTGGCACGCTCTTCGTTATTTATCGGAGACAAACCTGAATCGGAAAACACATCAGCCAAGTAGACACATATTGCTGCTGCTTCAGTTATTGTTTTGTTGTCGTGCACTAGTGTTGGAACTTTCCCCATGGGATTCAAAGCAAGATACTCTAGCGATTTCATGTCTTCGCCATATTCAAGTACTTTGGTTTGATAGGGTACTGATATCTCCTCTAACATCCATCGAACAATACAGCCTCTCGACTGAGGATTCGTATAAAAGATGATTTCATTTGCCATGTCAATATCTCGAATTTATATGGAGACATAAATTTTAGCTAGGCTAGTATCATTTCTTCGAGAGATTTACATGTCAAGTTTGAGTAGAAGTACTATCTATTTGCTTGGACAATTCACTCGGCTAATTCAACGGTTATATTCTCTGGTCCCAAGAGAAAAGCTAATTTTTTATCTTGATACTCCAATATTCCGCTTCTTGTACTAATTCCTTGCTTCGATAAATACTCTAAAGCTTCATTCAAATTATCTACCTTTAAACACAGATGGTTATAACCGGGCCTTGCCAAGTCAATTAGTGATGGATTAGTTTTAACCACTGGATTTCGGTAGTGAAGTAGCTGTATCTCAAATTTCGGAGATGACTGCTTTAGTACCATCGTAAAGTGATCTGCTTCTACATTATCCACCTGGAGATACCGTGACGCTTTCTCGCCAGTTAGAAAGTTTTTGAGTAGAAGCTCAAAACCCAGCAATTCAAAAAAGCTGACACTTTCCTCTAATTTCGTAACAACTACTGTTACGTGATCTGGATGTTTAAACATGGATTGAGAGCCTTCAATCTAGATTTAAGTACAAGTTTAGATGGAATTTATTAAGTTTTTTCCAAATACAAGATATACAAATCAAATTTCTGTATTTTTAAGTAGGTTATTACTCAATATATAAGTTAATTTGTTGTTTTGTATTCCAGCTCTTCTAGAGACAATCGAAATAAATTTGTCACATTATCTTTCAAATGCTAAATATGTAGGTTTGCTTATTATTTTAACGGAGTGAATTGGTGGTCGAATATTTATCCTTAAGCAGCAATATAAAGTCCAATGTAGCTAAATTATTTCTATTACTCTCAGCCTCTAGCAACTTTGTTTATGCAGAGACAACTATATTTCAAGGTGACATACTTCATTTTACTTCCGACCCGGCGAAGACTAGTAAAGCTTATGAGTATATTGAGGATGGCGGATTAATTGTCAAAGATGGAATAATTGCCGGGATAATTTCTGAAGAAGAAATTTCGGTAAAAAAAAGAGGCGCAGAGATTGTAGATTATCGCGGCAAGTTAATACTTCCCGGCTTTATCGATTCTCATATTCACTATCCACAGACGGGAATGATTGCGGCTCATGGTGAGCAATTATTAGAGTGGCTTAAAGAATACACCTTTCCAACTGAAAGGAAATTTTCCGATAAAGAACATGCAAAGGAGGTTGCAGAGTTCTTTATTAGTCAGTTACTAAAGAATGGCACAACATCAGCACTTGTATTTGGTACCGTTCACCCAGAGTCTGTAGATGCTCTCTTTGAAGTTGCTCAACGAGAGAACATGCGACTAATTGCAGGTAAGGTGCTGATGGATCGCAATGCGCCAGAATACCTGCAAGATACACCGCAAAGTGCCTATTCCGATAGCAAGAAACTGATCGAACGTTGGCATAATAAGGATCGATTGAGCTATGCCATTACTCCAAGATTTGCCCCGACAAGTACTCCTGAGCAGCTTAAGCAGGCAGCTAAGTTACTAGATGAATATCCCGATGTGTATATGCATACCCATGTTTCCGAAAATAAGGATGAAATTAATTGGGTAAAATCATTGTTCCCAGAAGCAAATAGTTATCTTGATGTTTATAACATATATGGATTAAATCGGGACCACTCAGTGTTTGCTCATGGTATTTACCTGGATGACAAAGAGATGGAAAGTATGGCTTCTGTCGGCAGCGCTATTGCTTTTTGCCCAACGTCTAATCTGTTTCTAGGGAGCGGATTATTCCCGCTTAATAGAGGTGAAGAAATCAATGTTAGCGTGGGCCTGGGAACCGATGTGGGAGCCGGCACCAGTTTCTCTATGTTAGAGACTATGGATGAGGCCTATAAGGTAGTTCAGCTGCAAAAGTCGATTGGAAATAACAACAATATAAAGACACTCTCTCCGCTAAAAGCTTTCTATCTTGCAACCTTAGGATCTGCAAAAGCATTAGATATCGATGACAAAGTTGGAAACTTTGAAAAAGGAAAAGAAGCAGATTTTATTGTCATTGATTTAAAATCAACTGATTTAATGGATTTTAGAATGAAGTCTGTAAAGACACTTGAAGAAAAACTATTTGCCCTGCAGGTTCTTGGTGATGATAGAGCTATATACAGCACTTACATAATGGGTGATAAAAAATAGTTTATCTGGTGTTTGATATCGCGTGACCTATTTTTCGATACTCTTCTTGTACTCGCTCGAGATTGTCAACCCCAAGGTAGTAGTCGTCTTTGCCAAAAATGCTCTCCCAAACAAAGGGATAAATGGCGATAACCTTGGGGTTTGCTATTGCAAAATCATAAGCTTGCTTTGCCTGGCTGATTAATTGTGATTCAGAAATACTACCGAAACCTCTATTCGAGGTTTTAAATGCTCTTGGAATTAAATAATATTTAACATCTAAATGTGATGTTTTAACCATTAGCTTTTCTACTAGTTGTTGTTGAAAACTCTCTCCTACATAGTAATTTACAGCAAATAAATTATATTTTTTAGGAATTATTTTTTTGAAATTTGACTTCCTAACTGTTTCATTCATAAATGTAATTGCTCTTTTTGCTTTAGGAAAGCTTTCTTTCACTAATTGAGCAATTTCTTCTAGATATAGCTTTAGTGTTTGATTATTTAATTTTGAGCGATGGAAAGGTTCATCTAATGGATCAAACGCTATAATAATATCACTAAATGGCTCTAATCGTTTCCTTGCTAGCTCCCACCGTTCCAAATAATCCGCTCGCTTCCTATAGGTCGGATAACCATCAAAGAATATCGGAGCTATTTGTACCCATATCTTTAGTCCATGACTTCTTGCGGCCTTCATAATATCTATTTCATTGTAATAGACGTCAACAAACGTTGTAAATTGCGATACCTCAGCAATTTCATCGACAGTCCATCCGGAATGAAAGAAACCAAACTCCACCAAGTGTTCAGGCACATTATTTTCAGAATCTACATATATAGGGGAGGTGATACTTCCGTGAATTAGTAACGCTCTAGGGGACTTTAGATTTTCAGCTGTAGTAGGTTCTTTACTAGTTTTAATAGAGGCTGCAATCACTTTGTTAGAAGTGGCAGTCAAGGGCGCAAACATAAAAAGTAAATACGCGACAGTTAACATCCATTTCATAGTTGATAGCTTCTTCAATCCTTAAACATACAACCATCACTTGAAACTATAGCCGTTATAGGGTGTGCGCAGGGTAGGAGTAAGGGTAGGCTTTTAGAGTTTTCCAGAAGAATAAAAAAAGCAGCCGAGGCTGCTTTTTTGTCGCCTGAAAACAGGCCTTACGAGTAGGTAAGAACTGTTTACTTACCGGCCGCCTTGCGAATTGCCTGCAGGGTACGCAGACGCGCTTCGGCTTCGGCCAGCTGGGCTGAGATGCGCGCGTAGTCGACTTCAGACGGCGCCTTGTGCAGGGCGTGTTCCGCTTCTTCGCGGGCCTTCTGCGCGGCGTCTTCATCGATCTCACGTTCGGCTACATCGGCGAGGATAGTCACCATATTAGGTTGAACCTCGGCGTAGCCACCGCTGACGAACAGTACTTCCTCTTCACCACCGGGCTTGATGATGCGCACCGGACCGGCTTTCAGAGCGGTGAGCAACTGGGCGTGACCGTAGGAGAGACCCAGCTCACCCTCGATACCGCTCACAATCACCATCTCTACCAGCCCGGAGAAGAGAGACTGCTCGGCGCTGACAATGTCACAATGTACTGTCATGGCCATAGTATATGCCTCTCTCGATTAGCCCTTGGCTTTGTTGGCTTTTTCCACAGCTTCGTCGATGGTTCCCACCATGTAGAAGGCCTGTTCCGGCATGTGGTCATATTCACCGTTCAGGATGCCCTGGAAACCACGGATGGTTTCTTTCAGGGAAACGTATTTACCTGGTGCACCGGTGAAGATTTCCGCAACGTGGAACGGCTGGGACAGGAAGCGCTCGATCTTACGGGCGCGGGCTACGGTCTGCTTGTCTTCTTCAGACAGCTCGTCCATACCCAGGATCGCGATGATGTCCTTCAGCTCTTTGTAGCGCTGCAGTACAGACTGTACGCCGCGAGCCACTTCGTAGTGCTCCTGACCAATTACCTGTGGGTCCAGCTGACGAGAGGTGGAGTCCAGCGGGTCAACAGCCGGGTAGATACCTTTAGCGGCGATATCACGGCTCAGTACTACAGTGGAGTCCAAGTGCGCGAAGGTGGTCGCCGGAGACGGGTCAGTCAAGTCATCCGCCGGTACGTATACCGCCTGGATAGAGGTGATAGAGCCAGTCTTGGTGGAGGTAATACGCTCCTGCAGAACGCCCATCTCTTCCGCCAGGGTCGGCTGGTAACCTACCGCAGAAGGCATACGGCCCAGCAGTGCGGATACTTCGGTACCGGCCAGGGTGTAGCGGTAGATGTTGTCGACGAACAACAGTACGTCTTTGCCTTCATCACGGAATTTCTCCGCCATGGTCAGGCCGGTCAGGGCTACGCGCAGACGGTTGCCGGGCGGCTCATTCATCTGACCGTAAACCATCGCCACTTTGGAGTTGGCTTTGTTTTCCAGGTCAACAACGCCGGATTCAGCCATCTCGTAGTAGAAGTCGTTACCTTCACGGGTACGCTCACCAACACCTGCGAACACGGACAGACCGGAGTGCTCGGTAGCGATGTTGTTGATCAGTTCCATCATGTTTACGGTTTTACCTACACCGGCACCACCGAACAGACCAACCTTACCACCCTTGGCGAACGGGCAAACCAGGTCGATTACCTTGATGCCGGTTTCCAGCAGTTCGGTAGAGCTGGACTGCTCTTCGTAGGTCGGCGCAGCGCGGTGGATAGAGGAGCGCTCTTTCTCACCGATAGGGCCACACTCGTCAATCGGGTTGCCGAGCACGTCCATGATGCGACCGAGGGTTTCCAGGCCAACCGGTACAGAAACCGGAGCGCCGGTATTGCGCACGGACAGACCGCGGCTGACACCTTCGGATGAACCCATGGCAATAGCGCGTACCACGCCGTCACCCAACTGCTGCTGCACTTCCATGGTGAGGTTTTTGTCCTCAACCACCAGTGCGTCGTATACATTCGGAACAGAATCGCGTGGGAATTCCACGTCGATGACCGCTCCGATCACTTGCACAATTTGCCCGTTACTCATTTCCGGATCCTCAGCTTTAAATTCTTTCTAGGCTGACCATTACTGGCAGCGGATTAAACCGCCGCCGCACCGCCGACAATTTCGGACAGTTCCTGGGTAATGGCCGCCTGGCGCGCCTTGTTGTAGACAAGCTGCAACTGATCGATCAGCTCACCGGCGTTATCGGTGGCGCTCTTCATCGCGATCATACGCGCTGCCTGTTCACAGGCTTTGTTTTCAACTACTGCCTGGTATACCTGGGACTCGATGTAGCGAGCCAGCAATCCATCCAGCAATTCAACCGGATCCGGCTCGTAGAGGTAGTCCCACTCGTGCATGAGTTTTTCATCTTCGTCCTTCGGCAGCGGCAGCAATTGCTCAACCTGCGGCTTCTGGGACATGGTGTTGATAAACTCATTGGATACCAGGAACAGGCGATCGATATCGCCTTCTGCGTAACGGTCCAGCATTACCTTAACTGAGCCAATCAGCTGGTTGGCCTGGGGCGCATCGCCCAGATCGCGTACCGCTGCGACAACCTTGCTGCCGATGGCATTAAAGAAACTGGCCGCCTTGTTACCTACCGCGCAGACTTCGACGTCGACACCCTTTTCGGACCACGCCTGCATCTCGCGAATAGCGGCTTTGAACATATTGACGTTCAAGCCACCACAGAGTCCGCGGTCAGTGGATACCAGGATAAAACCGACCCGCTTGGCCTCGCGCTCTTGCAGGTAAATATGCTGGTACTCGGCCGAAGCGTTGGCGACGTGGCCGATCACTGCGCGTATGCGCTGGGCGTAGGGACGCCCCAGTGCCATGCGATCCTGAGCCCTGCGCATCTTACTGGCTGCAACCATTTCCATTGCGGCAGTAATTTTCTGCGTGCTCTTGATGCTGGCAATTTTTGTGCGTACTTCTTTTCCGCCTGCCATAGTGATTTACCTTGTTCGCTGGAAGTTATATTCCGAAAGAGCGGACACGCCGCTCTCTCGCGCTCTCCAGGGAGTTCTTACCAGCTGCTAGTAGCGACGAACTTCTCGATAGCGGCTTTGAAAGCTGCGTCGATTTCGTCGTTGTAGTTACCAGTGCTGTTCACTTTCTCCATCAGCTCTGCGTGTTCGCTGTTCATATAAGCGAGCAGGGCGGCTTCGAAATCGAGAACCTTGGCAACTTCTACTTCTTTCAGGTAACCCTTGTCGGCGGCGTAAACGGAAACAGCCATGTCCGCGATAGACAGCGGAGAGTACTGTTTCTGCTTCATCAGCTCGGTTACGCGCTCACCGTGATCCAGCTGGGCTTTGGTAGCTTCGTCCAGGTCAGAGGCAAACTGGGAGAATGCCGCCAGTTCGCGGTACTGAGCCAGAGCGGTACGGATACCACCGGACAGCTTCTTGATCACCTTGGTCTGCGCTGCACCACCTACACGGGATACAGAGATACCCGGGTTGATCGCTGGGCGGATACCGGAGTTGAACAGATCGGTCTCGAGGAAGATCTGGCCGTCGGTAATGGAAATCACGTTGGTCGGTACGAACGCAGATACGTCACCGGCCTGGGTTTCGATGATCGGCAGGGCGGTCAGAGAGCCGGTCTTGCCTTTCACTTCACCGTTGGTGAACTTCTCTACGTAGTCGGCGTTTACACGCGCTGCGCGCTCCAGCAGACGGGAGTGCAAGTAGAAAACGTCACCGGGGTAGGCTTCACGTCCAGGCGGACGCTTCAGCAACAGGGAGATCTGACGGTAGGCCCAAGCCTGTTTGGTCAGATCATCGTATACGATCAGGGCGTCTTCACCGCGGTCGCGGAAGTACTCACCCATGGTACAACCCACGTAGGGAGCCAGGAACTGCATCGCTGCCGGATCGGCGGCGCCAGCGGCTACTACGATGGTGTGATCCATAGCGCCGTGCTCTTCGAGCTTGCGCACTACGTTGGCAATAGAGGACTGCTTCTGGCCCACGGCAACGTAGACACACTTAACGCCGGTGCCTTTCTGGTTGATGATGGCGTCAATCGCCACAGCAGTCTTACCGATCTGACGGTCACCGATGATCAGCTCACGCTGGCCACGGCCAATCGGGATCATGGTATCAACCGCTTTCAAACCGGTTTGTACAGGCTGGTCAACGGACTGACGGGCAATAACGCCAGGCGCTACTTTTTCCACCGCGTCGGTCAGCTTGTTGTTCAGCGGGCCCTTGCCGTCGATCGGGTTACCCAGCGCGTCTACAACGCGGCCGAGCAGTTCCGGGCCAACGGGGGTTTCCAGGATACGGCCGGTGCAACGGCACTTTTGGCCTTCAGCCAGCGCCTTGTAGTCGCCCAGGATTACAGCACCAACGGAGTCGCGCTCCAGGTTCAGCGCCATACCGTAAACGCCGCCTTCGAACTCGATCATCTCGCCGTACATCACATCGGCCAGGCCGTGGATGCGGATGATGCCGTCGGATACGGAAACAATGGTGCCCTCATTTTGGGCTTCAGTGCTCACATCGAGATTTTCGATGCGGCTCTTGATGATTTCACTGATCTCAGAGGGATTCAGTTGCTGCATGCTCTGTTCCTCAAGTCCCCGCCGGCTAACGCCAACGGGGAGAGTAATTTAGGAGTTCATCGCCTCGGCGAGCTTGGCCAGACGGCCGCGTACGGTACCGTCGATGACTGTATCACCGGCGCGGATGATCGCGCCGCCCAGCAGGCTCTCGTCCACCGAGCTGTGCAGATGTATTTCGCGTTCAAACTTCGCGCTGAGCTTTTGGCCCAGTGCTTGCGCCTGTGCATCGCTCAAGGCGTGCGCGGAAATAACTTCCACCTCAAGGGTGGCTTCCGCTTGCGCTTTCAGCTCTTCGAACAGTTCGGAAATTTCCGGCAGCAGCTGCAGGCGGTTGTTTTCCGCCAGCAACCGGATGAAGTTCCTTCCGTGCTCGCCGAGTTCGTCTGAACAGATCGACAGGAATTTATCTGCGCGCTCTTCACTGGTGAGCTGGGGATTATCCAGCAGCTCACGCACTTTTTCGTTCTGGCTGACCGCTGCCGCAGTGCTCAGCGCAGTGCTCCAACCACCTAAGTGGGAGGCTTCCTGCGCATAAGAGAATGCAGCTTTAGCGTAGGGCCGGGCCAGTGTGCTGAGTTCCGCCATTGGGTTCCTCGCTTACAGCTCGGCTGCCAGTTTATCGATCAGGTCGTCGTGCGCCTTAGCGTCGATATTGACCGCGAGAATCTTCTCCGCACCCAGGACAGACAGGTCTGCCACACGGCTGCGCAGTTGCTCTTTAGCGCGATTCACTTCCTGGTCGATCTCAGCTTTGGCCGCAGTTTTCAGGCGATCGCCTTCAGACTGAGCCGCTTGCTTGGCTTCATCGAGAATCTGGTTGGCGCGCTTGTTGGCACCATCAATGATCTCGTTAGCCTGATCTTTGGCTTCCTTCAACTGCTCGGCAGCTTTGCGCTTGGCCAGCTCCAGATCTTTCTGTGCGTGTTCGGCGTCAGCGAGACCATCTGCGATCTTCTGCTCACGCTCTTTCATCACGCCCAAAAGCGGCGGCCAAACAAACTTCCAGCAAAACCAGACGAAAAACAGGAAAGTAATCGACTGGCCGATTAGAGTCAGGTTGATATTCACTCCGACACCTCTTGCTCTTTAAATAGGGTTAAGGGCAATTGGAACGGCGTAATTAAACCAGACCAGGAGCTACGGCGAAGATCAGGTACATAGCGATACCAACACCGATCATCGGAACCGCGTCAAGCAGACCAGCCATCAGGAACATCTTGCCCTGCAGAGCCGGAGCCTGTTCAGGCTGACGAGCGGAACCTTCCAGCAGCTTGCCACCCAGAGTACCGAAACCGATTGCGGTGCCCAGGGCGCCCAGACCGATCAGCAGTGCACTTGCGATGTAAACCAGACCTAATGCTTCCATTGTGTTCTCCAAATCAAAGTTAAAGAGTTGTTGTAAAGGTCGAAAAAAGGGTTAAAAACTTATTGATCGTGCTCGTGCTCATCGTCGCGATGGTGTGCCATCGCCATGTACACGGTGCTCAATACCATAAATACGAACGCCTGCAACACGATTACCAATACGTGGAAGATCGCCCAGCCCATGTGCAGGAGGCCCGCACCAATAAAGCCGAGAACGCCAACGCCAAAGACAATCGCGATCAGGATAAAGATCATTTCACCGGCGTAGAGGTTTCCGAACAGACGCAGGCCCAGGGAGATCGGCTTGGCGATCAGGGATACTGCTTCCAGCAGGAAGTTCACCGGGATCAGCAGGATGTCAAAGAACAACTTGCCGGTATGGAAAGGGTGCAGAGTCAGCTCTTTAAGGAAGCCGATGGCACCTTTTTCGCGAATACTGAAGAAAATCATCAGCGCAAACACCGCCAGGGCCATACCCAGGGTGGCGTTCGGGTCGGTAGTCGGGACCACTTTAAAGAAGAGGTGATCGTTGCCGGAGATCTTGGCGGCAGCCATCGGCAGCCAGTCCACCGGTACCAAATCCATCAGGTTCATCAGGAAAACCCACACAAAGATGGTCAGAGCCATCGGGGCAACCATAGTGTTGCGGTGGGGGAAGGTTTCCTTAACCAGCTTGTCGATAAAGTCGGTAACCAGCTCCACAAAGCTCTGGAAGCCTGTGGGCTTGTCCACACTGGCCTTCTTGGCTGCGCGGGCAAACAGGAAGCAAAAAATCAGACCGAGGCCGATAGACCAGCCCAGGGTATCTACGTGCAGGGCCCAAAAGCCCATATCCGCAGCTTCCTGGGAGGAATGCGCCATAGTCCAAGTAGACTCATTCAGCACAGTACCGTCGGCGCGGGTATACCCGGCCGGCAGCTTGCCGTAAGTCATGTTTTGCAGGTGGTGTTGGATATACCCCGTCGCGGTTTGAGCTTCGCCTGCCATAGTTCCTCAACAATCGTAAAAGTAAGAATTCTTTTTTCTTATCCACCGGCTAGCGGACCATGCGCGCTACCAAAATCCACTGCACGATTACACAGAGGACGTAGCTGATAAAAAGCGCCGCGGCATTCAGTGGTTTGACGGTGGCAAACACCGCTGCAAAACCTGCCATGGTCAATATAAATTTGCCGGTTTCCGCGCGGTAGAAATTGCCTACCACGCGATGGGCCGCGCGCGCACCGCTATCGCGAAAGGCGCGCCTGCCAAAATATGCTCCGGGCAGTGCACACAGGGCACCGCCGATAAATACGGAGAGCGCAGTCACCGGTTTACCGCTCAAGTGCAGTGCCGCACTGGCCACCGATATCAGCAGAAGCTGTACCGCGGCTATTCGTAATACCGGGGGTTTTGTCATAGACGGGATAAGCCGACTTTTTTTGCGCTGTCCGCCCAAAATTTGGGCGTGCGAATTATGCGGCAACAGCATCGCCGATTCAACCGGCAAATGTCGTCAACTTATTTGATTTTCAGGAGGTTTTGCACGGAATTACTCGCCGCAGTGAGTATTTGCCAACAGTTATTGCGCGCGCCACTAGGACGCACATTTCCCTGTGGCCTCAGTCCTCGGCGTAACCCAGGTGGGCCAGGATTCCATCCAGCTCTTCCAGGGTGGTGTATTTGAGTACCAGGCGGCCGTTGCCTTTATCGTTGTGATCGATAGATACGGGCACTCCGACTTTTTCTGCCAGGCGCTCAGTCAGGCGACGGATATTGGGGTCGGGCTTCGGTTTTTCCGGTGCGGGGGCAGCCGGCTGTTGTAAACGGCGCACCAGCGCCTCTGTCTGGCGCACGGTAAGGCTGCGCTCGACCACCTGGCGCGCAGCGGAGCGCTGGGTGGCACCGGATAGACCGAGCAGAGCTTTGGCGTGCCCCAACTCCAGATCGCCACGCTCCAGGAAAGTCCGCACCTCTTCACTGAGGCTTAACAGTCGCAACAGGTTGGTTACTGCGGTACGGGATTTGCCCACCGCATCGGCCACTTCCTGCTGGGTCAGCTTGAACTCATCCTGTAAACGCTTGAGGGCTACAGCTTCCTCTACCGGATTCAGGTCTTCGCGCTGGATATTTTCAATCAGCGCCATAGCGATGGCAGCTTCATCGGAAACGCTGCGCACCAGTGCCGGCACTTTCTCCAGTCCCGCCAATTGGGCCGCGCGCCAGCGCCGTTCACCGGCGATGATTTCATAGCTCTGCTCACCGATACCGCGCACAACGATCGGCTGCATAATGCCCTGGGCGCGTATCGAGTCCGCCAGCTCTTGCAGGGATTCCTGTGGAAAATCCCGGCGTGGCTGGTAGCGGCCGCGCTGCAAAAACTCTATCGGCAACTCCTTCAACTCACCGTCGACCACGGCGGTTTCGGTTTCAGCTTCACCGGTAGCCTCGGCGATCGCGGTGCTGTTTTTATTGCTGATCAGGTGGGATAAACCCCGGCCCAGTCCTTTGCGTTTGGCGGCCATAGTAATTACCCCTTATACGGCTTCCGCCACAGGGCGGCTTTTCTTATTGGAAGATGGATTGGCGGGATGGCGGCGATTGATTTCGCAAGCCAGTGCCAGATAGGCAATAGCCCCTTTCGAATGGCGGTCGTAATCCAGCGCTGGCTTGCCGAAGCTGGGAGCCTCTGCCAAACGGACATTGCGCGGGATACAGGTTCGATACAGACGGTCGCCGAAAAACTCCTGCAACTGCGCCGACACTTCGCTGGTGAGGCTGTTGCGCGGATCGTACATGGTGCGCAAGATACCCTCGATTTTCAGGTCCGGATTGGCGGCCTGCTGGATCTGGGTGATGGTGTCCACCAGTGCTGACAACCCCTCCAGGGCATAGTATTCACACTGCATGGGAATCAATACGCCGTGAGCTGCACAGAGGGCGTTTACCGTCAGCATATTCAACGATGGCGGACAGTCGATAATCACGTAGTCGTAACGATTACTCACCGCAGCCAGGGCGCGGCGCAGGCGGGATTCGCGCCCCTCCAGATTCAGCAACTCCACCTCTGCCGCAGATAAGTCACCGTTGCCCGGGATCAAATCAAAACCGCTCTCTGTGGATACAATGGCCTGCTCAACAGGTAATTCAGCGGCCAGCACATCGTAACCGGACACCTCCAGGTCACTTTTATCCACACCACTGCCCATGGTGGCATTGCCCTGGGGGTCCAGGTCGATCAGCAATACGCGCCGCTTGTTGGCAACCAAAGATGCGGCCAGGTTGACGCAGGTAGTGGTCTTGCCAACCCCGCCTTTCTGGTTGGCCACAGCAAATATCTTGCTCAAGATTCTTGTCCTTTGTTGTTTCCGGGTGCGTTTGCCCCGACGCCGGCTCAGCTTCGGGCGGCGGCTGTTGTGCCCCACGATAGGGGAGCAGGATTGGGCGGGCGACAAACCCGCCAAACTATCATCTTATTCTGTGCGACAGAGCTGAATCATATGTCGCTCACCGTCGCAGCCGGGCACCGACAACCGGTGCACCTGCTCGACCTTAATGCCTTTTGGCAGAGCGCTCAACTCATCCTCAGGCAGCTTGCCCTTCATGGCATAAAAACGACCCCTGGGTGCCAACATGTGCTCACTGCCATTGACCATATCTTCGATGGAGGCAAAGGCGCGGGACACCACACCGGCAAAAGGCTGTTCTGGCACAAAGGCTTCTACCCGCTCATTGACTACCGTGATATTGGGCAGGGGCAGGGTGCTGGCGACTTGGAACAGGAAGCGGGTCTTCTTGCCATTGCTGTCGAGCAGGGTAATGGCGCGCTCCGGATGCACAATTGCCAGAGGAATTCCCGGCAGGCCGCCACCGCTACCAACATCGATCAAAGAGCCTTCGCCACAGAGATTTACCACACTGAGGCTGTCGATAATATGGCGCTCCAGCATCTGCTCTGGGTCGCGTATGGCGGACAGGTTGTAGGCACTGTTCCAGCGGGCAAAAAGCGCCAGGTATTCCAGTAGCTGATCCTGCTGCCGGTCACTGAGTACCACCGACATCTGTGCCGCCGCCTCTAACAGGCGCGGACGAAACTGTTCCATTGAGTGAGAAATGGGTCTATCCCCCAGTAGTCCCGCGAAATTCAAACCCCGCAGGGCCTCGCGGGATACCCTGTGGAAAACCGATTTATACCGCTTTTTTGCGCTTCAGCAGCCCGCGCTTTTTCAACTGGATCAACAGCAGGGATATGGATGCGGGCGTCACGCCCGGTATTCGCGAGGCCCGCGCCAGGGTATCTGGGCGGGTCTCTCCCAGCTTTTGCTTAACCTCATTGGACAGACCAGAAATATCGCTGTAGTCGAAGTCCGCCGGGATCGGGGTATCTTCGTAGGCCTGCAAACGCTCAATTTCCTCGCGCTGGCGATCGATATAACCGGCGTACTTGGCCGAAATTTCCACCTGTTCGGCAACCTGCTCGTCGGTTACCGCTTCCCCTTTGAGGCCCGCCACATCCTGATAGCCCAGTTCCGGACGGCGCAACAGGTCCATCAGGCTATATTCCCGCGCCAATGGCTGCGGCAATTTGGTTTCTACAGAGGCGGCCTGGGGCGTCTTTGGGTGCACCCAGGTACCTTGTAGTCGCTGGGTTTCCCGGGCGATCGCCTCGCGCTTTTCACTGAACGCTGCCCAGCGGGTATCGTCGACCAGGCCCAATTCGCGACCTTTTTCGGTCAGGCGCAGGTCAGCATTGTCCTCACGGAGCAACAAGCGATATTCCGCGCGGCTGGTAAACATGCGGTAGGGCTCTTTAGTGCCGCTGGTGATCAAATCATCCACAAGCACGCCCAGGTAGGCTTCATCCCGGCGCGGGGACCAGGCTTCGCGCTCCTGGGCCTGCAAAGCGGCGTTGGCGCCAGCCAGGAGTCCCTGGGCGGCCGCTTCTTCGTAGCCGGTGGTGCCATTGATTTGGCCGGCAAAATAGAGCCCCTGGATAAATTTGGTTTGCAGGGACGGCAAAAGGTCGCGCGGGTCAAAGAAATCGTACTCAATCGCATAGCCCGGGCGAGTGATATGCGCCTTTTCAAAGCCCTTGATGGAGTGCACCAGCTCAATCTGCACGTCGAAGGGCAGACTGGTGGAAATTCCATTGGGGTACAGCTCGTTGGTGGTCAGCCCTTCCGGCTCGATAAACACCTGGTGGCTGTCTTTGTCCGCAAAACGGTGCACCTTGTCCTCGATGGAGGGACAGTAGCGCGGGCCAATCCCCTCTATTACGCCGGAGTACATGGGCGAGCGATCGAGCCCCCCTGGATAATTTCGTGGGTGCGGGCATTGGTGTGGGTAATCCAGCAGCAGACCTGGCGCGGGTGTTGATCGCGGCTGCCCAGGTAGGACATCACCGGTGTAGGGCTATCTCCCCACTGCTCCTCCAGCTCGCTGAAATCTACCGAGCGGGCATCAATACGGGGAGGGGTGCCCGTTTTCAGGCGATCGACGCGGAAAGGCAGTTCGCGCAGACGATCTGCAAGGGCAATCGAGGGCGGGTCTCCAGCGCGGCCGCCGGCGTGGTTATCCAAGCCGATATGTATACGCCCACCGAGGAAAGTCCCTGCGGTCAGTACCACTGTCTTGGCGCGAAAGCGCACCCCCGCATTGGTGACAACGCCCACAACCCGTTCACCTTCGACAATCAGGTCATCCGCCGCTTGTTGGAAGATCTCCAGGTTTTCCTGTGCTTCCAGGATTGAACGGATAGCGGCGCGATAAAGGGCTCTATCGGCCTGGGCACGAGTTGCCCTTACTGCGGGGCCTTTGCGGGCATTGAGGACCCGGAACTGAATTCCGCCCAGGTCTGTTGCCGTTGCCATAGCGCCACCGAGGGCATCGACTTCCTTCACGAGATGACTCTTGCCGATACCGCCGATCGCCGGGTTGCAGGACATTTGTCCAAGGGTCTCGATATTGTGGGTCAGCAGCAGAGTGGAAGCTCCCATACGTGCCGCTGCCAGTGAGGCTTCGGTACCTGCGTGGCCTCCGCCGATCACGATCACATCATAGGTCTTAGGGAATTCCATAGTGGGTGCTACTGGTTACAACTGGGGGCGCACATTTTATAGGCAGTAGGTATAAGTCAGCAATTGGCTACAAGCATATTCCTGCACTCTAGTTGGTAGACGCTTGTAAAGCTGTAAAAACTGAGACTATCCAGTTCCATGCATATCGAGCTCTTTCTCTAAGGAAATCATTTTTTTGGACTCTCTTAAGTTTATATAAATGAATAAATGTATTTCTTAGAGAGAGGTTTTTGATTTAGTTGTTTTTATTAGTGCCCGGCAAATCATGTATAAGCAAAAAAAAACCTTATAAATCAATAGGATACATTAATGAAAACATGGGCAATAACCCCTTGGCTGAAGGGGGGCAACCCCGGTAGACGATTGTGGAAAGCCGGGACAACTTTGCGCGCCTCGTGCTGGCGGGAAAGTTATCATCATAGCATTCGTTGCTTACGCAGGTGTTTATCCCCTTTTTTACTCACACCTGGCAATTTCAGGTTTTAGCTTGTGCGTAGAGGGTGATAAGACTTGGGGGTTAATTGTGCGTAAGAGTGAATATTGTATAAGTCTGTGAGTTTTGTTGCTGTATCTATGTGATTTATAGGTGATTGAAGCAAGTGAAAAGATATCCACGGGAAATCCCCGTGGACATGTATAACTCGATCGGCGCCATATCTTATTTTGCAGAGTTTTTTGCCAGATTTTTTCGCGAATCTATTTAATAAGATCGGGAAAAATTGGGGATTTAATTTACCCGCCCTGAAAGTCGGGGTTAAGCCTGTGTAAAAGAAGTGAGAAATATGTTGGGAAGCTGGAAGTAGAGAAGTGGGGGAGGATAAAGTAGCCTCCCCCTTGGGATAACTTGGAAGTTGGGATGGAGCGTTTACTTACCGATACAAAAACTGCCGAAGATCTTGCCGAGTAATTCATCGGCACTGACGGTGCCTGTAATTTCTCCCAGAGCCTGCTGGGCTTGGCGTAAGTCTTCGGCGAGCAGTTCGCCTGCACCGCTAGTGTGAAGTTGCCGCTGGCCCTGATGTATAAAAGCTTGTGCCCGGCCCAGTGCGTCCAGGTGTCGGCGCCTGGCACTGAATGTTCCCTCTCCAGCGCCGCTGAAACCAATACTCTGTTTTAAATGCTCTTTTAACGCATCGAGCCCGGCACCTGTTTTTGCACTGATGGCAATCACTGGCACGCCTTCAGTGTGTGCCTGAAGTCCAGCGCTGTAGTCGGTGAGGTCAATCTTGTTCAGTACTAATGTCAGTTTGTTGAGATCTCTCAGCTGACTGGTAAATTCTGGCCAAACTTGTGTGGGATCCAGGGAGTGGAGCTGCTCTGCATCCATGACAAGTAGTACCCGATCTGCGCCGTGGATTTCCTCCCAGGCGCGTTCGATACCAATTTGTTCAACTCTATCCGGAGCATCCCTTAATCCCGCAGTATCGGCAAACTGGAGGGGCATACCGTCGATATGAATATGTTCACGCAGGATATCCCGAGTGGTACCGGCGATATCGGTGACAATAGCGGCGTCGTGTCCGGCCAGTGTGTTGAGCAGGCTGGATTTCCCTGCATTGGGGCGGCCTGCGATAGCAACTCGCATTCCCTCGCGCATTATCGCACCCTGACGCGCCTGGGCTTCCACACCCACCATTTGTGCCAATAGGGTTTCTATATCAGCTGCCACTTTGCCATCGGCGAGGAAGTCAATTTCCTCTTCGGGGAAATCAATGGCGGCCTCCACGTAGATACGCAGGTGGGTGAGGTTTTCCACCAGGTCTTCGATTTTCTCGGAAAACGCGCCCTGTAGTGAACGCATGGCATTTCGCGCTGCCTGGGCACTGCCGGCGTCGATTAAATCGGCGATCGCTTCGGCCTGAGTTAAATCCATTTTGTCGTTGAGGAAAGCCCGCTCGGAAAATTCTCCGGGGCGGGCTTGTCGAGCGCCCAATTCGATAGCGGCTTGAAGTAGCTGATCGAGAATTACCGGACCGCCGTGTCCCTGGAGCTCCACCACATCCTCCCCGGTAAAGGAGTTGGGGCCAGGGAAAAAGAGTGCCAATCCCTGATCGATTAACTGCTCTTTGTGGGTAAAGTTCCGGTAGTGGGCAGAGCGGGGCTGGAGGGATTTTTCCCCGCAGATTTGTTGGGCAATTTGCAGGGCTCTTGTGCCCGACAGTCGGATAACGCCGATACCGCCGCGCCCGGGCGCGGTGGCAACAGCGGCAATAGTGTCGCGATTGAGGCTTTCTTGTGTCATCGGCTGAGTTTACTCGACAGAACGGAAAAGGGCCGCATTTGCGGCCCTTGTTTATTGTGTTGCTGCAGATCGGTACTGGTTAGTACTTACCGGCATCCACCTGTTTATTGATATACCAGGTTTGCGCAATGGTAATCAGGTTGTTGGCGATCCAGTACAGAACCAGACCCGCTGGGAACCACAGGAAGAACACTGTCATCATCACCGGCATCAGCTGCATGATGCGGGCTTGGGTTGGGTCGGTGGGCGCCGGGTTCAGCTTTTGCATAAACCACATAGACAGGCCCATCAATACCGGCAGGATAAAGTAGGGGTCCTTCGCCGACAGATCGTGAATCCAGAAAATCCAGGGCGCGTGACGCAGCTCAACGGTTTCGGTGAGCATCCAGTAGAGCGCGATAAATACCGGCATCTGCAGCAGGATCGGCAGGCAGCCACCCATCGGATTGATCTTCTCGCGGCGGTAGAGCTTCATGGTCTCTTCCGCCAGTTTTTGCCGGTTATCCTTGTACTGCTCCTGCAGCTTTTTCATCTGCGGCGCAAACTTGCGCATACGCGCCATGGACTTGGTGCCAGCGGCGGACAGTGGCAGAAGCAGCGTCTTGATAAATACGGTGAGCAGGATGATCGCCCAGCCCCAGTTGCTGACAATATGCTCCTGGATAAAGTGCAGGACACCGAACAGCGGTTTGGCGATCCACCAGAGCCAGCCGTAGTCGACGGTCAGATCGAGGCCGGGGGAGATTTCTTCCAGACGGTAGACATCTTTCGGGCCAGCGTAGAAAGAAGCGCTCAGCTCGCCTTGGGTGGCAGCGGGGATTTGCACTTGAGGTGCGGTAAAGCCCATGCGGAAGAGGCCGTTGGATAGCTCCTTCAATTCAAAAGTATTGCGCTCGTCCTGGGGGGAATCCAGGCACTGATAAAGTAGTGCTGAACCATAGCTACCCAGCCACCTTCGATGGTTTCGCGGGTGGGGCTTTCAGCAATCTCCTCGAAGTCCTGCTTGAAGTAGTTCTTTTCGTTGGTGCGGATGGCAGCGCCGAGGAAAGGCGACATACCGAAACCGGTGTCGGTTGCGGGTTCACTGGCATCGCGCTTAATCTGACCAAACATGGCCGCGGACCAGGGTTTGTCACTGGTGTTATCCACCAGGTAGGCCACTTGGATCAGGTAGTCTCCACGCTTGAAGGTGAAGCGCTTGGTGATATTGGCGCCTTCCTGTTGCAGAGTCAGGTCTACTATCAGGGTATCGTCGCCCTCAACCATCGCATATTCGGTTTTTGCCACCTTGAAAACCGGGCGGCCAGCGGCGCTGTCGGTCCCATTTTTACCGATAAGGCCACTTTGGGCAATATAGGTATGGTTGCGGGTCTGGTTCAACAGGATCAGGGGTTGGTCCGGGGTATCCAACTTCTCTTGCTGTTTGCGCAGCGCCACTTTGACGATATCGCCGCCACGAGGATTGATGAGCAGATCAAAAACGTCGGTGGTGACACTGATCAGCTTGCTCTCAGTACTGCTGCCTTCATCGGAAGCGGGCACCTGGGAACGAAGTTGGGGAACATCACTGTCGCCGGTGCTCGCGGGTGTTTCGGCGGGTATTTGGCTGACAGTCTCGCCGCCAGTCTGCACGACGGTTTCGCGGTCGAGTTCAGGAGTGTGTTGCTCTTGAAATGCGTTCCACTGGAAGATAAGTGCCAGGAGAACCGCGAGAATTCCGCCGAGCAGCGTATAGCGTTGCCAATCCATCTTGTTACCTAGAGCGTGTTCTTGTGTCTGGTGGGGGGAACCGGGTCCAATCCACCAGGGTGCCAGGGGTGGCATTTTATAAGGCGGCGCAGAGTTAAATAACCCCCTTTTATCGCTCCATGAGTTTCAATGGCCTCTTCAGAGTACCGGGAGCAGGTGGGGTAGAAGCGACATTGGTTGCCTACCCAGGGGCTGGCCAGGTAGCGGTATACATGGATCAGCTTGATCAGTATCCACTTCATGGTTGGGGTTGCGGCTGTCGAGCCCGCTTGGCCAGTTTACGCCAGAGTTTATTCAGTAGTTTCGCCAACTCGGCCTTATCCAGATCTGCGACCCCAGGGCGCGCGAGCACCACGGCATCCAGCGGCGGCAAATCATATTGCTGCAGACGGAAGGTTTCCCGGGTTATACGCTTGATTTGATTGCGGTCGGAGGCGTTGCGTACATGCTTTTTAGCAATAACGAGGCCGAGACGCGGGTGTTCCAAGGAGTTGGGACGGGCGAGGATCAACAGATGAGGGTGTGCGGCGCGCACCTGGTTTTCATTGAATACCAAGCGATACTGCGCCGCATTAAGCAGGCGCAGCGTCTTGGCAAATCCGAAGCTGCTGCGCACCTGCTGCATAAAGAGATATCTCTAAAAGGGAAGAGATCTTATGCAGACAGTACTTTGCGGCCTTTAGCGCGACGGCGGGCCAGAATCTTACGGCCGTTTTTGGTTGCCATGCGAGCGCGGAAACCGTGAGTGCGCTTGCGCTTCAAGTTGCTTGGTTGAAATGTGCGTTTCATAGTCTTGCTACCTGAGACTTTGTGTTCAAAATTTCTCGGGACCTTTCCCGGCCGCGGCCTGGACTCCGGTCCGGCACAAAGCCGGTGCAGACGGAGCTACGCGCTGCGAAGGCCGCGGATTGTATAGAAAGCCAGCAGCGAAAGCAACGCGCTAATCAGGGAAATTCTTTTTATTGGTGCGCGAGTTTACTGTAATTTTTTACGCCAACTAGACAAGTCGTTGAGTCATCAGGGGTATCTCTGAATGCCCACTGATTGACCCCAAGATACCCACAGCTTCCTGTGGATAACTTTCGAAGGGTTTCCACCTCAATTGTCTAATTGTTGTGCAAATCCTTGATTGTGTGGATCTTTTTGCGCAGTTTTTTCAACAGATGCAGTCTTTCTTGTGGATAACCTAAAGGTGGAAAGGTATACTGCGCCGATCTTATTTGACGGTCCCGGGTGATTTCTAATCCGGCCTTGCCGTCTCTCCTTGGTCTTACCATTTTGGGGTTTTTTGGGGGGTTTCTTGACTGAATCCGTATGGAAGCAGTGCGCGAGCTGTTTACAGGACGAGCTGCCGTCTCAGCAGTTCAATACCTGGATCAGGCCGTTGCGCGTCAATCCCGTTAGTGCGGAGGGCGAGTTGCGCCTGATCGCTCCGAACCGCTTTGTGTTGGACTGGGTTGGCAATAAATTCCTGAACCGCATTCGCGAGTTGGTGCAACAGTTTGCACCGGGGCGCCCTCTGCAAGTGGCGCTTGAGATTACCGCTCGCCGGCCGGCTCGCTTCCAGCGCGGCCATGTAACAAATAATGCCCCTCCGACACCGACACCGACACCGGTACCGACACCTGCGCCATCGGCGCCAACTCCGCCACCACCTCCAGTCCAGCCGGCAGTAGTACCGCCACAGGTATCTGTACCACCTGTTGCCACTGCGCCACCTCCGGTGACTTCACCGCTGGGGTCTGGGTTTGGTGCCAGCAGGCCGGTGCCTCATCCCGCGATGGCTGAGGAGGTGACTGCCGAGCAAATGACGACAGGCGAACTGGCCCTGACAGATCTGCGACCACCGGCTATGAATGGTATGGCTCGCTCCGTACCGGAGCAGCCGGCCAGGCAGGTTGAGGTGGAGGGGGCCATCAAGCACGGTAGCTCACTCAATCGCAACTTTACTTTCAAATCCTTTGTTGAAGGTAAGTCCAACCAGCTGGGCCTCGCTGCGGCACAACAGATTTCTGACAATCCGGGCGGCGCCTACAATCCCCTCTTTATATATGGGGGCGTGGGTCTGGGGAAAACTCACTTGATGCACGCAGTTGGCAACGCACTGCTGGAACGCAACCCCAATGCTAAGGTGGTGTATTTGCACTCCGAGCGCTTTGTTGCAGATATGGTGAAAGCGCTACAGCTGAATGCCATCAGCGACTTTAAGCGCTATTACCGGTCTGTTGACGCCCTTTTGATTGATGATATCCAGTTTTTTGCCGGTAAGGAGCGCTCTCAGGAGGAGTTTTTCCATACCTTCAATGCCCTGCTGGAGGGTGGTCAACAGATTATCCTAACCTGTGATCGCTATCCGAAAGAGATCGACGGATTGGAAGAGCGCTTGAAATCCCGCTTTGGCTGGGGATTAACGGTGGCTGTAGAGCCTCCGGAGCTCGAGACCCGTGTAGCTATTTTGATGAAGAAGGCCGAGCAGGTGGGTGTGGATTTACCTCACGACTCCGCTTTCTTTATTGCGCAGCGTATTCGCTCCAATGTGCGGGAGCTCGAGGGTGCACTGCGCCGCGTAATTGCCAATTCGCAATTTACCGGTCGCGCTATTGACGATGTCCTTGTGCGCGAAGCACTAAAAGACCTGTTGGCCCTACAGGATCGACTGGTCAGTGTGGATAATATCCAGCGGGTTGTCGCTGAATACTACAAAATTAAGGTGGCGGATTTGCTCTCCAAGCGGCGCAGTCGCTCGGTGGCCCGTCCCCGCCAAGTCGCTATGTCCCTGGCCAAGGAGCTGACCAATCACAGCTTGCCGGAGATCGGCGATGCCTTCGGTGGTCGCGACCACACAACAGTACTGCATGCCTGCCGCAAAATACGTGAGTTGCAGGAGTCCGACGCGGATATTCGCGAGGACGTTAAGTTGCTGACACGGTCGCTGACCACTTAATCGAATAACTGACAAAACAAGGCGAAACTACCGATGAAATTCAATGTGAGCCGGGACGCCCTTCTGAAGCCGTTACAACTGGTGGCCGGTGTTGTTGAGAAACGCCAAACACTGCCAGTCCTGGCCAATGTGTTGATGCAGTTACAGGGCCAGGAACTCTCCCTGACCGGTACTGACCTGGAAGTGGAAATTGTCGGCCGTCTCGGTGTAGACGGTGTAGAAATGGAGGGCGAGGTGACTGTTCCCGCACGCAAGCTGCTGGATATCTGTCGCTCTCTGCCCGATGGTGCTGAACTAAAGTTTGAGCGCGATGGCGAGCGCCTGATACTGCGCAGTGGCCGCAGCCGTTTTCAGCTGTCGACTCTGCCCGCAGCGGACTTCCCGAACCAGGAAGAGGCCAGTGCACAGACTCGTTTCGATATCTCCCAGCGCGAGATCCGCCGCCTGATAGAAGCCACCAGTTTTGCTATGGCTCAGCAGGATGTGCGCTATTACCTGAATGGTTTACTGCTAGAGTGTCGCCCGCAGCAGCTGCGCGCGGTTGCTACTGATGGCCACCGCTTGGCGCTTTGCGATCGCGATGCCCCCGGCTTGGATGTCGCCACGCCTATCCAGGCTATTGTGCCGCGCAAAGGCGTACTTGAGCTGGGTCGTTTGCTTGAAGACAGCGATGCACAGGCACAGGTAGTGCTGGGTAACAACCATATTCGTGTGGTTAGTGGTCAGTTTACTTTCACCTCTAAATTGGTAGACGGAAAATTCCCTGACTACGAGCGCGTATTGCCGCGAGGCGCGGGCAATGTGGTCTATGCGGATCGCCAGGGGTTGCGCCAAGCTTTCTCCCGAGCGGCGATTCTCTCCAACGAGAAATACCGTGGGGTGCGCCTTCAGGTTTCTGAGGGGCTGCTGCAAATTGTTGCCAACAACCCGGAGCAGGAAGAGGCGGAAGAGCAGATGATGGTGGATTACGTAGGTGAGCCAATGGAGATTGGTTTTAACGTTTCCTATCTGCTGGACGTCACTGGTGCTATTCACAGTGACCAGATCCGTATCAGTCTAGCGGATGCCAATAGCAGCGCATTGCTGCAGCAACCTGAAGAAGGTGATGCACTGTACGTGATTATGCCTATGCGCCTGTAAGGCAGCCCACCCATTGCTCTTTTCTGAATGGATTGAGGCTACCTCCCCGCTCGGTGGGGTAGCCGATAAACAAAGCGATGCCTGTGCATCGCGCTCTTCACTCTGGGGGAGGTGTCTGTGGCGCTGACCCGTCTTCTCTTATCTAATTTTCGAAATATCTGCTCTGCCGATCTCAAACTGGGTCCTGGCGTTAATGTGTTTTGTGGTGCGAATGGCAGTGGCAAGACTTCACTGTTAGAGGCGGTACATATGCTGGCAACCGGTCGTTCCTTTCGCTCTCGCCAGCATAAATCGGTTATTCAGCATGATACTGGTGGGCTTACGGTTTTTGCCCAGCTCGATACAGGTCTTAACTTGGGGGTAGAGCGCCTCGCAGATGGCTCGGGCCGAATCAGGGTTAACCAGGCTCCAGCGGAATCCAGCTCACAGCTTGCTAGTTGCCTGCCACTTCAATTGATAAACAGTGAAAGTTTTTCCGCACTTGATGGTGGCCCCGGCGTTCGGCGTCGGTTGCTGGATTGGACAGTGTTCCACGTGGAACATTTATTTGCCCAGGAGTGGAAAAATTATCAAATCGCACTGCGGCAGCGAAATGCTCTCCTGCGTCGTGGTAAAATCGATGAGGCCAGCATCGGCGTATGGGAAGAGCAGTTGGCCCTTAGTGGCGATCGTGTAAACGATCTGCGATTAGCTCAGTTTTCTCAATTGCAGTCTGCCGTTTCACAACTGCTTGGTGAGTTACCACAGAGCCTATTGAGCCGTGTCGATATGAGTTACCGTCGTGGTTGGCGTAAAGAAGTTGACCTGCGTAGCGCTCTATCTGAATCACGGGAATCGGATGTTTCACAGGGACATACGCGTATTGGTCCCCATAGGGCGGATATTCGTTTTAGCGTAGCCGGTGAGTCGGCCCACAATATCCTATCTCGCGGCCAACAGAAGATGTTGGTGTGTGCAATGCGCACGGCCATGGCGGAGGTAGTCTGTAGGCAGGGAGATATGCCAGTATTCCTGGTAGATGACTTGCCGGCAGAGCTGGATAACAGTAACCAACAGATTTTTGCGCATTGGGTTGGGCGTTGTGCCAGCCAGGTGCTTGTAACCGGAATTGAGGAGGGCACTACAAGCCGCCCCTGGCGGCAACTAGATGCCCCTTGGAATTGCCCGAAAGTGTTCCACGTGGAACATGGGAAGATCAGTGCCGAAGCTTCGGCCGCACAATAAGTTTAATGGAGCGAATAAATGTCAGAGCAGCAAAGCTATGACTCAAGCAGTATCAAGGTATTAAAAGGCCTGGATGCGGTGCGCAAGCGCCCCGGAATGTATATTGGTGATACCGACGATGGCACCGGTCTGCACCACATGGTATTCGAGGTGGTCGACAACTCCATCGATGAAGCGCTGGCCGGCCACTGTGATGAGATCCGTGTAACCATCCATCCGGATGAGTCCATTTCCGTATCGGACAATGGCCGTGGTATCCCGACAGAGATTCACCCGGAAGAGGGGGTTTCTGCAGCAGAAGTGATTATGACCGTCCTTCACGCGGGCGGTAAATTTGATGACAACACCTACAAGGTCTCCGGCGGTTTGCACGGGGTAGGGGTATCGGTGGTAAACGCTCTGTCCAAGGAGCTGAAGCTGACTATCCGTCGCGGTGGCAAGATCCACGAGCAGACCTACCACCACGGTGTGCCCCAGGCACCTCTGGAAGTTGTGGGTGACAGCGATGCCACCGGCACCACGGTGCACTTCAAACCCTCAGAGGACACCTTCAGCAATATCGAATTCCATTTCGACGTGCTGGCCAAGCGCCTGCGCGAGCTGTCCTTCTTGAACTCCGGTGTGCGTATTGTCCTGAAGGACGAGCGCAGCGGTAAGGAAGAGGTCTATGAATACGAAGGTGGTTTGAGTGCCTTTGTGGAGTTCCTCAACCAGAACAAAACCCCGATTAACAAGGTTCTGCACTTCCAGAGCCAGCGTGAAGACGGCATTGCAGTAGAGGTGGCATTACAGTGGAACGATAGCTTCCAGGAAAGCATCTTCTGCTACACCAACAATATTCCCCAACGCGACGGCGGTACCCACCTGGCGGGCTTTCGTGCAGCCCTGACCCGTGGCCTGAACAGCTATATCGAGCGGGAAGGCCTGGGCAAGAAAGACAAGGTGAACACCACTGGCGATGACGCAAGGGAAGGTCTCACCGCGATTATCTCTGTGAAGGTACCGGACCCGAAATTCTCCTCCCAGACCAAGGACAAGCTGGTTTCATCCGAAGTGAAACCCGCTGTAGAGCAGGAGATGGGCCACCACTTTACAGACTACCTGATGGAGAACCCACAGGAAGCCAAATCTGTCGTCACTAAGATGATCGATGCGGCCAAAGCCCGTGAGGCGGCCCGCAAGGCCCGCGAAATGACTCGCCGCAAGGGAGCGTTAGATATTGCCGGCCTGCCCGGAAAACTGGCAGACTGCCAGCAAAAAGACCCGGCACTATCTGAAATTTACCTGGTGGAGGGTGACTCCGCCGGTGGTTCAGCCAAGCAGGGCCGCGATCGCCGCACCCAGGCGATCCTGCCGCTGAAGGGTAAGATCCTTAATGTGGAAAAAGCGCGCTTCGACAAAATGCTCTCCAGTGCCGAAGTGGGTACCCTGATTACCGCACTGGGCTGTGGCATCGGCAAGAGCGAGTTCAACCCGGACAAACTGCGTTACCACAGCATCATCATCATGACCGATGCTGACGTGGATGGAGCCCATATCCGTACCCTGTTGCTCACCTTCTTCTTCCGTCAGATGCCGGAGCTGATCGAGCGGGGCCACATCTACATCGCCCAGCCGCCGCTGTATAAGATCTCCAAGGGCAAACAGGAACAGTACCTGAAGGATGAGGGCGCTCTAACCCAGTTCCTCACCAACGCTGCCCTGGAAGGCGCCACTCTGTTTGTGAACCCGGACGCCCCTGGGCTTTCTGGCGCCTCCCTGGAGAGCCTGGTAGGCGAATACCGCAGCGTACTGGCGACAATCGACCGCCTGTCGCGTCTGTACCCCGAGGAAGTGCTGCGCAGCATGATCTACCTGCCCAACTTGTCTCAGGAAGACCTGCAGTCCCAGGAGAAAGTCGCAGCTTGGAGTGAGAAACTTCAGGAGAAACTCGGTGACGAAGAAAGTGGTGGAACCCGTCGTCACGAAGTGACGGTTCAGGAGAACACCGAGCGCGGCCTATTCCTGCCCCATATCCATATCGTGGCCCACGGTGTTGGCAGTGACTACCTGATTAACCACGAGTTCTTCGATTCCGCCGAGTACGCGTCTATCTGCGCTCTGGGTGAGAAAATGGTGGGTCTATTGGAAGAGGGTGCCTTTATCCAGCGCGGCGAGAAGCTGCACCCTGTTGGCAGCTTCCCTGAAGTGATGGACTGGCTGATGGGCGAGAGTCGCAGAGGTTACGGTATCCAGCGCTATAAAGGACTGGGAGAAATGAACCCAGAGCAGCTTTGGGAAACCACCATGGACCCAGAGAGCCGCCGTATGCTGCAGGTAACCGTTGAAGATGCCATTGCCGCGGACCAGATCTTTACAACTCTGATGGGTGATCAGGTAGAGCCACGCCGTGACTTTATCGAGACCAACGCCTTGGCAGTAGAAAACCTCGACGTCTAATTGCCATTTTTCTGAAAATCCCACAGTAATTTCCCAAAAGGGGAATTACTGTGGGATTTTTTCCGTATAAAAATAACTTGCGACAAATTCGGTCTTTTTTTCTCCCCTATCAAAAGCGTCACGCCGATCCGTACCTGTTCTTCCTTTAAAGCCTGAAATTACTGACAAACAATCAAAGTAAACAGTAAAATTTTTAGTAAATTCTGGCCAAGCAATAATTTTGTTGTATTTTTAAAAAGAAAAAATTATAGGTAACCTTCCTACCTATCTATTTCTACGAAAAAATAAAATTAAACGGACCATAAGGCTTATGGGGAACCTAATCTCTTCTATTCTCGGCAATGCTCGTCGTTTTGTAGCTACTTGTGGTGTGATTGCACTAGCTTTATACGGTTGCACAAGCACGCAGAAATTAGTGAATTCCGAATGGTATGAGATCGAAACCGAGCATTTTCGGATCGTTACCAATGACAACCCCAAGCAAGTTGAAAAACTGGCAATAGACTTGGAACGATTTCGAATTTTCGCAAAACGATACATCAGGTATTCAGCAGATCAACAAAAGTTGACGATATACGCCCTGGATGATCGGCTCAGCTTTAAAGGAGTCAGCGGTAGTGAGTCGTCTAGAACTGTCATTGGACAATTCCATAATACTGCGTATGGGAGTTTTGCATTATTAAACCTAAACGGAAATCGCGTCCTTCCTGACAACCCGGCCCGTCAGACGTTGTTTCATGAATATACGCATTTTTTGACCTATAGCGGAAGCCAGCATCTCTACCCCTACTGGTTTAGTGAAGGTATTGCTGAAGTATTTTCCACGGTAGATTTTGAGGAAAATAAAAAGTACAGCTTCGGAAAAATACCTGTTGATCGAGCGATTAGTCTTACTCGAGCGAGAGAGTTACCACTGGATAAGCTGCTTTCAGCCACTCCTGGTTCACTGAATTCAAGGGATACCGGGGCACTTTATGCCAGTGGATGGATGTTAGCTCACTGGATGATTTTCGATAAAGCTAGAAATAAAGCCTTAAATGAATATTTGGAGGCTTTCAATGCTGGCGATGATCCAATTGCGGGCCTACCTGAAGCTCTGGGAATGACTTTTGAAGAACTCAATGAGCAGTATAAGAAATTGCCGAAAAGTCATTTCAATTATTACGAGGGAGAGCTTACCGATAATGGTGTTGTTGAGTCCCCCACCGTTAACCTGATGGAAAGTAGTACCGCAGTCGCAGAACTGGCCTACTTTATGGCAATTTCAGAGCAGGGTTCCGAAGCATTAGAGAGATATATTGCCTATGCAGATAAAAAGCAGGCTTCTAGCCCATCGTTAAAGTCCGCACTGGCCATTGCCTTGACAGGTGAAGGAAACTATTCCCGCGCTGAGGAAGTCTTGAACTCTATTCCGGCGCAGTACCAGGGAGAAACCTGGTATCTTGAAGCCCAGGCAAAAAATGAGTTATCGGCAGCCTTGGCGGAGGAGGGACACCCCAGTCCCAGAAACATGAAACGTATCCGGGATAAATATGTTCAATTGGTAAATGCCAATGGGGAAGTACCGGCGTACTGGCATGAACTGGCGATCACAATGCAAGTTTTGGGGTATCCCCGCCAGAAGTATACGGAAATGTTGGAGCAGGCGTATCTACGCGCACCGAGAGAAACAGGAATTGCTTGGTGGTATGTGCTGGAGCTTTACCTGGACCGAGATAAAGATCTTTTCGCAAAAGTCTCCCAACCGCTATTCATGCAAATTGCAGAAGAGGGCTCGCGGGCACAGTTGCAGTCGATGCTGGATGAGTTGGAGGAGGAAGAGGGATTGGAGTTCGAGCCTGAGATCAGTGGTTTGGGCCAACTAATGTCAACTTACAGGAAGTACTCAGGAAACAAGGCCCTGGCAATGGCTGTGGACTATCGTGGCGCATTTGTGGCCGGTTTTAACGAAGATGGTGGAAGCACCCAAGCTGAGGCGAGTCAAAGCGCTCTTCAGGCCTGTGAGGAACAGCGAAAGCAGTACCAGATAAGGGATCGCTGTGAACTCTACGCGGAAGGTGAAGTATTGGTGAATTCAACTACGAGGATGTAATTATCCAGTGGGCGTTAGGTAAGGCGCAAAGTAGGCTGTAATAGAGCTTGCTTTGCGACAATATTAAGCTTGGTGATGAGAGTGGATGAGCCGATTACCCCATTACCAAGTATCCACTCTGACAATCAGCTCCCAGAAAATTGGGTATTGGTCGGCAAAAATTATGGCCAAAAAGCGTGTAAATCAGTATTGAGTTATCACTAAAGCCACAATACATCCCATCACTTTTAGAAAAATATCAGTCGATGCAGTTAAGCCTTGCCTATTAACTTATCATTCAGGCGGCTAAACAACTTCACGATAAACTCCCTAAAAACCTTAAAACGCATAACATTGCGGTGCTCTGGGTTGGAGACTAGCCACAGTTCATGCAGGCTGGATGGAGCTGCCCCAGGGACCCGAACGACTCCTTCAGCACCATCTGCAAGAAAGCAGGGCAGCCTGGCCAGCCCCAGTCCACTCTTAACTGCCTCTAGCTGTATCAAACCGTGATTAATCTGGTGCTGATAAGGCATCTGTGGATAGGGCGTGTCTTTGGCCCAATTCAATGTGGCGTCATCGCCACTCCAGCCGAGCCAGTGGCCATCGTCAGGTACAGATTTCTCGATATACCTCGGAGAACCGTAACAGCAACTGGGTAGGTCGGCGAGCTTGCGAGCAACAAGTCGATCCGAAACATCGACGTCGCCTTTGGGGAGAATACGAAGTGCTATGTCGGCTTGGTGACTTTCCAAATCGAGAACGTGGCTAGTAACCAGTAGCTGTACGTTGATCTCTGGATACGTACGTGAGAAGTCATTTAGGTAGGGGATAATTAAGTGCGATGCGACTACATCCGGCATAGTGATACGAACTTCCCCGGAGAGCTGGTTACTCCCGCCCTGTAAATGCTTCTGCGCGGCATTTAGATACTGCTCTGCCGATTGGGCGTAGTCCAGCATCGCTTTACCATCCTCCGTCAGCTGATAGCCTTTGGAGCTGCGATAAAACAGCTTGGCCTGGAGCTTTTCCTCCAGGGCATCAATACGGCGAGAGACTGTGGAGTGGCTGACTTTAAAGTCGTCAGCAACGCTGCGAGCGCTCTTACTCCTGGCTACTGCGATAAAGAACTGGATATCTCCCCAATCTATGGACTCTTTATGCAACACACTGTCCTATTTTGCTGTATTCCGTTGCATATAGTGTCCAGTTAATCTGTCTCCCGTCAATAGCACTCCGTAGAGAAACCCAGGAGATCAGAGATGAAAGAAGCCCAAGTAAACCGAGAAATCGCAATTAACCGCCCAATTGATGAGGTCTGGAAAGTCCTCGCCGTTGATTTTGATACAGCTTACGAGTGGATGACGTTAATCCCTCACTCCTTCGCTAAGGAGGGAAAACCTGTTGAAAATGCGAGTGTAGAAGGCCGGGTTTGTGTGCTGACAAATAAGGGACCGTCGGGTCTTGTCGCAGATGAAACTATTACAAGGTTTGATGAGAAAAACTATGAACTGGATGTCTCGGTTGAAACCAAAAATACGCCACCGGGATTCCCCGTTAAAAAGAGTTTATCTCAATTTAAATTAAGCCCCTCTGTTGGTGGAGGCACAACAGTGAATTTCACTGCAAATATGGAGTTAAATGCTTTAGGAGGCGTGTTGAGTCCTGTGGTGAAGAAGATGACTGGCTCTCAATTTGAGCAAATGCTGAAGGACCTGAAAATTTACATGGAAAAAGGAGGTCATCTTGCAAAAGGGGCAGTTGCCTAGCCTATCGCATGATAAGTAATTTAAGGACTCTTCTGGATTTACGCGGAAGTAAATAGAAGAGTCTCCTTTTTGAAAAAATACAGCGAGTCGAGACTCGCCTTTTGTAATAGATTTTATTATTCGGTAAATACGTAAAAAGTAATTACTTTATAAACGGCTGGGATAGAAGGTCTTGTTAAAGAGATAGGCGAAGTACGCTAGTCCTCGCCGAGTATTCCACTCTATTTTTCCAACAGCAATCCGCACTCCCGGTGCTCCTCACCTTTAGTTGGATCAAAGTAAATATCGTTATCGGGGAGGTCATTCTCATAAACATACTCTTCCACATCGATTTCCTTCAGGTGGAACATCGGTGCCACTCGAATAGTACCGTGGTTGCCCTGGGTGAAAATATCCAGGTTTTTGCGGTGCGAATTCTGATCGTGGCGGATACCGTTTAGCCATACATCCGGCTGTAATTCCTGCATAGCGCGGTTAAACGGCTCCAATTTAACGGTCCTGGAGAAGAAGTCATGCTCTGGGGTGTCCAGCTGCGGGATTCCCCCGTACACAGCGTTGTAGTGGGCCGCGGACATCTTCGGTGAGTAGGTGCGCAGGTTCAAATCGAGAGATTTGACCACGTTTTCAATATGGCGATAGGTTTCCGGGGTGTTATATCCATGATCCACCCAAATTACCGGGATATCCGGTTTGGCGCGCGTAACCAAGTGGAGAAAGGCTATCGCCAATGGGCGGAAATTAGTAAAAACCACCGGGTTCTGAGCGTGTTCCATGGTGAACTGCATAATTTCGCTTGGCTTGGCGCCAGCGAAACGAAGGTTCATGGACCCCAGATCCGCATCGTGATGGAAGGTGCGTTCTGGAATAGGCTGTAAAGTTTGGCTGGAAGCGTTGCGTCCCATAAAAATTCAGCGCTCAGGAAAATTATGATGGAGGCATGCTACCCGGTTCAAGAGTCGCGTAGAAACAATAAAAAGAAGTGATTCAAGAAGTTAAAGTTATAAGTAGCGGCTTTCTCACCTTCGATGTGCTAAGTGAAAGCTGCGTCATGTGACATCACGAGTATATGTTGACCGTATTCGGCCTCATAGTGGCGGTCACTTTCGACAAACCCATGCTTTTGGAGAAAGTAACGTGTGCGTAGGTTCTCTCTGAGGAGTTCAGCCTGGAGCCTAGGGAGCCCCCGACTCGCTTTTGATATCAATTGAGCACCTATGCCGCAGTTTGAAAATAGCGGGCTGACGCACAGGTAAGCCAGTCGATAATTCTTGGTAATAGTAATAAATGCTTCAGCCACAGCTGCGTGTCGATCAGTAAACACGATACAGCGTTTGGAGCCCTGGTGGTCCAGGCGGAATTGGTGGCTGCGGTCCAGCCAAAATTGACGTGGAAGAGAGGGGTGGGAGTGAGCCGCAGAGTGCAACCAGAGCTGCTCAAGTCGATCCAGATCTGTGTCTTTTACGGCTCGAAGCATAACAAGCACCATCCTGAACAATTGGGCAAATCCTAGTCAAAAAGGGCGCCACATCCCAAAAAACCCATTGTAAGAAGTGAGTACTTACATCAATTTGAAGGAAGAGCGGACTGAGCTGTGGATACAGTCCGCCGGGGATAGCATGAATTGAAGGTGGGACTAGCCCAGATGGACGAAATGCGCCTTTAAGTAATTGGTCTCAGGGATTGCTGGGTGGACTGGGTGGTCTGCGCCCTGGCCACCACTGGCCAGAATTGACGCCTTGCGCCCCAATCGGTGCGCGGCGCCACGCACACAGTCGAGAAGCTCATCGGATTGCAGATGCATAGAGCAGGAAGCGCTTACTAACAGCCCATCCTTCGCCAACAAACGCATTGCGAGTTCATTGATATGGCGATAGGCCGCCAAGCCGGCTTTATGATCTTTCCTCCGCTTAATAAAAGCCGGTGGGTCGAGCACAATCGCATCAAACCTCTCCCCCTCTGCGACCAACCCTTTGAGGACATCCAGTGCCCTACCCTGGATGGTTTTGAGCTTGTCGGCGAATCCATTGTGATCCGCATTGAGCAAACACCAGTCCAAGGCCTGCTGTGAGGCGTCTACGCACACTACCTCTGCCGCACCATTGGCCAGTGCCTGAATACCCCAACCGCCTGCGTAGGAAAACAGATCTAATACTCTTTTGCCGTTGACCCAGCGATTCAATAGCCTGCGGTTTTCCCGGTGGTCGTAAAACCAACCGGTTTTCTGCCCCTGGTGTACCGGGGCCAGAAGTGGAACGCTGTTCTCCTCGAACGGGACCATCTCGGGTACATCTCCAAAGGCCGCAGTGTGTACCAGCGGCATATCTTCAACTGCGCGACCCTGATGGTCATTGCGCAGCAGGATGCCTTTGGGGTTAACCATCTCGACCAACTTATCCACAATCGTTTGTTGGTAGCGCTCCATTCCCCAATTGCTGACCTGGACTACTAAATAATCCCCAAACCTGTCCACTACCAAGCCCGGAAGCCAGTCAGAGTCACCGTATACCATCCGGTAGCTGGGATGGGAAAAGTACCGTTGGCGTTGCTCAAAAGCAGTTTGTATGCGCTCACAAACAGTATCCTTGGAAAAATCAATAGTTCGGCTGACTATTCGGCCACAAATTAGCTGGCTCGGATTTACAAAAGCAGTGCCAAGTAACTTGCCTTGGCTATCGTGGATTTGGCACTGGCTACCCGCATCAATTCCCTTCAGTGGGGAGCGCTTGGTATCCACCTCATTACTGTAAATCCACAAGTGGCCGCGCTTGAGTCGACGTTCTGCGCCTCGGTTTAGAATCAACTCCACCAAAAGGGAATCTCCGTCAATGGGTACAAAATTGGGGCCAATTGTGCGGACTCCAAGGTGAAGGTCAAGTCTGGATTCCAGTACCTAGGAGGTGTCTATCACTGGGCTTTGGTAAAGAATTTGTGCAAGCAAATGAAAATGAAGGATTTATCATGCTCAGAAATAGAACAGCCTATCTGCATAGATCATCGCTTGATACTGAGGGCGAATATCAATGAAATACACACAAACTCTTGAAGCTTAAAACGCCTACAGTCAGGAGAAGTGCCCTCAAAGTTTCTGTGAAGGGTGTCTAAAGTGACTGAAAATGGCAGAATTTAGCGCCAATACGTCATTCTTGTCACCCAAACACTGTGGAAAACTGCCGAGATGAATAAGCGCCAACAAACAAAAAGTGAAGTTAGAAAGGTCGCCATGGTGGTCTGCCCAGGGGCAACCAGCTTGGATATCACTGGCCCCTTGGAGGTCTTTGCTCTAGCGAATGATCAGCTTCGCTCACAAGGGCGCTTTACCAATGACTATTATGAAATCCAGCTTGTGGGGCTAGATTCGGGCCCAGTTAAAACATCAACTGGTATCAAACTCTACATTGACCAGGCCTTTGAAGATGTCAAAGATATCCACACACTGCTAGTTAGTGGTTTGCCTCCAGAGTCTTGCCTAGAGGCTTGCTCGAATAGCACATTTCTTAAATGGTTGGCCGGACAGCAGGCAAAAGTGGCTCGAATTGGGTCGATATGCAGCGGAGCCCTAATACTTGCCAGAGCTGGTGTCCTTAATGGCCGGCGGGCTACAACACACTGGGCGGATGTGCCGACACTGCAAACATTTCCTGAAATTGAAGTTGATCCAGATGCGATTTTTGTACGCGATGGTAATGTCTACACCTCTGCAGGTATCACAGCAGGAATAGATCTGGCTCTGTCCATGATTGAAGAAGATCATGGGCGGGGCTTGGCGCTTAATCTAGCGCGTATCCTTGTACTGTATCTAAAACGGGATGGTGGGCAGCAGCAGTTCAGTGTTCGTTTGGAGAATCAGATAAATAGCGATCGTTTTGCGGCTTTAATTGAGTGGATGTACCAAAATATAGAGCAACTAATCACTGTAGAAAGGCTGGCTCAAGAGGCGGCAATGAGTCCGCGAAATTTTGCTCGTACTTTTGTACGTGAACTTGGTGTGACACCCGCCCGCTTTCTTGAACAGATAAGAGTGGAAAGAGCATGTCAGTTGTTTTCTGAGCAAAATCAATCTCAGGAGAAGGTCGCAAAACTATGTGGTTTTCAATCCCAAGAGCAATTGAGAAGAGCCTTTAAAAAGCATAAGGGTATTTTGCCGAGTGAATATCGAAAGCGTTTTCACTAAAAATATAATTATTAATTACTTGCAGCCAATTGTTAATATTTAATTTGGGAGATTTATATTTAGCCTAGTTAAAAAGTAAATGATTCTTTAAATCTCTCCCAAACGGAATTTTTAATAATTGTTTATTGAAGGTTAGTTTTCAACTTTAGAGAAAATTTACTGAGTTGGAGGTAAACCTATGAATACCCTAATGGCGCTAGAGTTTATTAGTTTGCCAATGAAATACTTCTTTATGGAAAAATCTAAAAATAAATTTCGATATTGTTCACCGCATAGGAAGCATGGGAATAGAATAAAATTTGAGACCTAGGGCCGACCTAAAATCGTGTCGGAATTGGTCGTAAATGTGTCTCCTGCGACACTTTTAATTGTGTCAAGCTTGCTTTTAAATCGGGCAACAGACCTAAAGCTTAATTCGGAGGGGGTATGAGACGTAAGCTCATATTGATGAGCGTGGCCACACTTCTGTGTGGTTTTACTTATATGTTTTGGCCAGTTTATCAATTCTATGCCTGGTCACTAAATGCAGTGCCGTTAAGTCCATTGGGGTGGCAGGCTCTACCTACAAAAGCGCCGTCCACGCAAGAACTTTCCGATATTGGATTGCAGCTTGCCGCAGGGCAATCGCTTAAAGCAATTGAAGATCATCGTGAGAAAATCGGTGCTCCGGCAATTTCTGCGGCAGTATCTGCTTGTGGTGCAGTAGTTTGGGCAGGGGCCGCCGGCTGGGCCGATTTAGAAGAGCGAGTACCTGTTTCTACAGAGACTCGCTTTCGTATTGGTAGCACCTCTAAGGCTTTAACAGGAACCGCATTGGCGCGTTTGGTACAGAGGGGGGCTATTGATCTGGATAAATCTATCTCAAATTATTTGGAACCCTTACCAAACCCCGATTGGGCGTCAATGACCCCGCGCCAATTGGCCTCCCATATGTCTGGCTTGCCACATTATAAAAAGAACTCCGATTGGCTGGGGTTGTATCAAACTCTGGCACTGGATGTTCACTATGAGGATATGTATCGGGCTCTTGGAATTTTTGATGCTAGTGAATTACTTTTCGAACCGGGTACCGATTTTTATTACAGTACTTTGGGCACAGTTCTTCTGGGAGCCGTTTTGGCTGGTGCTGAGGACAAACCTTACCTGGAAGTGATGCATGATGAGGTATTTACGCTTAGCGGAATGAACAGCACAGAGGTATCGCCACTGAATGGTGATATAGAACGTAATATTGCTCGTTTCTACAAAAGTAATGGCTTGTCTGGCAGTGCCCTTCGCCTGCGGGAATGGCGTCCAGTGGATTTAAGTCATCGCCTGCCGGGGGGAGGCTTTATTTCCACACCCAGTGACTTGGTGAGACTGGGGGCTCAGTTCCTGAAAGCAGACTACTTGTCCCCAGGAGTCCGTGAGATATTTTGGGCGCCACAAAAATTGGCCAATGGTGAAGTGAATGAACAAAACTATGCCTTGGGTTGGCGGGTGACTGAAGTAGAAATCCCTGAGGTAGGATTAACAAAAGTGGCCAATCACGGCGGAGTTAGTCGTGGCAGTCAGAGTTGGTTAATGATATTACCGGAATATCAGCTTTCTGTTGCTGTGAATATCAATCGAAAGACAAAAGATTTTTGGGACTTTGGTCGAGTATCCCTAGACATAGCGAGCGCTTTTATTCATCAGCAGAATACACTCAATTGCGAATAAAAAACCGGCCAAACTCCGGCCGGTTTTGACTTTCACTTCTTACCATCAATTATTAGCGTGTGAGGCCTATTGAGTATTAATCATGACCTGAGTTTCGGAAAATTCTTTTTCTCCGTCACCATGAGCCAAAATACCAAGATGGCGGGTATTGGGAGTAATGTTCATCCACTCCAAAGAAACTACCCCAGTTCCGCCAATCTGTGCTTGAGCCGGCGCATCCACTGCGGTATTTCCATTGTCCCCGTTCAGATTAAAATTGAATAAGCTGAAATTGGTGGGGCCGGCGGATGTCGCATAATCGACAACAACGGCTGCATATTGACCGGGAGAGGGGTTAGCCAGGGAAACTGACTCTGCGGAAGTGGCGCTGCCGCTGGTACCGACTTCGGGATAGTTTGGCGCTGGGCCATAAACTTCCAGGTCCAGGTCGTCACTTCCGCTACCGTCGCCCACATCGGCATCATACATAGCGATATGCGCAAGCTCTGTTCCTTCAGGTATATCAAAGAAAATTACTTGAACATCGCCATCTTCAACAGTGGTTGTAGTGGCCTCACCCTCTGCCAGGCCAGTGACATTCACCTGGAAATCACCGTTGTAGCCGAAGCCCACATTGAGATCGAGGTTGCCATTGGTGCCGCTGCCAGTTAATTGCTGGGGTGCAGCTAGCGGAACAGGGCGAATAGCAATTGGGCTGCGCACGCTAATCTGAGACCCCACGGATTGCCAAGTGAGGTCGCCAAAAACCCAAGTATTCATTTCGGCGGACTCTGTGGCGGTGAAGGTTACTTCAAACTCAGCACTCTCCCCTCCCTGAGGCGCAGAACTTTCGGATTGATATCTACATCGATACCGAGTGGTGCGTTGATGGATGCCCAATACCAACGCTGGCCGGGAGCGACGCTGGTAACCCGGCGTTTGATGGTCTGGCTGCCGAGCAGGTCAGCGACTCCCATAGAAGCGAGGTTCAGGTCGCTGGAATCGATAGAGTATCCCAAGGACGTCAACGCATCACAGGTTGCACTATCGACCAACTCGGGTTGGAGTTCAGCGCCGCAAAGGAAGGCGAGATAATCATTAAAGCCCGCGTCGTAAACCAGACCTGGCTTGAAGGCGTCACGGGGCACTATGGCACCGGCACCCATATCGAATGGTGTTGCATCCGCTAGACCGTAAGACTTACGCAAATCATTGCGCGCAGTCGTCATCAGTGCGGATTTGGCCATTGCCGGGCTCCAGTGCGGGTTAGCCTGCTTTAACAAGGCCATTACGCCGGCCACGTGCGGGCTCGCCATGGAAGTGCCACTCAGAGCCCCAAACAGTTCTCCTCCACTTAATACCGGAGAAATTCCCGCGATAATGCCAACCCCGGGGGCACTGATATCCGGTTTGATAATATCCGGCGCCCCACCGTTCTGGCCGCGGGATGAAAAGTTTGCGACGCGGTCTTCCCTGGCAATCAACTGAGACGGATCAATAACTCCGGAAACTCCGCCACTGGCTGCAAGAGTCTCGCCTTCGTAGAAAGAAATCATCATGCCGGGAATGCGAGTATCCGGGGCCGACATCGTGATCGGATTGATGCGGTCATCGGCAGTACCATCATTGTAAACTACGATAGCTACAGCGCCGGCATCGGCCGCATTATTATATTTATCAGTAAAGGAGCAACCTCCACGTCTCACCAGGGCAATACTGCCCTCCAAAGATTCGCTGTTAGTAACTTCAGTACAAGCTTCTAACGGCTCACTGAGAACAACCTCAGCAGATACTGCTCCAACCTCTTCAAGGCTTACTGTGCCATTGCCCTCACGCCCCTCGTAAATGCCGGAAACCGACTCTGGTGAGGATACTTGTAGGGCTAAGCCAAAGCTCTGGTCATCTTCAGAAGCGCCGACTGCGGTTATCCAAGGTATCCCTGAAGGGGTACCCATGGTCTCTGGGCCAGGCCCGTTATTTCCGGCAGATGTGGCGACAAAAACGCCGGCATCTGCAGCAAATAGGAATGCGATGTCATCGGCACCACTAAAAGTAGTACCAGAGCCACCGATCGAATAGTTGATTACGTCGACACCATCGGCTACGGCCTCATCAATAGCGGCCATTGAGTCGGCCGAAGAGCAACCGCTATCGTCCGGGTCAGGAGCATCCCAGCAAACTTTATACACTGCAATGCGGGCTCGCGGTGCCATTCCGGTAAGGGTTTTCCCGTCTGGAGTAGTAACGCCATAGTTACCGGCGGCCGTTGTGGCGGTATGAGTCCCATGCCCATCTGCATCTCTGGCTGAAAGGAATTCATAGTCCGCCAACTCTTTATTGGCCAGAAATGCATCGGAAAAAGACTTGGCTTTAATCAGCTTGTTGTTACAAGTAAATGCGGCATCATTGGGGTTTTGGTCGCTGTTACCGAATTCACAGCCTTCGCCTGTAAAGGACTCGGGAATTGAACCGTAAGGAACATGGGCTCCCAAGTTGCCTTGCAAGGGTGTCGCTATGTCGGCGACGCTTTCGTGCTCCGGGTGAATACCGGAGTCGATAATACCCACTACTATATTTTCGCCGGTAATGCCCCAGAGCCAGGGGCTGGGCATATCTGTGATACCGAGGAAATCCGCAGTGGAATCGGTATGGGGTTTTAATAGTTCATCTTCCCAAACCCCTTTGACGTCAGCGCGGCCGCGAAGTGCAGCTGCTTCTTTTTCACTCATTACCGCAGCGAAGCCATTAAATGCGGTGTCATATTCGTGAACTGTGCGCGCGTTGGGGATTGTGGATAGAACCTGCTCCCGCCGCGATCTAAGAAAGTCAGAGTAGTGTTGATAGCTACTGCTTTGAGGGTCGAGTTTGCCACGGTTGGCCGGTTTGGTAGCTGATAAGCCCGGGATGGTGCCGCTATAAGAGGTTAGAGGCTCACCATCAAGTTGAACAATATAGATTTTTTTTGTTTTTTCCTGACTCGGGGCAAACTTCTCCGCAGCTGAATCAGCAAGTACGCTGCTGGATAGCAATATACCTGCTGTCAGGGCAGAAAGAATTTTTCTTTTCATTGGAATATCCCTTTTGTTGTTTTGTGCAGGCGGCAACAAAAGGCTTAAAAGAGCTCTCCACCAGGGCAATACTCCATTTCCCTGGCAGAACCACTTAGAGCGTCACTCAAGCCTTGCCCATCCATGGCTTGGCACAACGTGCTGATACAACTATGGGCTCGCCCTCCCGCCAATCGCTTTTATAGGAATGTGTCGTGCAACTCAATAACTTGGCGGGCGGATAAACGTGTTGTGTCGAACACAGTGCACTAAGTTCGAAATATGGCGCACAATTAATCTTGCAGGGGTACCGGTGAGAGATTTACTGGGGGAGGAGATATTTTGAAAAGTGCGCCAAATCAGCGAAAACTGAGGTGGTGGTTAGGCGGGGATCCGGCTGCTCGATTAGGTGCTGTAAAGTCTGATCACCTGCACCGGTTTTTACCAGAACGGGTTTACACCCCTTCTCTAACGCCAGATAAAGATCTGCCAGCTTATCTCCAACCAAATAACAGTCGTGCAGGCTGGTATCAAATTCCGCTTCGATTGCATCTAGCAGACCCGCCAGGGGTTTGCGGCAGCGGCAATTATCTTCAGGGCCGTGGGGACAGTAGAAAATAGCGGCGATTTCGCCACCGGCATCTTCCACCTGAGTACGCATTTTAGCGTGCATTTCTTCCAGGTCATCCAGATCAAATTGGCCCAGCGCCAGGCCACTCTGGTTGGTGGCTATCACCAGTTGATGGCCGGCCTGACTGAGCGCTGCCAGTGCTTCAATACTGCCGGGCAGGGGCTGCCATTCGTCGGCGGATTTGACGAATTTATCGGGATTTTCGTTGATCACCCCGTCGCGGCCGAGAATGATAATTGCCATATTAGTATCTCCCTGATTTGCGAGGCGGGGGTTTAATGCCCCGCCTCTGCAAGTCATTACTTGGCAGGAACCAGTAGGGAAATATCGGCAACTTCGAGGAACAGTGCGCGCAGCTGGGCCAATAGGGCCAGGCGGTTGTTGCGCAGTTGCTCGTCGTCACTCATTACCATCACGTGGTCGAAGAAGCTGTCTACGGTTTCACGTAGGCCAGCCAGACCGGCGAGGCCCTCGGCGAAGAGCGCATCGCTATACAGGGGCTCGACTTCTGTGCGGGCAACCTGTACTGCGGCGAAGAGAGCCTTTTCCGCCTCTTCCTGCAACAGAGCTTCATCAACACTGCTGGGTACAGCACTGTCTAATTTGGCGAGGATATTGGAAACGCGTTTGTTGGCGGCGGCCAAAGCACCGGACTCCGGCAGCTGGCTAAACGCGTTGACCGCGTGCACGCGGTTGTCGATATCCAGCGGGCGCGACAGCTTGCGCGCGGCAACGGACATAAATACTTCGGTGGCGATACCCTGATCTTCGTAACGGGCGCGGAAGCGCTCCAGTACATACTGCAGAGTTTGCTCCACCACCTTGTCATATTCACCCAGGGCGGTGCGCGGGTAGTTGTCGCGGGCCAATTCCAGCAATTCGCGCAGGTCCAGGTCGAGGCGCTTCTCTACGAGAATACGGATGATCCCCAGGCTGGCGCGGCGCAGGGCGAAGGGGTCGCGGGAGCCGCTGGGGGGTTGGCCTATGCCGAAGATGCCGACCAAAGTATCCAGGCGATCCGCCAGGGCGATTACAGTGCCGGTGTCGCTGGCGGGCAGCTCATCACCGGCAAACTTGGGCATATACTGCTCGTACATGGCCTTGGCCACATCCAACGGCTCGCCGTCATTTTCGGCGTAGTAGTAGCCGGCGATGCCCTGCATATCGGCAAACTCGAACACCATCTCGGTAACCAGGTCCGACTTGCACAGGCGGCCGGCGCGCTCGGCCCAGTCGCCGTTGCTTCCGGTTTTCTCAGCGATGGTGCGGGCGAGGGCGGCTACCCGTTCAGTCTTGTCGTAGACGCTACCCAGGTGCTGCTGGAACACGATTTGGCGCAGTTTCTCGCGGCGTGATTCCAGGCTGGTCTTTTTGTCGGTCTCAAAGAAGAAGGCGGCATCCGCCAGGCGCGGACGGATTACGCGCTCATTGCCGTGGATAACCTGGGCGGCATCCTGGCTCTCGATATTGGACACGGTGATAAAGAAAGGCAGCAATTGGCCATCTTCATCTACCACATGGAAATATTTCTGGTGCTCCTTCATGGAGGAGATCAGGGCTTCAGCGGGTACTTCTAGGAAGCGCTCTTCGAAGCGACCGGTGAGGGCTACAGGCCATTCAACCAGTGCAGTCACTTCGTCGAGCAGATCGTCATCGATGACTGCTTCACCATTGACGTTGTTGGCTTCGGCGATCACCTGGGCGCGAATGGCTTCGCGGCGCTCGGCGAAGTCAGCCATTACGTAGCCGGGTTCGCGCAGAACCTGTGCATAGTCGTGGGCGGAGTGGATCTCCAGCTCGCGATTGCAGTGGAAGCGATGACCGCGGCTGGTGTTACCGGCTTTTAAGCCGAGTACTTCACCGTTTACTACCTTGTTGCCAAACAGCATGACGAGCCAGTGCACCGGGCGCACGAACTCCTCGCGGCGCGCCCCCCAGCGCATACGCTTGGGAATTGGCAGTTGAGCCAATGCCTTCTCGACAATGCCCGCTAACAGGGATTCGGTTTCAGCGCCTTTTTGCTCGCTGATAAAGGCCAGGCGCTCGCCTTTGTCGGTCTCTTTGCGTCCCAGCTCTTCAACATCTACGCCGTTGCTGCGGGCGAACCCCTCAGCGGCTTTACTGGGCTTACCCTCTTTATCGAAAGCGGCTTTGACAGCCGGGCCCAGCTTTTCAATTTGTTTGTCTTGCTGCTTATCTGCCAAACCGAATACTGCTACGGCCAGGCGACGGGGGGCTGCGTAGGCTTTAACTTCGCCAAAAGACAACTCGGCGCCTTTGAGGCCCTGGGTAATACCATCGGCGAAAGCGCTCATTAATTTGTGTAACGCCTTGGGCGGCAGCTCTTCGGTGCCCAGCTCTACCAGAAAATCCTGAGCCATTACTGCTTCTCCTCTTGCTCGATGTCTTCCGCCAAAATATCTGCCCGCAGTGCTTCATCTGCCATGGGGAAGCCTAAGGCGCGGCGCGCATCGTAGTAAGCCTGTGCCACGGCGCGGGCCAGGGTTCGTACGCGCAGGATATAGCGCTGGCGCTCAGTTACTGAGATGGCGTGGCGCGCATCCAGAAGGTTGAAGGCGTGGGAGGCCTTCATAACTTGCTCGTAAGCGGGGAGCGGCAGGCCCAGCTCAATCAGGCGTGTGCTCTCGCGCTCGCAGTGATCGAAGGTCGCGAACAGGAACTCCACATCGGCGTGTTCAAAGTTGTAGTGGGACATTTCCACTTCGTTCTGATGGAAAACGTCGCCGTAGGTGACGGGGCTGCCATCCGGGTTGCGGGTCCACACTAAATCGTAGATAGACTCGACACCTTGCAGATACATGGCGATACGCTCAAGACCGTAGGTGATCTCGCCGGTAACTGGGTAGCACTCGAGGCCGCCAACCTGCTGGAAGTAGGTGAACTGGGTAACTTCCATACCATTCAGCCAAACTTCCCAGCCGAGGCCCCAGGCGCCCAGGGTTGGGGATTCCCAGTTGTCCTCAACAAAGCGAATATCGTGGACAGCGGGATCTACGCCCATGGCGCGAAGGCTATCGAGGTACAATTCCTGGATATTGTCCGGGGATGGTTTCATTACTACTTGGTATTGGTAGTAGTGCTGAAGGCGGTTGGGGTTCTCGCCGTAGCGGCCATCGGTAGGGCGGCGGCAGGGCTGTACATAGGCCGCATTCCAGTTTTCCGGGCCTATGGCACGGAGGAAGGTCGCTGGATGAAAGGTGCCGGCGCCCACTTCCATATCCAGAGGCTGTAGAATGACGCACCCTTGGCGCGCCCAATAATCCTGCAGGGCAAAAATGAGTCCCTGAAAGGTACTGAGATCGTATTGCTTGGACACCGCTATCTCCGGATCAGTATCTGCTGTGGGCAAAGGGACGCAATTATAGCGGCAGCGGCTCCTGTGCTTAAAGCGCTATAGCCGCTTCGGAGGTGTCAATGTTCATTCTCGAACTAGATAGCCGTCTCAAAATGGCTTTTGTGGATAGGAAGTAATTCAGTGGATATTAAAGGGCGCCTTGCAGTAGGGGCACTGAAAATCATTGGCAAACTGCCGTTGTCTTGGTCGCGACACCTCGGTTTACTCGTTGGCAAAATTGCTGTGTGGACGCGCTCCGAGGGGCTGCGCCTGAGCCGTATAAACCTGGAGTTGTGCTATCCGGCCATGGACCCAAAGCAGCGCGAACGGCTCGCCAGAGAGAGCGTGATCGGTACTGCAATGACCGGCTTTGAGATGGCGGCCCTATGGAACACCCCCTGGG
>NZ_CP120233.1:2402500-2515000 GCF_030012985.1 Microbulbifer sp. VAAF005 | reverse complement strand
GACACGTGTTATCTTGACTGAACATGGGGGGACCATCCTCCAAGGCTAAATACTCCCAGCTGACCGATAGTGAACCAGTACCGTGAGGGAAAGGCGAAAAGAACCCCGGAGAGGGGAGTGAAATAGAACCTGAAACCGTATACGTACAAGCAGTAGGAGCCCTTCGGGGTGACTGCGTACCTTTTGTATAATGGGTCAGCGACTTATTGTCTGTAGCAAGGTTAACCGCTTAGGGGAGCCGTAGAGAAATCGAGTCTTAATAGGGCGTTTAGTTGCAGGCAATAGACCCGAAACCCGGCGATCTATCCATGGGCAGGTTGAAGGTTGAGTAACATCAACTGGAGGACCGAACCCACTAATGTTGAAAAATTAGGGGATGACCTGTGGATCGGAGTGAAAGGCTAATCAAGCCGGGAGATAGCTGGTTCTCCTCGAAAGCTATTTAGGTAGCGCCTCGCGTCTCACCCTCGGGGGTAGAGCACTGTTTGGGCTAGGGGGTCATCCCGACTTACCAACCCCATGCAAACTCCGAATACCGAGGAGTGCAATCGCGGGAGACACACGGCGGGTGCTAACGTCCGTCGTGGAAAGGGAAACAACCCAGACCGCCAGCTAAGGTCCCAAATATCAGTTAAGTGGGAAACGATGTGGGAAGGCCCAGACAGCTAGGAGGTTGGCTTAGAAGCAGCCATCCTTTAAAGAAAGCGTAATAGCTCACTAGTCGAGTCGGCCTGCGCGGAAGATATACCGGGGCTCAAACTGATAACCGAAGCTGCGGATGCTCTTAGGAGCATGGTAGAGGAGCGTTGTGTAAGCCGTTGAAGGTGGATCGGGAGGTCTGCTGGAGGTATCACAAGTGCGAATGCTGACATGAGTAACGATAAGGGAGGTGAAAAACCTCCCCGCCGGAAGACCAAGGGTTCCTGTCCAACGCTAATCGGGACAGGGTTAGTCGACCCCTAAGGCGAGGGCGAAAGCCGTAGTCGATGGGAAACAGGTTAATATTCCTGTACTCGCTATTACTGCGACGGAGTGACGGAGAAGGCTAGGCCGGCATGGCGATTGGTTGTCCATGTTTAAGGTTGTAGGCTGGGGACTTAGGCAAATCCGGGTCCCTAAGGCTGAGAACTGATGACGAAGCCCACTTAGTGGGTGAAGTGGTTGATGCCCTGCTTCCAGGAAAAACTTCTAAGCTTCAGGTAATAGTGAATCGTACTCTAAACCGACACAGGTGGTCAGGTAGAGAATACCAAGGCGCTTGAGAGAACTCTGGTGAAGGAACTAGGCAAAATGGTACCGTAACTTCGGGAGAAGGTACGCCGGTTTTGGTGATGGGACTTGCTCCCTAAGCTGAGGCCGGTCGAAGTGACCAGGTGGCTGCGACTGTTTATTAAAAACATAGCACTCTGCAAACTCGTAAGAGGACGTATAGGGTGTGACGCCTGCCCGGTGCCGGAAGGTTAATTGATGGGGTTAGCTTCGGCGAAGCTCTTGATCGAAGCCCCGGTAAACGGCGGCCGTAACTATAACGGTCCTAAGGTAGCGAAATTCCTTGTCGGGTAAGTTCCGACCTGCACGAATGGCGTAACGATGGCCACGCTGTCTCCACCAGAGACTCAGTGAAATTGAAATCGCTGTTAAGATGCAGTGTACCCGCGGCTAGACGGAAAGACCCCGTGAACCTTTACTACAGCTTTGCACTGAACTTTGAGCCTATTTGTGTAGGATAGGTGGGAGGCTTTGAAGCAATGACGCTAGTTGTTGTGGAGCCGTCCTTGAAATACCACCCTGGTATGTTTGAGGTTCTAACTCTGGTCCGTTATCCGGATCGAGGACAGTGTATGGTGGGTAGTTTGACTGGGGCGGTCTCCTCCCAAAGAGTAACGGAGGAGTACGAAGGTGCACTCAGCATGGTCGGAAATCATGCAATGAGCATAATGGTATAAGTGCGCTTGACTGCGAGACAGACATGTCGAGCAGGTACGAAAGTAGGTCATAGTGATCCGGTGGTTCTGTATGGAAGGGCCATCGCTCAACGGATAAAAGGTACTCCGGGGATAACAGGCTGATACCGCCCAAGAGTTCACATCGACGGCGGTGTTTGGCACCTCGATGTCGGCTCATCACATCCTGGGGCTGAAGCCGGTCCCAAGGGTATGGCTGTTCGCCATTTAAAGTGGTACGCGAGCTGGGTTTAGAACGTCGTGAGACAGTTCGGTCCCTATCTGCCGTGGGCGTTGGAGATTTGAGAAGAGTTGCTCCTAGTACGAGAGGACCGGAGTGAACGAACCTCTGGTGTTCCGGTTGTCACGCCAGTGGCATTGCCGGGTAGCTATGTTCGGACGGGATAACCGCTGAAAGCATCTAAGCGGGAAGCCTCCTTCAAGATAAGATCTCCCTGAGGCCTTGAGCCTCCTGAAGGGCCGTGGAAGACTACCACGTTGATAGGCTGGGTGTGGAAGCGTTGTGAGGCGTTGAGCTAACCAGTACTAATTGCCCGTGCGGCTTGACCATACAACAGAGATGGTTACTAACGACTAGCTAAGCTAGCGGATTGTGAGTTAGAGACATACGATCGCTTGCGGTGTATTACTACAGATTGTTTTACCGACTTATTTGGGGTTATCGCCGGTCACCATCATGACCGAGGCAAACAGCGATAACACGGCAGGCCAAGCACATTGCTTATAAGACCAACGCCAACCCAAGCCAGTTTGCCTGACGACCATAGAGTTGTGGAACCACCTGATCCCTTGCCGAACTCAGAAGTGAAACGCAACATCGCCGATGGTAGTGTGGGGCTTCCCCATGTGAGAGTAGGTCATCGTCAGGCTTCTAATCCGAAAAGGGCCACCCAACAGGGTGGCCCTTTTTTTATGGCTGAAAAATATTTTAAAAAACAAAAATAAAAAAACTAAGAAAGGGAAGAAAGAGAGAGAGCAGAAAGTACTTGGCAAAAATTAAATAGAAAAAATAAAAGTAATTCTGAAAAACTTTAATGCTCAACTTTCTATTTAAAAAATCAGTCAGTAATTAAAAAAAAGAAAAACCTAAAACTACCTGAGCAGCTTAAACAGACGCTCTCCTAAAAAGCCTATAAAAATAGGTCTTTACCGACCTCCGTAGCAAACGCCTTTGCGTTCACTCAAAAAATAATCCAACAAAAATAACTCGCGTAAAAACCAGAAAAGTACCCATACCACTCCCGCCAAAAATTAAATTTAGCCGGTAAAAACATCGGTGATTTTTTAGTCTCTGCAGTAATCCCCTGTAACCACGGGGCCTGTAGCCCGTTTATTAAAGTTATGCACAACTCTATCCAGACTTTCTGTTAGTAACACCTGGCTGTGGAAATCCGCGCAAAAAGTGCTGCTTTTTTACCCGCCTTCAATAGAGCCAAGCAACCACGGGGCTGGCAGGGGATATCCCGGAGTTATACACAGCTCTATCCATGGTTTCTGTTGGTAACAAAGACGCCATAAAACGGACATCAGTTATTAACAGTGTTATGAGCGATAAATCTGTGGATTACTGCGGCTGATTGGTACGCCAGTATGCGAGGGAAGAAAAATTTGGGGATAAAAAAAGCCCCACTAGGTGGGGCTTGGGTGGGCTAGTAGGCAAATGCGTTATCTGGAACGAGATCAAAGTTCATATCATTCAAACTGAGGTCTTCCAGTGGAACCAGCTCGGCAGGGAGAGCAAAGCGTCGTGCGGCATTGTTCTGGTGCCAATCCAATACTTCAATGTCTGCTGACTCTTCTTGCTGTAGATCTTGTAAAAAGGTCTTCAGCTCAGTGGTGCTCGCAGTAATTAGCGATTGGTAGTCGTAGGTTCCCAATAGTTTAACGAAGCGGTATTCATCTTTGGCATCTTCAATACGCAGCCAGGCCTGCCCATTGGAATTACCATCCTCGCCGAGAATAACCGGGCCGTGATCATCGTCGAATACTGGAACGAGCTGATAATCGGGAACAGGTAGTATTGTCCCAACCCAAACCCAACCAGAGAGGCTAGTGCGGCTTAATTGCCATTCACAGAGCCATACCGTCTGATCATTGTCTATGCGAAATTCCCGGTACTCCCTTTGGCTTAAATAGTTGTCAAAGCTCACTTCGGCATTGGGGTTATCTTTACGAAAACTATGAAGCTGTTGTGTCATTTCATAGTTTACTTCCCAATGCTTTTTCAAGCGCCATTGCATTGGGTATTGGCCCCATTCAACGATATATTCTTCGTGCTCGCGAACAGTTTCGACTACGCGCCAAAAGGCGCCGTCAATAAGGATGCAGGTATCCCCGAGCTTACAGCCCGGTGCAATGATGCTGCATTCAGGTGAGGCTTCGGATGCGCTCACTAAGTGTTCGCTACGCCCTTCAATAACGTCATACCAGGGAAATCCGTGACGCAATGGTGGCGGAAATGCCAATGGCGGCCGGCCACCAAGCAATCGTCGGAAGAGAACCGATTTTTCAATTTCAAGATCAGAAAGTGTATAGCCTTCCTGTTGTGTGATTTGGCCCCAGGCAAAGGCGGCTCGGATTAGGTGTTTTTCTCGGTCTGAAAAGCTCATGTGTGCAATCATGGGCAAGTAAATAAGAAACCATACCACTGTGCAGGGGTGGGCGCTAATGCAAATGCAAATATCTGACCTTTGTTGGATGACGACACCTTAGGAGCAGTTCGATACACTGGTTGAGATAAATTCGGTGGATAGGGGGTTGGCAGTGGTTTGGATACAGAGGTCGATCTTCGCGATCAGCTTGTTTATAGGGCTATCTCCAGCAGTTGCAGAAGAGAGAAAAGAGAATAACTTCGAGTCCTGCTACCTGGACGGCTGGAGCCATGCTCTGCGCTGTACAAAGATACCGGTTGGTGAAGGAGAAGCTGCAGTAGACCTAGCGGTAATGATAGCCCCAGCAGTTAATGACATTGGGCTGGAGCCACTTTATTTACTGGCCGGCGGCCCCGGCCAGGCAGCCAGTTATCTGACCCCGATTCTAAATGCCTTATATAAAGTTAATCAGAGTAGGGCGATCGTTCTTGTCGATAGACGCGGTTCGGGTTACTCGGCAGCACTTGACTGTGGGATCGACGGAGAAGTCCATATGGATCTGGAGGCGGTCACCGATCAATTCTCAACTTGCTACCTTGAAAACTCTTCCTTTGCGAAAGCCCTGCATAGCCGTCAAGCGGTTGATGATCTGGAGGAAGTGCGCCTCCAGTTGAGGCATAAAAAAATTGCTTTGTGGGGAGGTTCTTGGGGAACTCGCACCGCGCTTCTTTACCAGCAATGGTATCCCGAAAGTTTAAGTGTCCTGATCCTGGATGCTGTAGCCCCGATTGATTCAAAAGTTTTTCTTACTGCGCAAGCTGCTGAAAAGGCGCTGCTAAAACTGGAGAAAGACTGCAGTCAGGATCCGGTGTGCTCCGAATTTGGCGATTGGAGATCTGACCTGGATAGCTTGCTTAGGGACTGGGATGGAAGGGCAGCGAATTTCCCGGACCCTCACTCTGGTCGCACAATGGAAACAAGAGTTCCTCGTAGCTTCATACAAAACCTGATAAGGACCGCGCTCTACGCACCTGAAACGGCAGCGCAGTTACCATATGCTATTAGCCAGGCTGAGGACGGTAATTATTTACCGCTATCGGGGTTGGTTGGACTTTTATCTGATGATGGAAGTATGTCTTTGGGGCTCACCTTATCAGTTGCTTGCGCTGAAGAATTAAATCGCACTACAGAGGAAGAGCTGGCTGTAGATATTCGCGATAGCTTTTTAGGTGATGCTTTTTTTGAGATTTTTGCTGAGGGTTGCAAGGTGTGGCCCGTATCTCCTATCACTTACGAAGTCCCGGAAGAAAGAAATCATCCTGTGTTAATTATTTCCGGGGAAGCTGACCCTATTACCCCACATTATTATGCGGAACAAAGCTTGGGGTATCTTTCAGAATTAAAACAGGTAGTGGTTCCAGGTGGTGGACATATCAATAGTATGCGCGGTTGTATACCAAAGCTAATAGATGATTTTCTAAAATCTCCACTTGCTTCTTTAGATAGTGATTGTATTGCGGATATTCAAAGACCACCTTTTATGGCGGGTGCTTTTGGACCTGAAATTGATAAAGCGGTATCCAGTGAGTTGCTATCGAGCCAAGGGGATAACAAATGATTGCTGTTAAATCTATTCACAAGCAATTCTCTGGAAAGAAAGTACTCAAAGACCTGAATTTCAATATACCTGATGGCCAAATAACCGCTTTGCTGGGGGCTAATGGAGCCGGTAAAACTACATGCCTCAGAATTATAACGGGGTTGGTAAAACCGGATGAAGGTACAGTAATTGTTAGTGGGCTTAATGTGGCCGAAAAGCCATTAGAAATAAAGCGGCAATTGGGCGTTGTCGGCGATCGTGAAGGCTTGTATGAACGACTTACTGTAGCGGAGTACTTATCATTTTTTGCCAGTGCGCAGGGATTATTTGGGGCAGAGCTTAAGCGCGCATTGAATTCTGTTCGAGAAGAGCTGGAATTAGAAGATTTGTGGCAACGTCGGACAAAAGGCTTTTCCCAGGGGGAGAGAATGAAAGTGTCGCTGGCGCGGGCACTAGTTCACCGGCCTACGCATTTGATACTCGATGAACCGACTCGCGGGCTTGATGTCCTTGCAGCGAGACTGCTGCGGAAAACACTTCTGCGGTTGCGCTCTGAGGGCGTAGCCATTTTATTTTCCAGCCATATTATGGCTGAAGTTACTGAGTTGTCAGATAGAGTATTGGTGATGGCTAACGGTGCTATTGTCGATAGTGGTACCCCCGATGAGCTTGTAGAACGCACAGGCTGTAAAAACCTGGAAGATAGTTTCGTCACTCTGGCTTACGGGGTTAAAGGGGAGGTGATGGCATGAAATTTTTAAACCTATTATTTACTCCCGCCATGTCTGCTCTTCTGAAGAAGGAGTCTTTAGAGGTTTGGCGTGACCGGCGAGCACTGTATTTATCTTTGCTGTTTGCCATTTCATTTCCCGGAATGATCGCATCGATGACTCTGTTTATGTTTAAGTCCCAAGGGGAGAGGACATTTCAGCTAGCGTTGTTAGGCGGGCAGGATTTACCAGTATTAGAGCAGCAGCTGAGTAAAGGGCGGGTGGAACTGGATAGCCTGTCAGAAGGGGACCCGATAGCTTTACTTGATGAAGGTTACGATGCAGTTGTGAAAATTGATGAAGGTTTTTCTACCGATTATCGCAATTTCCGCAGCCCCAAGGTTTATTTGTATGTTGATAGCTCCGATCGTTTCAGCGGGCAAGGCGCGAGTCATGTTCAACAAAAGCTGGGTGAGCTACAACAGCTCATTGTTCAACAAAGAATGGTCGCTAGGGGAGTCCCACTAAAAACAATAGCACCCTGGCAAGTCCAGGTCAGGGATGTCAGTACCCCGTCTACCCGCAGTGCCTGGATTGTTGGTTCAATACCGACACTCTTGATAATGACGCTGTTTATAGGTTGCCTGTCCTCGTCCATTGATGCCTCTGCCGGTGAGCGGGAGAGAATGAGTTTTGAGGTATTACTGCAACAACCTCTGGCCGCCTGGCAGGTGGTCCTGGCCAAGGTTCTCGCTGTAGCCAGTATCAGTTGGTTATCTTCAATTCTCGCGTTAGTTTCGCTAATGGCTGTTTTTCCATTTTTGCCCTTGGCTGAAATGGGGATACAACATGCAACTACGCTGAGTGGCATGGTTGCTATGGCGCTAGCCCTGCTCCCACTGGCTCTATTGGTTGCCGTACTGCAAATATTGTTAGCGTTGCGTTCCCAGTCATTTAAAGATGCCCAAACTCAATTGAGTATATTGCAGATTTTACCTGTCACTATGTTGTTAATATTGGATATGTCATCCATAGAGCTAGAGGAGCCTGCCTGGCAGTTGGTCCCGCTGGTCGCGCAACAGCAGTGGTTTAAGGCTCTACTGGTTGGGGATACGGTCTCCATATCTCTGATGATCGCTGGCTCACTAGTCAGCCTTTTGTTGGTTGTTGGGTGTATATTAGGCGGTGCCCGAGCGCTGCAGCGAGAGAGTCTGCTCGGAGCTACCTAGCTTACTGATTTAGAGAGTTGTACTGGTATGAGTGACTTTCGTGAAGGGTTATTAAGTATCAACCTGAGGTCTATAGCAGATAACTATCAGGATCTGGCTAATCGCTTGAAAGCCGGCTCCCGGTGCGGTGCTGTGGTTAAAGCGGATGCTTACGGCTTGGGAATGGCTCATGTTGCACCGGCGCTATACGCTCAGGGATGCCGCGATTTCTTTGTGGCCACCCAAGTCGAGGGGGAGCGCTTGCGCAGTGACCTCGGCAACGATGTGAATATAGTCATTTTTACCGGTGTCAGGCCTGGTGCTGAACTAGAGTGCGCTCGCGCGGGTTTGATCCCCACATTGTTTACTCTGGATCAATTGAAGAGCTGGGTTGAAATCTGCGAGAAAGCTCAGTTGGAGGCCCCTTGCGCCGTAAAAATTGATACCGGCATGACTCGGCTGGGATTGACCCCAGATGAGTTCGAATTGCTGCTCAAGGACCGCCCTCTCTTAGAGTCCGCCGATGTTCGGATGTTCTTCAGTCATCTTGCCTGTGCAGATCAGCCCCAGCATCCGCATAACAAGCTTCAGTTGAACGAGTTTAAGACCGCGGGCGATCGCTTGCGGGAACTGTGCCCGGATATTCAGCTCAGCCTTGCGAACTCATCCGGCATCTTTTTGGGTGAGGACTATCACTTTGATATTGCCCGACCGGGCTCCGCACTATACGGCCTTAACCCTGTCCCTGAGGCTGAAAACCCGATGCGTCCAACGGTGACTTTGGGCTTGCCAATTGTCCAAAAGCGCTATGTCAGTCAGTCCCGGTCTGTGGGGTATGGTGCGACCCAGGAAGTTCCCGGAGATAGTTGGCTTGCGGTAGCTCGGGGTGGATATGCCGATGGCATTATACGAGCCCAAGGGGGGCGGGGGCGCGGATGGGGGCACGGCCGCCCTCTGCCAATTGTCGGGCGTATATCAATGGACTCTACCACTTTCGATATTTCGGGTCTCAGTGAAGAGGAGCGGGACTCCCTTCAGTCGATCGAGATTCTCAATGACCAGCTTACGGTGGATGAGGTCGCTGGGTATGCCGGGACTATCGGTTATGAAGTCCTGACGAGCCTCGGGCATCGCTATGGCCGCCATTATGTAAAAGGTTGAACAAATTGCAGGACGTCACCGCAAAAACACCATTAGAACAGCTTCGCCCGGTGCTGGAGCTTCTGGCGGATGGGGAAATACACTCGGGAGAATCCCTCGGGAATGCGCTTGGTGTCAGCCGAGCCGCTGTTTGGAAACAACTACAAAAGCTCGAGAGCTACGGCCTGACGCTTGAGTCTGCTAAGGGGCGAGGTTATCGCTTGCCGGGAGGTCTCGACCTGCTATCTGAGCAGACTGTTACCTCTCAGCTGGATGGTTCAGCCCGAGCGCTACTGCGCGAGTTGCAGGTTTTTGATGAGTTGAATTCAACGAACTCCCTGTTACTGGAACGTTTTGAACAAGGTAAGGGACACGCTGTAGCGATTCTCGCCGAGCGGCAAAGTGCCGGTCGGGGCCGCCGTGGTCGCAACTGGGTCAGCCCCTATGCCACAAGTATCAGCCTCTCAGTGGGCTGGGAGTTTAATGGCGGTGTACAAAGCCTGGAGGGGTTGAGTCTTGCCGTCGGTGTTGCTGTGGCAAAAGCGCTCGAGCGTTTTTCTGTACCGGGCGTGCGCCTGAAGTGGCCAAATGATGTGTGGTGCCAGGGCCGTAAATTGGCCGGTGTATTACTTGAGCTAAAAGGGGATTTAACCGACCGCTGTTCAGTGGTTATCGGTATCGGGTTGAATAATGGTCTCAACGCAAAGACAGCAGAGGAGATTGATCAACCATGGGCAGATCTCCAGCAAGTCCGTCCTGGTATTGGCCGCAGTGAATTAACTGCGGCGATACTCAGCGAGCTGTTACCGATGCTGGAAACTTACCCGGAAGGGGGTTCGCCACTTACCGGGAATCATGGTCAACCCTAGACCAGTTTGCCGGGCAGCCAGTTCAGTTGCGGTCAGGTAATTTGAGCTGGGAAGGTGTTGCGGCCGGTGTCGATGAAAAAGGAGCCTTGTTACTCGACACTGATAAAGGGCAAAAGTCATTTCATGGGGGGAAATCTCGTTGCGGGGGCAGGTGTGATTCTAGAGCTGGATGTCGGCAATACACGGGGTAAGTGGCGCTACCTGGTCGAAGGCGAGGTGATAGCCCGTGGTGATATCGAAACTGGGCAGTTGCGCCAGCAGGTTTTGCCTGAGGGTTGGGCAGACTTAACCCCCTACCGTTTTCGGGTAGTGAATGTCGCCGGTCCCGTTGTTGCTGAATTCTTGAGTCAGGTGGCCCGAGACCTGTTCACACTGGAGGCTGAATTCTCTGCAGTGGCACCTCAATGTGCCGGCGTTATCTGTGGGTATGAAGACCACTCCGCCCTGGGGGTGGATCGGTGGCTGGCAATGTTGGCGGCCTACCAGCAATCTCCCCGAGCATCATTAATTGTGGATTGCGGCAGTGCGGTCACCTTAGATTTGCTGGACAATAGCGGGCGCCACATTGGGGGATATATCGTTCCCGGTTTCGGATTGATGAATCGCGTTCTCAGTGTCGATACCCATGCAGCAAAGAGTCGTGAGGCACTGGCCCTGACAAAAACATTGGGCGCGGGACGCAATACCAATGAGGCGATAAACCGTGGCCTCTTGCTGATGGTGTTGGGTGCGGTTGATCGAGCAATGGAAGAATTGCAGGTCCACTCCGGTTCCCTCCCTTTATTGTGGTTAACCGGTGGAGATGCGCAGTTGCTCTCCGCAGTTTACCAGCACGAACATCGCCTGGTTCCTGATTTGGTGATGGATGGGTTGGCCCTTAGTAATCCATAAAAATTTACTCTGTTATGCGCTGGATAGCCCTTTCTTTAGTTGCCCTGAACGCTGTGCTTTTTGCCTGGTATATGTTGGTAGCGCCATCTCCGCAGTTAAGTAGCGGCAAGAGCCCGATCCCTCTCGAGTCGGAGGGAAAGAAAATTACCCTCGTTAGCGAAATATCCCCTGAAGAGCTGCCTGCTCCAGAGAAGGCTGGGGTACTGAGTAAGGAGTCCTTTGAGGTTGAGCAGCTTTGTACGTTGTTGGGGCCTTTCGCGGAGGAGTACCAGGGCGAGGATCTCTTGCAGCGAATCCGGTCCCTTCAGGTTAAAGCCGAACTGCGTGATATAGAAATGCAGGGGCAGATGCGCTACTGGGTATATCTGCCGCCACTGAGTTCGAGGCGGGAGGCCTACAACCGCTTGCGTGAACTACAGTCTCAGGGGATCGACAGCTATGTCATTCCCAAAGGCGCATTGGAAAATGGCATTTCATTTGGGATTTTCAGTGAGCGAGCCCGAGCTGAGTCCCATACCGCCGTTTTGAAGGAGAGGGGGTTACCGCGCAGTTCAAGGAGGAGCCGCAAACCTATATGGAGCGGTGGATAGTTATGCCCCCTGGCAGCACAGAAAGTCTTGCAGAAGAATTTTGGCGACAACTGCAAAGTGAATACCCGGATCTGGATCGGCGCCCAAATCTTTGTTCTGAAGTACTTGGCTAACAAAAAAGCAGATTTATCAGAAAATCATCAGGTGGCGTCTCGAATCGCTGTTTTTTTCAACAAGTTGGAATAGGCGACATAAAAAATATGATTTATCTGCAAAAAGGGTGTTGCGTGTCGAGATAAGTTCCCATAGAATCCCGCCTCCATTGACGAGGGTGACATAACAACTTCGGCAATGAACGGGATAGGGCTGGCGTAGCTCAGTTGGTAGAGCAGCTGACTTGTAATCAGCCGGTCGGGGGTTCGACTCCTCTCGCCAGCTCCATTTTCATCCCGTTGCTGTCAAAATTAGGTTTCGCTGCTAAGTATGTGAAATTTAAAGAAAAATTGTTGACAGCGCAGCGAGATGTGTAGACAATGCACACCGCTTTGAGCAGGGGTTCCCGAGTGGCCAAAGGGATCAGACTGTAAATCTGACGCGAAAGCTTCGGTGGTTCGAATCCACCCCCTGCACCATATTACACCTTAGGGTGTTGCGCGAAATCGAAGGGTTTCGCATGGAGGTCCCGAAAGCGGGCATAGTTCAATGGTAGAACCTCAGCCTTCCAAGCTGATGATGCGGGTTCGATCCCCGCTGCCCGCTCCAAGTTTTGGGGTTGGTTGGAATGCTCTCCAGGGTGCAACATTTTAAGATGCCGTTATCGGCAAGATTTTAGCTCATGTAGCTCAGGGGTAGAGCACACCCTTGGTAAGGGTGAGGTCGGCGGTTCAAATCCGCCCATGAGCTCCATTTTATATGACCGCAAGGGTGAAAGCTCTTGCGGTTGTTTGTGTCCGGGGTCGGATTTTCCGGGTCGGATGTGCATGTTCTGGACGTGGGTGGTGCCGTTATCGGCTCGCCTATATATAGGAGGCTGCAATGGCAAAAGAAAAGTTTGAACGTTCCAAGCCCCACGTGAACGTGGGCACCATCGGTCACGTTGACCACGGTAAAACCACCCTGACCGCTGCTCTGACCCGCGTATGTGCGGAAGTTTGGGGCGGTGACGCTGTTGCTTTCGACGGTATCGACAATGCACCGGAAGAGCGTGAGCGCGGTATCACCATCGCTACTTCTCACGTTGAGTACGAGTCCCCGACTCGCCACTACGCGCACGTAGATTGCCCGGGACACGCCGACTACGTTAAGAACATGATCACCGGTGCTGCTCAGATGGACGGCGCTATCCTGGTATGTTCCGCAGCTGACGGCCCCATGCCGCAGACTCGTGAGCACATCCTGCTTTCCCGTCAGGTAGGTGTACCTTACATCGTTGTATTCCTGAACAAAGCGGACATGGTAGACGACGAAGAGCTGCTCGAGCTGGTAGAAATGGAAGTTCGCGAACTTCTGGACCAGTACGAGTTCCCAGGTGACGACACTCCGATCATCGTTGGTTCCGCTCTGATGGCCCTGAACGGCGAAGACGACAACGAAATGGGTACTACCGCTGTTAAGAAGCTGGTAGAGACTCTGGACGAGTACATCCCTGAGCCAGAGCGCGCTGTAGATCAGCCGTTCCTGATGCCGATCGAAGACGTATTCTCTATCTCTGGCCGTGGTACTGTTGTAACTGGTCGTGTAGAGCGCGGTGTGATCAACACTGGCGACGAGATCGAAATCGTTGGTATCAAAGAAACCACCACTACTACCTGTACTGGTGTTGAAATGTTCCGCAAGCTGCTCGACGAAGGTCGTGCTGGTGAGAACATCGGCGCACTGCTGCGCGGCACCAAGCGTGACGAAGTAGAGCGTGGTCAGGTACTGGCTAAGCCGGGCTCCATCACTCCGCACACCAAGTTCGAAGCGGAAGTGTATGTACTGTCCAAGGACGAAGGTGGTCGTCACACCCCGTTCTTCAAAGGCTACCGTCCTCAGTTCTACTTCCGTACTACCGACGTAACTGGTGCGGTAGAGCTGCCGGAAGGCACTGAAATGGTAATGCCGGGCGACAACATTCAAATGGTTGTTACCCTGATCGCTCCGATCGCCATGGAAGACGGCCTGCGCTTCGCTATCCGCGAAGGTGGTCGTACCGTAGGTGCGGGCGTTGTTGCTAAGATCATTGAGTAATCTTTGATTTCTGCATCACAATATCCTATGTGGTGCACCAGGTGGGAGAGTTCCTGTAGCTCTCTCATCTTTGAGTGCGAAAGTGCTCACACTGTACAGGCCAGTAGTTCAATTGGTAGAGCACCGGTCTCCAAAACCGGGTGTTGGGGGTTCGAGTCCCTCCTGGCCTGCCATTTTTAATCACTCCGCTTAGATAAGCTTAGGGGTGTCGCAAAACCCTACTTGTCAGTGGGGCTTTTGTGTTTATGAGCGCTAAAAGATTATCTATAGTGCGCTAAGGGCTTCTTATATGAATGCTAAAACAGAAGCGAAAACCTTTCGTCTTGACGGTCTGAAGTGGTTGTTAATAGTGCTGCTGGTGGGCGGTGCTGTTGCAGGCAATTCATATTACGCCGAATTCCCTTTGTTTTACCGAGTGTTGGCAGTAACTGCCATCTGTCTGGTAGCTCTGGTTGTGGCTGTAAATACCGCCAAAGGCAATGCGTTGTGGCAACTGTTGCGCGAAGCGCAAACTGAAGTCAGGCGTGTGGTTTGGCCGACCCGCCAAGAAGCAACCCAGACCACAGCGATTGTGGTTGTTTTCGTGTTGATTATGGCGCTTATCTTGTGGGCGCTTGATTCGGCTCTGGGTTGGGCGGCTTCCAAATTTATCGGCTAAAGGTTGATACATGTCAAAGAATTGGTATGTGGTCCAGGCTTACTCGGGCTATGAGAAGCGTGTCGCCAGCTCCCTGAAAGAGCGCATTGAGCTGAACGAAATGGACCACCTGTTTGGTGAAGTCCTGGTTCCCACGGAAGAAGTGGTCGAGATGCGCGCAGGGCAGAAGCGTAAGAGTGAGCGCAAATTTTTCCCGGGCTATGTCCTGGTAGAAATGGAATTGAACGACGATACTTGGCACTTGGTGAAAGAAACTCCCCGAGTGCTGGGTTTTATCGGCGGCAAGGCGGATAAGCCGGCCCCGATTACTGACCGCGAAGCACAGGCTATCCTGAATCGCATCGACGATTCCGCCGATAAGCCCAAGCCCAAGACACTGTTCGAACCCGGTGAAATGGTTCGGGTCATCGACGGGCCGTTTAATGACTTCAACGGTGTGGTCGAAGAGGTCAACTACGAGAAGAGCCGCTTGCGAGTGGCGGTGTTGATCTTCGGTCGCTCCACCCCGGTTGAACTGGAGTTCAGTCAGGTAGAAAAGACCTGATTCCAGTATAAATTTTTTGCCCCCTTTCGCCGCGAGGTGGAAGGGGGTTTTCGCGTCCCCGAAAAATGAGTTTTTATTTCGGGGTTCGGGGAGCTTGCCCTTAAACCTTATGGCTGAGTGGCGGGCGTTAATACCCAACTAGAGGAGAGCTGTAATGGCTAAGAAAGTAGAAGCTTATATCAAGCTGCAAGTTAAGGCCGGTCAGGCCAACCCGAGTCCGCCCGTTGGTCCCGCACTGGGTCAGCACGGTGTGAACATCATGGAATTCTGTAAGGCGTTCAACGCCCAGACCCAGAGCCTCGAGCCAGGTCTGCCAGTTCCAGTTGTAATCTCTGTATACAACGACCGATCCTTCACCTTCATCATGAAGTCGCCGCCCGCCGCTGTACTGCTGCGCAAGGCTGCCAAGATCAAGAGCGGTTCCGGTCGTCCGAACACTGAGAAAGTGGGTAAAGTAACCCGCGCTCAGCTGGAAGAGATCGTAGAAATGAAGAAAGCAGACCTGACTGCATCCGACTTGGACGCGGCCGTGCGCACTATCGCCGGTTCCGCTCGCAGCGCCGGTATCGAAGTGGAGGGTCTCTAAGTGGCTAAATTGAGCAAGCGTCAGCGCGTAATCGCTGAGAAGGTTGAAGCTGGTAAGGCTTACGGTATCGAAGAAGCCGTAGCCCTGCTGAAAGAGCTGTCCAACGTTAAGTTTGCAGAAACTGTAGACGCTTCTGTAAACCTGGGCATCGACCCACGTAAATCCGACCAGGCTGTTCGCGGTGCAACTACTCTGCCGCACGGTACCGGTAAAGAAGTTCGCGTAGCTGTTTTCACCCAGGGTGCAAACGCTGATGCCGCTAAAGAAGCGGGCGCTGACCTGATCGGTATGGACGAGCTGGCTGCCGACGTTAAAGCAGGCAAAATGGACTTCGACGTAGTTATCGCTTCCCCCGATGCGATGCGCGTTGTAGGTCAGCTGGGTCAAATCCTCGGCCCGCGCGGCCTGATGCCGAACCCGAAGACTGGCACCGTAACTCCAGACGTTGCTACTGCGGTTAAGAATGCCAAAGCGGGTCAGGTGCGTTTCCGCGCTGACAAGGGCGGCATTATCCACGGTGGTATCGGTAAAGTTGCTTTCGATGCGAACTCTCTGAAAGAGAACCTGGAAGCTCTGGTTGCCGACCTGAAGAAAGCCAAGCCGGCTTCTGCAAAAGGTGTATATCTGAAGAAGATCACCCTGAGCACCACTATGGGCCCGGGTCTGGTTATCGATCAGTCTTCCCTGAACATCTAAATATCACTGCGGGGTGTGATCACCTCTCAGTAAATCGAACTTTGGGGTCCACCTGAATGCTTCGGCACAAGGTGGGCCGTCAAAGACCGTAGGTGTCAGGTGCGTTGAGGTTTAACGTGCCTGGCTTAATCCGAACTTCGGCCAGGTTGGCCATTGCGAGGTTCGAGCCTACGCAGACGGTGTCGCCCAAACCAGTATTTTTACTGGATTTGAGCTTTATGCACCGGAACGGATCGGACGTTTAAGTCCGGTTTTTTTCAAATCCAGGAGTGACACTATGGCTATTGGACTCGAAGACAAGAAAGCGATTGTCGCAGATGTCCAGCAAGCTGCTGAAGGTGCTCTGTCTGCGGTTGTTGCGGATTCCCGCGGCGTAACCGTGAATGACATGACCACTCTGCGCAAAGAGGCTCGCGAGAACGGCGTTTGGTTGAAAGTCGTCCGTAATACTCTGGCGCGTCGCGCTCTGGCAGGTACCGAATACGAATGTCTGACTGACAAATTCGTAGGTCCTAGCATCATTGCATTCTCTAACGAACACCCAGGTGCCGGCGCGCGCATCCTGAGCCAGTTCGCTAAAGGCAATGACAAGCTGGAACTGAAAGGTGCTGCCTTCGAAGGCGCGATCACCGACGTCGCATTGTTGGCAAGCCTGCCGACTTACGACGAGGCGATCGCCAAGCTGATGAGCGTGTTGAAAGAAGCATCTGCTGGCAAGCTGGTTCGCACTATTGCGGCCGTTCGCGACCAAAAAGAGCAGGAAGCTGCGTAATTTTTTCGCTAGAGCGAATCGCAGTTTCAAAACGAAATACGAGCAGCTACTGCTCAAACCAATTCAGGTACTGAATCATGTCTCTGACTAAAGAAGATATCATCAATGCTGTTGCCGAAATGTCCGTTAAGGATGTTGTTGAGCTGATCGAAGCAATGGAAGAGAAATTCGGCGTAACTGCTGCTGCAGCAGTTGTAGCTGGCCCAGCTGGTGGCGAAGCTGCCGCTGAAGAGAAAGACTCTTTCGACGTAATCCTGACCTCCCCAGGCGACAAGAAAGTGAACGTGATCAAAGTTGTTCGCGGCATCACTGGCCTGGGCTTGAAAGAAGCTAAAGGTCTGGTAGACGGCGCTCCGAGCCCGCTGAAAGAAGGCGTAAGCAAAGACGAAGCTGAAGCAGCTAAGAAAGAGCTGGAAGAAGCTGGCGCAGTTGTAGAACTGAAGTAATTCGGTTCTTGCGTCTCCCGCTAGCTGTCGCGTAAAGCGGCGGGTAGCGGTAAGGCTGGTGGACTTTTGTCCGCCGGCCTTTTTGCCGTTTGCGGTACTGAGGTTTTTACCGGTGCCGGCGGGATTTAAAAACCGTGGCAAACCTCATTTAACCATAGCGCAGTAGCGCTACCCAAAAGCAAGCGGAGAGGTTTCTGGCCAGTGCAGGCAAGTTGCATTGACCAGAGGCTTCTCGCCCGGAGGGGCTCTGGACTGGAGTCCCACGAAGTCTTGTCACTGATCAAGCTGGGGAATTTGAATGGCTTACTCATATACTGAGAAAAAACGTATCCGCAAGGATTTTGGCAAACTGCCTAAGGTCATGGATGTGCCCTTTCTGCTTGCGATACAGCTCGATTCTTATCGCAACTTTACACAGGCCGACAAGCGCCCCGACGACCGTATGGACGTTGGCCTGCAAGCGGCGTTTAAATCTGTATTTCCGATTGTCAGCTATTCCGGCAATGCCGCCCTGGAGTACGTAAGTTATACGCTGGGTAAGCCCGCTTTTGACGTTAAGGAATGTACCCTGCGCGGCGTTACCTATGCATGTCCGCTGCGCGTGCGCGTGCGTCTGATTATTTACGATAAAGAATCTGCGAATAAGTCCATTAAGGACATTAAAGAGCAGGAAGTTTACATGGGCGAGATTCCGCTCATGACCGACAACGGTACCTTCGTAATCAATGGTACCGAGCGCGTTATCGTATCCCAGCTGCACCGTTCCCCGGGTGTATTCTTCGATCACGACAAAGGCAAGACTCACTCTTCCGGTAAGCTGTTGTACGCCGCGCGTGTCATCCCCTACCGTGGCTCATGGCTGGACTTCGAGTTCGATCCGAAAGACCTGGTGTTTGTGCGTATCGATCGTCGCCGTAAATTGCCAGCGACTATTCTGCTGCGTGCCTTGGGTTACACCTCCCAGGAAATGCTGGAAATGTTCTTCGAGACCAGCACCTTTGAGCTGTTGGAAGACCGTGTCAGCCTGGAGCTGATTCCATCCCGCCTGCGCGGTGATGTTGCTTCCTTTGACATCAAAGACGGCCAGGGCAAGGTGATTGTCGAAGAGGGTCGCCGTATTACCCCGCGTCATATCCGTCAGTTGGAAAAGGCCGGCGTAGAAAAGCTGGAAGCACCGCTTGAGTACCTGTTTGGCCGTGTACTGGCGAACGACATCATCGATGAGTCCACCGGTGAGATCGCGATCGACTGTAATACCGAGATTACTGATGAAGTAATCGCCAAGCTGCGTGTACTGAACGTTAAGAGTTTCCAAACCCTGTACACCAACGACCTGGATCGCGGTCCGTTTATCTCCGACACCCTGCGTGCAGAGCCGTCTCGCACTGTGTTGGAAGCGCTGGTAGAGATTTACCGTATGATGCGCCCGGGCGAACCGCCCACCAAGGAGTCCGCAGAAGCGCTGTTCGAGAACTTGTTCTTTACCGACGAGCGTTACGACCTGTCCGCTGTTGGCCGCATGAAGTTCAACCGCCGCCTGGGTCGCGAAGATGAGACTGGCCCCGGCACTTTGAGCAAAGAAGATATCGTCGAAGTTCTGAAGACTCTGATCGATATCCGCAACGGTCAGGGCATGGTCGACGATATCGATCACCTGGGTAACCGCCGTGTGCGTTCCGTAGGCGAAATGGCTGAAAACCAGTTCCGCGTTGGCCTGGTACGTGTAGAGCGCGCTGTTAAAGAGCGTCTGTCCATGGCGGAGTCCGAAGGCCTGATGCCTCAGGACCTGATCAATGCCAAGCCGGTTGCCGCTGCCGTGAAGGAATTCTTCGGTTCCTCGCAGCTGTCCCAGTTTATGGACCAGAACAACCCGCTGTCGGAAGTGACTCACAAGCGTCGTGTTTCCGCCCTCGGCCCGGGTGGTTTGACCCGTGAGCGCGCTGGCTTTGAGGTGCGCGACGTGCACCCGACTCACTACGGCCGCGTATGTCCGATTGAGACGCCGGAAGGACCGAACATCGGTCTGATTAACTCCCTGGCTACTTACGCCCGCGCCAACCATTACGGTTTCCTCGAGAGCGCCTACCGCAAAGTGGTCGATGGCAAGGTAACTGATGAAATTGCGTACCTGTCCGCGATCAATGAAGCCAACTTCATTATTGCCCAGGCGTCTGCGGAAGTAGATGACAACGGTAACTTTGTTGATGACCTGATCAGCGTACGTCACCAGGGCGAATTTACCCTGAAAGCACCGGGCGAAATCCAGTATATGGATGTTTCCGCCAAGCAGGTGGTTTCCGTAGCTGCGGCGATGATTCCATTCCTCGAGCACGATGACGCCAACCGTGCATTGATGGGATCGAACATGCAACGTCAGGCGGTACCGACCCTGCGCGCTGAAAAGCCGCTGGTGGGCACCGGTATGGAGCGCACTGTAGCGCGCGACTCCGGCGTGTGTGTGGTTGCTAAGCGCGGCGGCATTATTGAGCGCGTTGATTCCAGCCGTGTGGTTGTTCGCGTGGCCGACGCTGAGGTGGAAGCCGGTGATGCAGGTGTGGATATCTACAACCTGACCAAATACATCCGCTCCAACCAGAATACCTGTATCAACCAGCGCCCGATCGTTAATACCGGGGATCGTGTAGTCCGTGGCGATATCCTCGCCGATGGTCCCTCTGTAGACCTGGGTGAGCTGGCTCTGGGCCAGAATATGCGTATCGCATTTATGCCCTGGAATGGTTACAACTTTGAGGACTCCATCCTCATCAGTGAGCGCGTTGTACAGGAAGACCGCTTCACCACCATCCACATTCAGGAGCTGACCTGTATTGCCCGCGATACCAAGCTGGGCAGTGAGGAAATTACTGCGGATATCCCCAATGTTGGCGAATCTGCCCTGAATAAGCTGGACGAGTCCGGCATCGTATACATCGGCGCAGAAGTAGGCGCTGGCGATATCCTGGTAGGTAAGGTCACTCCGAAGGGCGAAGCCCAGCTGACTCCGGAAGAAAAACTGCTGCGCGCAATCTTCGGGGAGAAAGCTTCCGATGTTAAAGACACCTCCCTGCGCGCGCCCAGTGGCACTCGCGGTACCGTGATCGACGTTCAGGTATTTACCCGCGACGGCCTGCAGAAAGACCAGCGCTCCCTCGATATCGAGAAGTCACAGCTGGACGAGGTTCGCAAGGATCTGAACGAAGAATACCGCATCGTTGAAGGTGCGACCTTCGAGCGTCTGCAACAGGCTCTGCTGGGCCAAAAGGCCGCCGGTGGTAAGAGTGTTAAGAAGGGCGATGAGATGACCGCTGAAGTCCTCGCCGCTCTGCCGCGCGAAGACTGGTTCAAGCTGCGTATGGAAGACGACAGCCTGAACGATCAGCTGGAAAAAGCGGAAGCTCAGCTGAAAGAGCGTCGCAAGCTGCTCGACGAAGCCTTCGAAGACAAGAAGAAGAAACTGGAGTCCGGCGATGACCTGGCTCCGGGCGTGCTGAAAATCGTCAAGGTTTACCTGGCGATCAAACGCCGCATCCAGCCGGGCGACAAGATGGCCGGTCGTCACGGTAACAAAGGTGTTATCTCCGTAATCAAGCCCGTTGAGGACATGCCTTATGACCAAAACGGTGAGCCGGTAGATATCGTCCTGAACCCGCTGGGCGTTCCCTCGCGGATGAACGTTGGTCAGGTTCTGGAAATGCACTTGGGCATGGCCGCTAAAGGCCTCGGCGTTAAAGTCGACAAGATGATCAAGGAGCAGCAGGAAATCGCCAAGGTGCGCGGATTCCTGGAAGAGGTCTACAACTCCACTGGCGGACGCAAGGAAGAACTCGACGAGTTCTCCGATGAGGAAGTCATGACCATGGCGCAAAACCTGCGTCGCGGTGTACCTATGGCGACCCCGGTATTTGACGGTGCCGATGAAAGTGAGATCAAGCAGCTGCTGCGTCTTGCCGATATCCCGGATTCCGGTCAGATCACCCTGCACGACGGCCGCACCGGCGATGCTTTCGAGCGTCCGGTAACTGTGGGCTACATGTACATGCTGAAGCTGAACCACTTGGTAGACGACAAGATGCACGCGCGTTCTACCGGTTCCTACAGCCTGGTTACCCAGCAGCCGCTGGGTGGTAAAGCCCAGTTCGGTGGTCAGCGTTTCGGGGAGATGGAAGTGTGGGCGCTGGAAGCTTACGGCGCTGCATACACCCTGCAGGAAATGCTCACGGTTAAATCCGATGACGTGGAAGGCCGTACCAAGATGTACAAGAACATCGTGGACTCCGACCACCGCATGGAGCCGGGCATGCCGGAATCCTTCAACGTACTGGTTAAGGAAATCCGCTCTCTCGGTATGAACTTCGAGCTTGAGCACGAGTAAATCCGAACCCGTACCGAAGCCTGTTGGCAGGTGAAATGAGACAAGTGCCAGCGCCCCTCGAAGCAGTGGGGCAGCTGGCTAGCCCGGCGGCTAGTGCGAGTGCCGGGTTGACTACCCCCTAGTGGAGGAAAGGCCTTGAAAGATTTATTAAATCTGGTGAAGTCCCAGGAGCAGCTGGAAGAGTTTGATGCGATTCGTATCGGTCTGGCATCACCGGACATGATTCGCTCCTGGTCCTACGGCGAAGTGAAAAAGCCGGAGACCATCAACTACCGTACCTTCAAGCCTGAGCGTGAAGGCTTGTTCTGTGCCAAGATCTTTGGCCCGGTAAAAGACTACGAGTGCCTGTGCGGTAAGTACAAGCGCATGAAGCACCGCGGCATTATCTGTGAGAAGTGTGGCGTTGAAGTGACCAAGGCCAAGGTTCGCCGTGAGCGCATGGGTCACATCGAGCTGGCCAGCCCGGTTGCACACATCTGGTTCCTGAAGTCCCTGCCGTCCCGTATCGGCCTGCTGCTGGACATGACCCTGCGCGATATCGAGCGCGTGCTGTACTTCGAATCTTACGTTGTTACCGAGCCGGGTATGACTACCCTGGAGCGCGGCCAGCTGCTGAATGACGAGCAGTACTTTGAGGCGATGGAAGAGTTCGCCGACGAGTTTGAAGCGAAAATGGGTGCCGAGGCGATCCAGGAGCTGATGGCGGACATCGAGCTGCCCGCAGAAATCCAGCGCCTGCGCGAAGAGATCCCGGCGACCAACTCCGAAACCAAGATCAAGAAACTGTCCAAGCGCCTGAAGCTGCTGGAAGCCTTCTACAAGTCCGGCAACAACCCGGAGTGGATGGTGATGAAGGCTCTGCCGGTTCTGCCGCCGGATCTGCGTCCGCTGGTACCGCTGGATGGCGGTCGTTTTGCGACCTCCGATCTGAACGACCTCTACCGTCGTGTGATCAACCGTAACAACCGTCTGAAGCGTCTGCTTGAGCTGAACGCGCCAGACATTATCGTGCGCAACGAAAAGCGCATGCTGCAGGAGTCTGTTGACGCACTGCTGGATAACGGCCGTCGCGGTCGCGCCATCACCGGCTCCAACAAGCGCCCGCTGAAGTCCCTGGCTGACATGATTAAAGGTAAGCAGGGTCGTTTCCGTCAGAACCTGCTGGGTAAGCGTGTTGACTACTCCGGTCGTTCCGTGATCGTGGTAGGTCCGACTCTGCGTCTGCACCAGTGTGGTCTGCCCAAGAAGATGGCACTGGAACTGTTTAAGCCGTTTATCTTTGGCAAGCTGGAATCCCGTGGCCTGGCCACTACGATCAAAGCTGCCAAGAAGATGGTTGAGCGCGAGGAAGCCGTCGTTTGGGATATCCTCGACGAAGTGATCCGCGAGCACCCGGTACTGCTTAACCGTGCACCGACCCTTCACCGTCTGGGTATCCAGGCGTTTGAACCGGTACTGATTGAAGGTAAGGCAATCCAGCTCCACCCGCTGGTTTGTGCGGCCTATAACGCCGACTTCGACGGTGACCAGATGGCGGTACACGTACCGCTGACGATCGAAGCGCAGCTGGAATCCCGCGCGCTGATGATGTCCACCAACAACATCCTGTCGCCTGCTAACGGTGAGCCGATTATCGTACCGTCCCAGGACGTGGTACTGGGTCTGTACTGGATGACCCGCGAGCGCGTTAACGATAAAGGCGAAGGCATGTTCTTCTCCGATATCAAAGAAGTGAGCCGCGCTTTCTACGCCAAGCAGGTTGGTCTGCAAGCGAAGATCAAGGTGCGTATCCGCGAAAATATCGTCGGCGAAGACGGTGAGAAGCACGAGACTATCTCCATTCAGGACACCACTGTAGGCCGCGCGCTGCTGTGGAACATCGTGCCGGAAGGCCTGCCGTTTGCGCACGTCAACCAGCCGATGAAGAAAAAGGCAATCTCCCGCGCCCTGAACGAGTGCTACCGCAAGGTAGGCCTGAAGGCGACGGTTATTTTTGCCGACCAGCTGATGTACACCGGTTTCGATTTCTCTACCAAGTCCGGTTCCTCCATTGGTGTGAACGACTTTGAGATTCCAGCTGAAAAAGCTGAACTGATCGATGCCGCTGAAGCGGAAGTGAAAGAGATTGAAAGCCAGTTTGCTTCCGGCCTGGTAACCCAGGGAGAGAAGTACAACAAGGTTATCGACGTTTGGTCCCGCACCAACGACAAGGTAACCCAGGCGATGATGGCCGGTATCAAGAAAGAGAAGGTGATCGACCGCGAGGGCAACGAGACCAAGCAGGACTCCTTCAACTCCGTATACATGTACGCAGACTCCGGTGCTCGTGGTTCTGAAGCTCAGATCCGTCAGCTCGCTGGTATGCGTGGTCTGATGGCCCGTCCGGATGGCTCCATTATCGAAAACGCCATTACGGCAAACTTCCGTGAAGGTCTGACTGTACAGCAGTACTTCATCTCGACCCACGGTGCTCGTAAAGGTCTGGCGGATACCGCACTGAAAACCGCTAACTCCGGTTACCTGACCCGTCGTTTGGTTGACGTGGCCCAGGACGTGGTAATTACCGAGCTGGATTGTGGCACCGACGATGGTCTGACCATGGCGCCGGTAATCGAGGGCGGTGATGTTATCGAATCTCTCGGTGACCGTATCCTCGGTCGTGTAGTGGCCCGCGATGTACTGAAGCCAGGCAGTGACGAAATCGCCGTTTCTGCCGGCACTATGATCGACGAGAAGTGGGTAGAGCGCATCGAAGCCATGGGCATCGATGAGGTTCTGGTTCGCTCCCCGATCACCTGTGAGACTGCACACGGTATCTGTGCCCAGTGTTACGGCCGCGACCTGGCCCGTGGCCACCGCGCCAACCCGGGTGAGTCTGTGGGCGTTGTTGCCGCACAGTCCATCGGTGAGCCGGGCACCCAGCTGACCATGCGTACCTTCCACATCGGTGGTGCTGCAAGCCGTGCCTCCGCTGCGGACAGCATCCAGGTGAAGCAGGGCGGTACCGTACGTCTGCATAATGTTAAGACGGTTAAGACCGAAGTTGGCACTCTGGTAGCCGTGTCCCGTTCCGGTGAGCTGGCGATTGCCGACAGCGCCGGTCGCGAGCGCGAGCGCTACAAGCTGCCTTACGGTGCTGTGATCAGCGTCTACGAAGGTGCCGAGGTAGACGGTGGCCAGATCGTGGCCAAGTGGGACCCGCACACCCACCCGATCATCACCGAGGTTGCCGGTTGGGTGAAACTGTCCGGTATGGAAGAAGGGCTCTCTATCCGCAAGCAGACCGACGATATCACCGGCCTGTCCTCTATCGAGATTATCGATCCGGCCGAGCGCCCGGCAGCGGGTAAAGACCTGCGCCCGGCAGTAACCCTGCTGGATGAGAACGGCGAAGAGCTGACTCTGGCGAACAGTAATGCGCCTGCGCACTACGCCCTGCCGCCGCGTGCAATCCTCAGCCTGGCTGAAGGTAAGCAGGTGAACGTGGGTGACGTAATCGCACGTATTCCGCAGGAATCCGGCGGTACCAAGGATATTACCGGTGGTCTGCCCCGCGTTGCCGACCTGTTTGAAGCGCGTAAGCCGAAAGAGCCGTCCATTCTGGCGGAAATCTCCGGCACCGTTTCCTTCGGTAAAGAGACCAAAGGCAAGGTTCGTCTGCAGATTACCCCGCGCGACGGCAAGCCGCTGGCCAATGGTAAGGACCACTATGAGGTTCTGATTCCAAAGCACCGCCAGCTGACTGTGTTCGAAGGTGAAACCGTAGAGAAGGGTGAGGTTATCTCCGATGGCCCGTCCAACCCGCACGATATTCTGCGTCTGAAAGGTGTTGAAGAGCTGGCTCGCTACATCACCAACGAGATCCAGGAGGTTTACCGCCTCCAGGGTGTAGGCATTAACGATAAGCACATCGAAACCATCGTGCGTCAGATGCTGCGTAAAGTTGAAGTCACCGAGATGGGTGATTCCAGCTTGATTAAGGGCGACCAGGTTGAATACCAGCGCGTGATCGAAGAGAACGAACAGCTGCGTGCCGAGAACAAGCAGCCCGCTCAGTTCGAACGCCTGCTGCTGGGTATTACCAAAGCGTCCCTGGCAACTGAGTCCTTCCTGTCAGCGGCTTCGTTCCAGGAAACCACTCGCGTTCTGACCGAAGCGGCGGTAACTGGTAAGGAAGACAACCTGCGCGGCTTGAAAGAGAACGTGGTTGTGGGTCGCCTGATCCCGGCTGGTACCGGTCTGGCTTACCACAGCGAGCGCAAGCGCAAACGCAGCCTGCAGTTGGAAGAGGCCTTCGGTGAAGGACCTTCCGCAGCTGAGGTTGAAGCAGCTCTGACTGAGGCACTGAAGTCCTCAGGCGAATAAGGCGTATCCCACTCTATCTGTTGGTGGAGTGGGGTAGGTTGGGGCACTTAGGTGCCCGATCTGATATTGGCGACTGTCTGTGATGTAAGCACTTACTTCCGTCGCCGATTGACTAGGCGGGTTGTCGCTTATAGAATGCGGCCCCCGCTTATGTGGGGTGTTCCGTTTGATCCCAGGATCGGACGATACACACAGACGATAGGCCCTCACTGTTAGAGGTGGGGGCATTTTATTTTTGGAGTGATTTTTAATGGCAACGATCAACCAGTTGGTTCGTAAGCCGAGAAAACGCAAAGTTGAAAAAAGCGACGTTCCTGCTCTGCAGGCTAGCCCGCAGCGTCGCGGAGTTTGCACTCGTGTGTACACCACTACACCGAAGAAGCCGAACTCTGCACTGCGTAAGGTTTGCCGTGTGCGTCTGACCAGCGGTTACGAAGTAACTTCGTACATCGGTGGTGAAGGCCACAACCTGCAAGAGCACAGCGTGGTACTGATTCGCGGCGGTCGTGTAAAAGACCTGCCGGGTGTGCGCTACCACACTGTACGCGGTGCACTTGACTGTGCCGGCGTAAACGATCGCAAGCAGGGCCGTTCTAAGTACGGCGCCAAGCGTCCTAAAGGTTAATCACCTTTAACGATTTGCGTTTCGGTTTCCAACCGGAGTAAGGCTGAGCTCGCCGGATTGTAATGTTTTACGGCGGCGTCTCAGAATAACCCTGAAGAGAGGCAATACCCATGCCGAGAAGACGAGTAGTCGCCAAGCGCGAAGTGCTACCGGACCCCAAGTTCGGGAACGTCACCCTGGCCAAGTTCATGAACCACGTCATGATCAGCGGCAAGAAGTCAGTTGCAGAGCGTATCGTATACGGTGCACTTGAAACTATTTCTGAAAAATTGAACAAAGATCCGATCGAAGTATTCGAGGAGTCTTTGGAAAATATCGCGCCTATGGTGGAAGTAAAGTCCCGCCGTGTTGGTGGTGCGACGTATCAGGTGCCTGTAGAAGTGCGCCCCTCGCGTCGTACGGCTCTGGCAATGCGTTGGTTGGTGGAGTTCTCCCGTAAGCGCGGTGAGAAATCTATGGCTCAGCGTCTGGCCAACGAAATGATCGATGCAGCCCAAAACAAGGGTGGCGCGGTCAAGAAGCGTGAAGATGTACACCGCATGGCAGAAGCCAACAAGGCATTCTCTCACTACCGCTTCTAAGTCTGATGAATACCAACATCGGAAATTAATACCGAAAGGCAGCACGGAAAATTCCAGGCTGCCTTTTGCCGTTATATCGAGGATACAACTGTGGCACGTAAAACGCCCATCGCACGTTACCGTAACATCGGTATCTGTGCCCACGTAGACGCCGGTAAAACCACTACTACCGAGCGCGTACTTTTCTACACTGGTCTATCCCACAAAATTGGTGAAGTACACGAAGGTGCTGCCACCATGGACTGGATGGAGCAGGAGCAGGAGCGTGGTATCACCATTACTTCTGCTGCAACTACCTGTTTCTGGTCTGGCATGCAGCAGCAGTTCGACCAGCACCGCGTAAACATCATCGATACCCCAGGACACGTTGACTTCACTATTGAAGTTGAGCGCTCCCTGCGCGTACTCGACGGTGCTGTTGTTGTACTGTGTGGCTCCTCTGGTGTTCAGCCTCAGACTGAAACCGTATGGCGCCAGGCGAACAAATACGAAGTACCGCGCATGGTATTCGTAAACAAAATGGACCGCGCCGGTGCGAACTACCGCAACGTTGTGAGTCAGCTGAAAGACCGCTTGAACGCGAATGCTGTACCTCTGCAGATGACCATCGGCTCTGAGGACGAGTTCAAGGGTGTTGTTGACCTGGTGAAGATGAAGGCCATTCTGTGGAATGAAGCCGACCAGGGCATGACTTTCGACTACGCTGACATCCCCGCTGAGCTGCAGGACGAGTGCGACGAAATGCGCGAGTACCTGGTAGAAGCGGCCGCTGAAGCCAGCGAAGAGTTGATGGAAAAATACCTGGAAGAAGGTGAGCTGTCCGAAGAAGAAATCAAGGCAGCTATCCGTCAGCGTACCCTGGCCAACGAAATTGTACCGGTTCTGGGCGGTTCTGCGTTCAAGAACAAGGGTGTACAGGCTGTACTGGACGCAGTTATCGAATACCTGCCGGCGCCGACTGAAGTTAAGGCGATCGAAGGTACTCTGGAAGATGGCGAAACTGTTGAGAGCCGCGAAGCTGACGACAACGCGCCGTTCGCTGCACTGGCGTTCAAAATTGCTACCGACCCCTTCGTTGGTACCCTGACTTTCTTCCGTGTTTACTCCGGTAAGCTGGAGAGCGGTACTGCGGTATACAACTCCGTAAAAATGAAGAAAGAGCGTGTCGGTCGTATGGTGCAAATGCACTCCAACGATCGTCAGGAAATTAAAGAAGTACTGGCTGGTGACATCGCTGCTGCGATTGGTCTGAAAGACGTAACCACTGGTGACACCCTATGCTCCGAAGCCAACAAGATTGTTCTGGAGCGTATGGAGTTCCCCGAGCCGGTAATTTCTGTTGCGGTTGAGCCCAAGTCCAAGCCGGACCAGGAAAAAATGGGTATTGCCCTCGGCAAGCTGGCCCAGGAAGATCCGTCCTTCCGCGTGAAGACTGACGAGGAAACCGGTCAGACCATTATTTCCGGTATGGGTGAATTGCACCTGGATATCATCGTTGACCGCATGAAGCGTGAGTTCAACGTTGAAGCGAACATCGGTAAGCCTCAGGTTGCCTACCGTGAAACTATCCGCAACACCTCTGAGATCGAAGGTAAGTTCGTTCGTCAGTCCGGTGGTCGCGGTCAGTACGGTCACGTATGGGTGAAGTTTGAGCCCGCCGAAGACGAGTCTCAGGAAGGTCTGGAATTCGTTAACGAAATCGTGGGCGGTGCGGTACCGAAGGAATACATTCCTGCGGTACAGAAAGGTATCGAAGAGCAGATGAAGAACGGTGTTCTGGCTGGCTACCCGCTGCTGGGCCTGAAGGCGACTCTGTACGACGGTTCCTTCCACGATGTGGACTCCAATGAAATGGCGTTTAAGATCGCCGGTTCTATGGCGACCAAGAAGCTGTCCAGTCAGGGCGGTGCGGTACTGCTCGAGCCGATGATGAAGGTGGAAGTGGTAACTCCGGAAGAGAACATGGGTGATGTGGTTGGTGACCTCAACCGTCGCCGTGGCCTCATCCAGGGTATGGAAGACAACCCCTCCGGTAAGGTTGTCAATGCGGAAGTACCTCTGGCAGAAATGTTCGGTTACGCAACCGACCTGCGTTCTGCTACTCAGGGCCGTGCTACCTACACCATGGAATTCCTGAAGTACGCCGAAGCGCCGAAAAATGTTGCCGATGAGATCATCGCCAAGACTAAGGCCTAATTAACTTCTGCTTAAAGGGGGTCGGGCCAACAGCTGGGGCCCCTTTGGCAAACTTTTAGCTAGAGGACATCTAAAGATGGCAAAAGAAAAGTTTGAACGTTCCAAGCCCCACGTGAACGTGGGCACCATCGGTCACGTTGACCACGGTAAAACCACCCTGACTGCTGCTCTGACCCGCGTATGTGCGGAAGTTTGGGGCGGTGACGCTGTTGCTTTCGACGGTATCGACAATGCACCGGAAGAGCGTGAGCGCGGTATCACCATCGCTACTTCTCACGTTGAGTACGAGTCCCCGACCCGCCACTACGCGCACGTAGATTGCCCGGGACACGCCGACTACGTTAAGAACATGATCACCGGTGCTGCTCAGATGGACGGCGCTATTCTGGTATGTTCCGCAGCTGACGGCCCCATGCCGCAGACTCGTGAGCACATCCTGCTTTCCCGTCAGGTAGGTGTACCTTACATCGTTGTATTCCTGAACAAAGCGGACATGGTAGACGACGAAGAGCTGCTCGAGCTGGTAGAAATGGAAGTTCGCGAACTTCTGGACCAGTACGAGTTCCCAGGTGACGACACTCCGATCATCGTTGGTTCCGCTCTGATGGCCCTGAACGGCGAAGACGACAACGAAATGGGTACTACCGCTGTTAAGAAGCTGGTAGAGACTCTGGACGAGTACATCCCTGAGCCAGAGCGCGCTGTAGATCAGCCGTTCCTGATGCCGATCGAAGACGTATTCTCTATCTCTGGCCGTGGTACTGTTGTAACTGGTCGTGTAGAACGCGGTGTGATCAACACTGGCGACGAGATCGAAATCGTTGGTATCAAAGAAACAACCACTACCACCTGTACTGGTGTTGAAATGTTCCGCAAGCTGCTCGACGAAGGTCGTGCTGGTGAGAACATCGGCGCACTGCTGCGCGGCACCAAGCGTGACGAAGTAGAGCGTGGTCAGGTACTGGCTAAGCCGGGCTCCATCACTCCGCACACCAAGTTCGAAGCGGAAGTGTATGTACTGTCCAAGGACGAAGGTGGTCGTCACACCCCGTTCTTCAAAGGCTACCGTCCTCAGTTCTACTTCCGTACTACCGACGTAACTGGTGCGGTAGAGCTGCCGGAAGGTACTGAAATGGTAATGCCGGGCGACAACATTCAAATGGTTGTTACCCTGATCGCTCCGATCGCCATGGAAGACGGCCTGCGCTTCGCTATCCGCGAAGGTGGTCGTACCGTAGGTGCGGGCGTTGTTGCCAAGATCATCGAGTAATAGTTACTCCTGATCTAACTAAAAAGCCGCAGCGGACGCGCTGCGGCTTTTTTTGTGCCCGATAATTGCCTACTTGCACCAGCTGGTGTTGTTTGGTGCTGCGAGCATCACCCCTCTCTGTTAGGGGCTTAATATTGAATCCTTTCCGGCATATCTGCGGCCGCTAATATTTGCTTTTAATCTAGCGAGCTTATGGCCAATCCCGGCTTAAATCGCAGCTTCTGCTGCCCGCAAACAGCTTGGTGAATTGAGGGCCGCTCATCTCAACCAGTTCTTCGTGGTCACCGGCCTCAAAGTAAATGGTTTCACGGTGTCCAAGACTGGTGTCTAGCAGGGTGGTAATGCCGTAAGCCTGGCCTAGGGCGGGCAGGGCGCCCAGTTCACAGTCTGGGAATATGGCGCCGAGTTCGGTTTCGGAGACCATTTGCAGTGAGTTTCGCCCGGTCTCATTGTGAAGCGAGCGCATGTCGAGGCTGCTGCTGGCTGGGATCACAGCCATTACGTAACCCTCTATATCCTGAAGCAAAATCGCTTTTGCCACCTGATCTTCCCGCACGTGGGCGGCGCGGGCGCTTTCCCGGCTGGTGCGAGTGTGTGGGTGCTGAATCAGGTGATAATCGACCGATTGGTCATTTAAATATTGACTCAGTGTTGCGGCGATAGTCATTGTGGATACCTCGTTCCGCTTGGGGTATTCAATTGTAGTTTCAACAGATTGAAATTTGATCAGCCTGTACAGTTGACAGCCTGCTGCGCTCCCCGTAGAATTCGCGCTCCTTTTCGCCCGCCCTCGGGGCTGCGTAAGAGGACGTTCTTTAGTTAATAATTGGAGTTTGATTCCATGCAGGGTCAACGTATCCGTATTCGCCTGAAGGCCTTCGATCACAAGCTGATCGACGCGTCCACTCAGGAGATCGTAGAGACGGCTAAGCGCACTGGCGCACAAGTTCGCGGTCCTATCCCGCTGCCGACTCGCAAAGAGAAGTACACCGTACTGATTTCCCCGCACGTTAATAAAGACGCTCGCGATCAGTATGAGATCCGTACTCACAAGCGTTTGCTGGACATCGTTGAGCCTACCGAGAAAACCGTCGACGCGCTGATGAAGCTCGATCTGGCGGCCGGTGTTGAGGTCCAAATTAGTCTCGGCTAACACTTTTACTAACTACCGAATCCCGGGCGAAAACGGTCCGGGTAGTGTAACGCTCTGAAATTGGGCGGCCGCAGTGGGTTAAAGCCCCGTGCACTGAGAGGTTAAAAAAGATGACTATAGGTATTGTCGGCCGCAAGAGCGGCATGACTCGCATCTTCACTGAAGATGGCGTATCCATTCCGGTAACCGTTGTTGAGGTTGCTCCGAATCGCGTCACCCAAGTGAAAACTCAGGAAACTGACGGTTACAGCGCTGTTCAAGTAGCAGTAGGCAGCCGCAAAGCTTCCCGTGTCTCCAAGCCCGCAGCGGGCCACTTCGCCAAAGCCAATGTAGAGGCTGGCACAAATCTTTTCGAACTGCGCACTGACGGTTCCGAAGAGACTTTCGAAATCGGTTCTGAAATTACTGTTTCCAGCTTCGAAGCTGGCCAGATGATCGACGTAACCGGCACTTCCAAAGGTAAAGGCTTCCAGGGCGGCGTTAAGCGTTGGAATTTCCGCACCCAGGACGCAACCCACGGTAACTCCCTGTCTCACCGCGCACCCGGTTCTATCGGTCAATGTCAGACTCCTGGCCGCGTATGGAAAGGCAAGAAGATGGCCGGACATATGGGTGCTGAGCGCGTAACCGTGCAAAACCTGGAAGTGGTTCGTGTCGATGCCGAACGCAACCTGCTGTTGGTTAAAGGCGCTGTACCCGGTGCACCCGGTGGCAACGTTATCGTTCGTCCGGCAGTTAAAGCCTAAGTCTGAGGGGAAATAGATATGGAACTGAATATCGCTACTCCCGAAGGCGCTAAAGGCACAGTAGCTGTCTCTGAAGTGACTTTCGGACGTGAGTTCAACCAAGATCTGGTACACCAGGCAGTTGTGGCCTACATGGCCGGCGCTCGCCAGGGTACCAAGGCGCAGAAAAATCGTTCCGATGTTTCTGGTGGTGGTAAGAAGCCATGGCGCCAAAAAGGTACTGGCCGCGCACGTGCCGGTACTATCCGCAGCCCGCTGTGGCGTTCCGGTGGCGTAACTTTCGCCGCTGATCCACGCGATCACAGCGTTAAGCTGAACAAAAAAATGTACCGCGCTGCACTGCGTTGCATTCTGTCTGAGCTGGCTCGTCAGGAGCGCCTGGTAGTGGTTGAGTCCTTTGATGTGGACGCGCCCAAAACCAAGCAGCTGGTAAGCAAGCTGGCTCAGTTTGACCTGTCCGATGCGCTGATCGTGACTGAAGAGGTTAGCGAAAACCTCTACCTGGCCGCACGCAACTTGCACAAGATCGACGTCCGCGATGTACAGGCGATCGATCCAGTAAGCCTGATTCGCTTTGATAAGGTCGTGGTTACCGTTTCTGCGCTCAAGAAAATTGAAGAGGTGCTGGGATGAACCAAGAGCGACTCTACAAAGTACTGCTGGGCCCGGTAATTTCCGAAAAAGCTGCTGGACTGGCGGATAGCGCCAATCAGGTAGTTTTCAAGGTTACCACCGACGCCGAGAAAGCTGAGATCAAGGCTGCGGTTGAGAAGCTGTTTAACGTTTCCGTTGAGCAGGTTCGCACCGTGAACGTAAAGGGCAAAACCAAGCGCACTCGCAATGGCATGGGCCAGCGCAGCGATTGGAAAAAAGCCTACGTTCGCCTGGCTGAGGGCAGCGACATCAATTTTGAAGCTGCTGAGTAAAGGGGACCGTTACAATGGCAATTGTAAAAACAAAACCGACCTCCGCCGGCCGTCGTCACCTGGTTAAGGTTGTTAACACCGACCTGCACAAGGGTGCTCCTTACGCTCCTCTGTTGGAGAGCAAGAGCAAAAGTGGTGGCCGTAACAACAATGGTCGTATCACTACCCGTCACATCGGTGGTGGCCACAAGCAGCACTACCGTGTAATCGACTTCAAACGCAACAAAGACGGTATTCCGGCTAAAGTTGAGCGTCTGGAGTACGATCCCAACCGCAGCGCACACATCGCTCTGGTGTGTTACGCCGACGGTGAGCGTCGTTACATTATCGCACCGAAAGGCCTGAAAGCAGGTGCCACCATTCAGTCCGGCGATGCCGCACCGATTGTTGTGGGTAACACTCTGCCTCTGCGCAACGTTCCGGTAGGTTCTGTAATCCACGCGATCGAGCTGAAGCCAGGCAAAGGCGCTCAGCTGGCCCGTTCTGCTGGTGCCTCTGTGCAGCTGGTAGCTCGTGAAGGTCAGTATGCGACCATTCGTCTGCGTTCCGGCGAAATGCGCAAGGTTCTCGCTGAGTGCCGCGCAACCCTGGGTGAAGTGAGCAACTCCGAGCACAGCCTGCGCAAGCTGGGTAAAGCTGGTGCTGCACGCTGGCGTGGTGTTCGTCCTACCGTTCGCGGTGTGGCGATGAACCCGGTAGATCACCCGCACGGTGGTGGTGAAGGCCGTACCTCTGGTGGTCGTCATCCGGTTACTCCGTGGGGCGTTCCGACCAAGGGTAAGAAAACGCGCAAGAACAAGCGCACCGATAAGATGATAGTACGTCGTCGCGGCAAGTAAGCCGCGCGATGTCTGAGCAGCTAGAGAGGAATCGACAGTGCCACGCTCATTAAAGAAAGGTCCCTTTATTGATCTGCATTTGATCAAGAAGGTGGAGGCAGCGATTGCAGCAAACGATCGCCGGCCGATTAAAACCTGGTCCCGCCGTTCCATGATTATGCCGGAAATGGTTGGACTGACGATTGCCGTGCACAACGGTCGTCAACACGTGCCCGTTTTGGTTAACGAAGAAATGGTTGGCCATAAACTGGGCGAGTTCGCTGCTACCCGCACTTACCGCGGTCATGCTGCGGACAAGAAAGCGAAGAAGCGCTAAGCCGAGGTTATAAAGATGGAAGTAGCAGCAAAATTACGCGGCGCACGTCTATCGGCGCAAAAGGCGCGACTGGTAGCTGATCAGGTTCGCGGCAAAGGCGTTGAAGAGGCCCTGGATATACTGGCTTTCAGTACTAAAAAGGGTGCGGCGATCATTAAGAAAGTACTGGAGTCGGCCATTGCCAACGCTGAGCACAACGAAGGTGCTGACGTTGACGAGCTGAAGGTTTCCACAATTTTTGTGGACGAAGGTATGACCATGAAGCGCATTAAGCCGCGTGCTAAAGGTCGTGCTGATCGCATTCTTAAGCGTACTTGTCACATCACTGTGAAAGTGGCCGAGAAATAAGAGAGCAGGCGAGAAAACCATGGGACAAAAAGTACATCCTACCGGCATTCGTCTGGGTATCGTTAAAAAGCATACCTCTGTTTGGTATGCCGGCAGCGACGAGTACGCAGACAAGCTGTACACGGATCTGAAAGTTCGCGAATACATTCGCAAAAAACTGGCCCACGCTTCTGTGAGCCGTATCGAGATCGAACGTCCGGCAAACACTGCACGTGTGAAGATTCACACTGCACGTCCGGGCATCGTGATCGGTAAAAAAGGTGAAGACGTAGAACGTCTGCGCAAAGAAGTAAGCGCGCAGATGGGCGTACCTGTGCACATCGACATCGAAGAAGTGCGCAAGCCTGATATGGACGCGGCTCTGGTTGGCCAGAACGTTGCCCAGCAGCTGGAACGCCGTGTTATGTTCCGTCGCGCTATGAAGCGTGCCGTACAGAACGCTATGCGTCAGGGTGCCGAAGGTATCAAGATTCAAGTAAGTGGCCGTCTTGGCGGTGCAGAAATCGCGCGTACCGAATGGTATCGCGAAGGCCGTGTGCCCCTGCACACCCTGCGCGCCAACATCGACTACGCCAATGTTGAAGCGAAGACTACTTACGGCATCATCGGTATCAAGGTGTGGATCTTTAAAGGCGAGGTAATCGGTGACGAAGTGCCCGATGAGAAGCCGGTAAAGAGCCGCAAAAAAGCTGCTAAATAAGGGGTACGCAAATGCTGCAACCAAAGCGTACAAAATTCCGCAAGGTACAGAAGGGTCGCAACCGCGGTCTTGCTCAGCGCGGCTCTAAAGTGAGCTTTGGCGAGTTTGGCCTTAAGGCTACCGGTCGTGGTCGCATTACTGCGCGCCAGATCGAAGCGGCTCGTCGCGCAATGACTCGTCACATTAAACGTGGCGGTAAAATCTGGATTCGTGTGTTTCCAGACAAGCCAATTACCAATAAGCCCCTCGAAGTTCGAATGGGTAAAGGTAAAGGTGGCGTTGAATACTGGGTAGCTCAGATCCAGCCGGGCAAGGTCCTCTATGAGATGGAGGGTGTGTCCGAGGAGCTGGCTCGTGAGGCTTTCGCACTAGCTGCGGCCAAGCTGCCTGTAAAAACAACTTTCGTTAAGCGTTCGGTGATGTAATGAAGACTGCAGATCTACGCGAAAAGTCAGTTGAAGAGCTGAACCAGGAACTGCTGAACCAGCTCGAAGCTCAATTTAAGCTTCGTATGCAAAAATCCACCGGTCAACTGGCTCAGACTCATCTGCTGAAGCAGACTCGTCGCGACATTGCTCGCATAAAGACTGTGTTGACCGAGAAGGCAGGTAATTAATCATGGCTGAAGCAAAACTGAAGCGTACTCTGACCGGCAAGGTTGTGAGTGACAAGATGGATAAAACCATCACCGTTTTGATCGAGCGCCGTGTTAAGCACCCGATCTACGGCAAAATTGTAAACAAGTCCACAAAGCTCAAGGCACATGATGAGAACAATGATTGCAGCATCGGTGATGTTGTAACCATCGAGGAATCTCGTCCTCTGTCCAAGAGCAAATCTTGGGCTTTGCAGAAAATTGTAGAGCGTGCGGCGAAGGTATAACCCCTAGCGCATTGACTGCCGAATTGAAAGGTTTCGGAGAGAGACAATGATTCAAGCGGAATCCTACTTAGAAGTAGCTGACAACAGTGGGGCTCGCCGCGTCATGTGCATCAAGGTGCTGGGCGGCTCCCATCGTCGTTATGCCGGCGTGGGCGACATTATCAAGGTAACCGTTAAGGAAGCCATCCCCCGCGGTAAAGTGAAGAAAGGTCAGGTAATGAACGCCGTTGTGGTTCGCACCAAAAAAGGTGTGCGTCGCGCGGACGGTTCCCTGATTAAATTTGACGATAACGCAGCGGTGCTGCTGAACCAGCAACTGGCGCCGGTTGGCACCCGTATTTTTGGTCCGGTAACTCGCGAATTGCGCGGTGAGAAGTTCATGAAGATCATCTCCCTCGCTCCCGAAGTTATCTAGGCCTCGAGCGGAGAAGAGTTATGCGCAAGATCAAGCGTGACGACGAAGTGATCGTTATCGCCGGTCGTGACAAGGGCAAACGTGGTTCAGTACGTAAAGTACTGAACGACGGTCGTCTGATTGTCTCCGGCATACAGATGATCAAAAAGCACCAAAAGCCAAACCCACAGATGGGTATTGCAGGTGGCATCGTTGAGAAAGAAGCTGCTATCCAAGCTTCCAACGTAGCCATCTTCAACCCTAACACCCAGAAGGCTGACCGGGTGGGCTTTAAAGTACTGGAAGACGGCACTAAGATTCGCGTCTTCAAATCCAGCGGCGAAGCCATCTAAGGCTCTTGACGCAAAAGCAGGTTGGTAGATCATGGCAAAGCTTAAAGAGCTCTACACTAAGGACCTCGTGGCCAAGCTAAAAGAAGAGCTTGGTCTCGAGAATGTGATGGCAGTGCCGCGCATCACCAAGATCACCATCAACATGGGTGTTGGTGAAGCGATTGGTGATAAGAAGGTGCTGGAGCACGCTGTCAACGATATGACAGCAATTACTGGTCAAAAGCCCATCGTTACTAAAGCGCGCAAGTCTATTGCGGGCTTTAAGATTCGTGACGGTTGGCCGATCGGCTGCAAGGTAACTCTGCGCGGTGAGCGCATGTATGAGTTCCTGGAGCGTTTGGTTGACATCGCGATTCCGCGTATCCGCGACTTCCGTGGCATTAGCCCGAAGCAGTTCGACGGCCGCGGTAACTTCTCTATGGGCGTGACTGAGCAAATCATCTTCCCGGAAATTGACTACGACAAAGTAGACAAGCTCCGCGGTCTGGATATTTGTATTACCACTACAGCTGCAAACGACGATCAAGGTCGTGCGCTGCTGAAAGCGTTCAACTTCCCTTTCAAGGGTTAAGAGGATTCCATGGCGAAGAAATCCATGATTGCGCGCGAAAACAAGCGCGCTCGAACCGCAGCTAAGTACGCCGAGAAGCGTCAAGAGCTGAAGGCGATCATCGCCAGTTCCACTGCTTCCGAAGAGGAGCAGTGGGAGGCTCAACTCAAGCTGCAGAAAATGCCGCGCGATGCAAGCCCGGTACGTCAGCAACGCCGCTGTCGTATTACTGGTCGCCCCCACGCTGTATACCGCAAGTTCGGCCTGTGCCGTAACAAGCTTCGTGAAGCTGCGATGCGTGGTGATGTTCCTGGCCTCGTGAAGTCCAGCTGGTAATTACCAGCTGGTTTAAGGCAGATTTGAGGAGTCTCATAAGATGAGTATGCAAGATCCGTTGGCAGATATGCTGACTCGCATCCGCAATGCCCTGGCGCGCGGAAAGGCGGAAGTCACCCTGCCATCATCCAAACTGAAAGTAGCAGTGGCCAAAGTCCTGAAAGACGAAGGTTACGTTACTGATTTAAACGTAAGCGAAGGCGCTAAGCCGGAACTGACCATTGCTCTGAAATACTTCCAGGGCAAGCCGGTTATTGCCGAGCTCAATCGCGTTTCCCGTCCGGGCCTGCGCGCTTACACTGGTAAAAAAGCTCTGCCTACCGTACGTGGTGGCCTGGGTGTCGCGATCGTTTCCACCTCTAATGGTGTGATGACTGACCGCGCTGCACGTCAGGCTGGTATCGGTGGCGAAGTGCTTTGCACCGTATTCTAAGCGGGGGTTGCAATGTCTCGAGTAGCAAATAGTCCGGTAGTTATCCCCGCAGGTGTAACCGTAGACCTGAAAGGTCAAAATATCGCTGTTAAAGGCGGTAGCGGTAACCTGGATATGGTTATTCACGGTGATGTAGAAGTGAGCGAGGCTGAAAGCCAGCTGACTTTTGCCGCGCGCAATAACTCCAAGCAGGCCAGAGCCTTGGCGGGTACCACCCGTGCTTTGGTCAATAACATGGTGATAGGCGTAAGCAAGGGCTTCGAGAAGAAGCTGCAGTTGCTGGGTGTTGGTTATCGTGCGAAAGCAGCCGGTAAAGCGGTTAACCTGACCCTGGGCTTCTCCCATCCGATCGATTATCAGTTGCCGGAAGGCGTGACTGCGGAAACTCCATCCCAGACTGAAATCGTACTGAAGAGCAGCAATAAACAGCTGCTGGGCCAAGTGGCCGCTGAGATCCGCTCGTTCCGTCCGCCGGAGCCCTACAAAGGTAAGGGTGTCCGTTATGCCGACGAGCGCGTGTATCGCAAAGAGGCCAAGAAGAAGTAAGTAGGGCATAGATATGAACGTTAAGAAAGCATCTCGCTTGCGTCGTGCACGTCGTGCCCGCGCCAAGATCCGTGAGCTGGGCGCCGTTCGCCTCACCGTGAACCGCACCCCGCGCCACATTTACGCACAGATCCTGTCTGCCGAAGGCAGCGCGGTATTGGCTTCCGCCTCTACCCTGGACAAGGACCTGCGCTCTGGTAAAACTGGCAACGCTGACGCTGCTGCCGCAGTTGGCAAACTGATCGCTGAGCGCGCGAAAGCCGCTGGCGTTGAACAAGTTGCCTTCGATCGTAGCGGCTTCAGATACCATGGCCGTGTTAAGGCTCTGGCTGACGCTGCCCGCGAAGCCGGTCTGAAATTCTAAGGGTTGAGTTATGGCTAGAGAGAAAGACAAAAGCAACGACGAAGGCCTGCAGGAGAAGCTGGTCCAGGTCAACCGCGTTGCCAAGACTGTTAAAGGTGGTCGTATCTTCGCCTTTACCGCACTGACCGTAGTTGGTGATGGCAATGGCCGTGTTGGCTTTGGTCGCGGCAAGGCACGTGAAGTGCCTGTAGCGATTCAAAAGGCGATGGAATCTGCACGCCGCAACATGATCCAGGTAGACCTGAATGGTGACACCATCCAGTACGCTACCAATGGTCGCCACGGCGGTTCCAAGATTTACATGCAGCCCGCTTCCCAGGGTACCGGTGTAATTGCCGGCGGTGCTATGCGCTCCGTTCTGGAAATGGCTGGTGTACACAACGTATTGGCTAAGTGTTACGGCTCCACCAACCCGGTGAACGTAGTACGTGCAACTTTCAAAGCTCTGGAGCAAATGCAGAGCCCGGAAGATGTAGCTGCCAAGCGCGGTAAATCTGTCGAAGAGATTCTGGGCTAATTACAGCTCGGATTTAAGGTTATTGGTGGGTTAAGACCATGGCTAAGAAGACCATAAAAGTGACCCAGACCAAAAGCATCAACGGACGCCTGAAAAGTCATCAGGCGTGCGTTGCGGGTCTGGGCCTGCGCCGCATCGGCCACACAGTGGAAGTGGAGGATACTCCCTCCGTGCGCGGTATGATCAACAAAGTAAACTACCTGGTTAAGGTTGAGGGGGAATAACATGCGTTTGAACGACTTGTCTCCAGCACCAGGCCACAAGCACAGCGCCAAGCGCGTTGGTCGCGGTATTGGTAGCGGAATTGGTAAGACCGGTGGCCGCGGCCACAAAGGTCAGAAAGCGCGTTCCGGCGGCAGTGTTCGTCCGGGCTTCGAAGGCGGTCAGATGCCTTTGCAGAAGCGTCTTCCTAAGTACGGTTTCACCGCTCGTGTTTCTCGCTTTACCGCAGAAGTACGTCTGGCTGAGCTGGCGAAGGTAGAAAATGACGTAATCGATTTGGCAGCGCTTAAGAATGCCGATATTATCGGCAGCCATATTAAACGCGCCAAAGTGTTCCTCTCAGGTGAGCTGACCAAAGCTGTTACCGTTAAGGGTCTGGGAGTTACCAAAGGTGCAAAGGCAGCGATTGAAGCTGCTGGCGGTAAAATAGAAGACTAATCGAGGCGCCAATGGCACGACCAGGATCCGGTGGAAATCCCCTGGGCAACAGCAAGGGATTGGGCGAGCTTTGGGCTCGCCTTCGTTTTCTGTTTCTAGCGATTCTTGTTTATCGACTGGGGACACATATTCCGGTGCCCGGCATTGATCCGGAAAAGCTGTCAAACCTGTTTAACCAGAACCAGGGAACCATCCTTGGCCTGTTTAACATGTTTTCAGGCGGCGCCCTGGAAAGGATGAGTATTCTGGCGCTGGGCATCATGCCCTACATCTCCGCGTCCATCATCATGCAGTTGATGAGCGCGGTGACTCCCTCTCTGGAAGCGTTGAAGAAGGAAGGGGAGGCCGGAAGACGTAAGATCAACCAGTACACCCGCTATCTGACGGTAATACTGGCCCTGATTCAGGGGATCGGTATGACTTTCGGCCTGGCAGGGCAGAACCTGGCTTACTCATCTGAGCCCGCGTTTGGTTTTTACTTTGTGGCGGTAACGTCACTGGTGACTGGTGCTGTATTTATGATGTGGCTCGGTGAGCAGATCACTGAGCGCGGTGTTGGCAACGGCATTTCCATGCTGATTTTTGCCGGTATTGTCGCCGGTTTACCCGGTGCCATCGGCCAGGCATTTGAACAGGCGAGACAGGGTGAGCTGCACATACTCATGCTGTTGATGATTGGCGTCATCGCTCTTGCTGTAGTGTTCTTTGTGGTTGTTATGGAACGCGGCCAGCGTCGCATTACGATCAACCACGCCAGGCGCCAAGCGGGACGTTACTCTGCAGCTCCAGCTGCACAGGCGAGCCACTTGCCGCTGAAGGTAAACATGGCCGGTGTAATTCCGGTAATCTTTGCCAGCAGTATCCTGTTGTTCCCGGCCACACTGGCACAGTGGTTTGGTCAGGGCGGGGAAGGTCTCGGTGCAGAGATCCTGCAGTGGATGGCGTTGCAGCTTGGACCAGGGCAACCGCTGAACATTATTCTGTTCGCACTGTTGATTGGTTTCTTCTGTTTCTTCTACACGGCGTTGATGTTCAACCCGAATGAAGTTGCGGATAACCTGAAAAAGTCCGGTGCTTATGTGCCAGGTATTCGCCCTGGAGAGCAGACGGCCCGCTATATCGATAGCGTGCTGACTCGCCTCACTCTGGTGGGTGCTGTATACATCGCACTGGTATCCCTGCTGCCGCAGTTCCTGGTGGTTGGGTTTAACGTTCCCTTCTATCTGGGGGGTACCTCACTGCTGATCGTTGTAGTCGTAGTGATGGACTTTATGGCACAGGTACAATCGCATCTGCTGTCGCACCAGTACGAGGGTTTGATGAAAAAATCTAACCTGCAAAGCTACGGTCGTCGCTAGGGCGTCGCCTGCTCGCAGTTTGATTGAATTGAGGTAAGGTCATGAAAGTACGCGCTTCTGTAAAAAAGATCTGCCGTAACTGCAAAATCGTGCGTCGCAAGGGTGTTCTGCGGGTAATCTGCAGCGCTGAGCCACGTCACAAGCAGCGTCAAGGCTAAGAAGGGGCCAGCCCCTTGCGGAGAGCGCCCACAGGGCGCCTCTGTAAAAGCTGGAAAAATTCGCTACTCGATACAGCCCCGTATCGAATGGCAACACCCCGGGAAGTTTTTTGGGGTGGGAAGTGAGCAACAGCAAACTTCCAACTGGGGGCGTTGACTGTCGTCTTCATCCGCTTCGGGGGACCGATGCGGACGTTGGCTATTGCAAATTAGTGTCTGAAAAGCTATTCTTGCGCGCCTTTTTGGTGGCGCCGCCGGTTTTTTAGTCGCTGTCAGCGCCGAAATCAAAGTAGAGTCACATACTTAATATAAAGCAGTGACTCCAATACGTGGAGTACGCCTCTATGGCACGTATTGCTGGTGTCAATGTACCAGACCACAAGCACGCCGTAATCTCCCTGACCCACATTTATGGGGTTGGTCGCACTACGGCTAAGTCTATTTTGGCAGCGGTTGGTATCGCTGAATCCACCAAAATCCGCGAACTGTCTGAAGAGCAGATCGAAACCATCCGTGGTGAAGTTGCAAAACTGACCGTGGAAGGCGACCTGCGCCGTGAAATATCCATGAACATCAAGCGTTTGATGGACCTGGGTTGTTATCGCGGTCTGCGTCACCGTCGCAGCTTGCCGCTGCGTGGTCAGCGCACCAAGACCAATGCTCGCACCCGTAAGGGTCCGCGCAAGCCGATTCGCAAGTAAGCCTTAACTAAAAGGCGCGAAATCGCGGTTCAAGATGCCCCGTCCGGCTAATCGCCGAGGGGATTTGATACAGGATTTAGGATACTGGTATGGCTAAGCCAAAAACTACTGTTCGCAAAAAGGTCAAAAAGACCGTTGTCGACGGTATTGCCCACATCCACGCATCGTTCAACAACACGATCGTGACGATCACTGATCGCCAGGGTAATACCCTCAGCTGGGCCACCGCAGGTGGATCTGGCTTCCGTGGCTCGCGTAAGAGCACCCCGTTTGCAGCCCAGGTTGCCGCTGAGCGCGCAGGTACTGCAGCTCAGGAATACGGCCTGAAAAACCTCGACGTAGAAGTTAAGGGCCCTGGCCCCGGTCGCGAATCTGCCGTTCGTGCACTGAACAACTGCGGCTACAAGATCACCAACATCACCGACGTGACGCCTATCCCGCATAACGGATGTCGTCCACCTAAAAAGCGTCGCGTGTAAGAGGGGGCTGACAAAATGGCACGTTATATTGGACCAAAATGTAAACTGTCCCGTCGTGAAGGGACTGACCTGCAGCTGAAGAGTGGTGTTCGTCCGCACGACTCCAAGTGTCGCGCAGAATCCAAACCCGGTCAGCACGGCGCTGGTCGCGGTCGTCTGTCCGACTACGGTATTCAGCTGCGTGAAAAGCAAAAAGTTCGTCGTATCTACGGCGTACTGGAAAAGCAGTTCCGTAACTACTATAAGGAAGCAGCACGTCTGAAGGGCGCTACAGGTGAAAACCTGCTGCAACTTCTCGAGCAGCGTCTGGACAACGTGGTTTACCGCATGGGCTTCGGCTCAACTCGCTCTGAAGCGCGTCAGCTGGTTTCCCACAAAGCGATTCTTGTAAACGGCACTACCGTTAACATCCCTTCTTTCCAGGTTAAAGAAGGCGACGTTATCGCTGTACGTGAGAAAGCCAAGAAGCAGCTGCGTATCCAGAATTCCGTTTCCCTCGCTGCCCAGCGTGGCGATGTCGAGTGGGTAGACGTAAACGCGAGCAAACTGGAAGGCACTTTCAAGCGCACTCCGGATCGTGTCGATCTGCCGGCAGAGATCAACGAAAACCTTATCGTGGAACTGTACTCCAAGTAACAATAAGTCCACTTTAAGGAATGCAACTGTAAACAGGTATGGCTATGCAGACTGCTGTCAACGAGTTTTTGACACCGCGTCGTATTGACGTCACCGAGTACAATCCGAATCACGCCAAAGTGATTTTGGAGCCCCTGGAGCGTGGCTTTGGCCACACTCTTGGCAATGCGCTGCGTCGCATCCTGCTGTCCTCCATGCCGGGCTGCGCCGTCACCGAGGTGGAAATCGAAGGTGTCGAGCACGAGTACAGCGCGATCGAAGGTGTGCAGGAAGATGTAATTGAAATCCTGCTCAACCTGAAAGAAATCGCCGTTGTTATGCACGGTAAGGATCAGGCGGTATTGAGCCTGAGCAAAAAGGGCCCAGGTGCGGTGACTGCTGGAGATATCCAGGTAGATCACGACATCGAGATCGTTAATCCTGAGCACGTGATCGCCAATATTACTGGTGATGTCGAGCTCAACCTGCGTCTCACTGTAGCGCGCGGCCGTGGCTACCAGCCCGCCGATGCTCGTCGTGGCGAGGAAGAGGAAAGCCGTGCAATTGGCCGTCTGCAGCTGGATGCTTCATACAGCCCAGTGCGTCGCGTTTCCTACAGCGTGGAAAGCGCGCGTGTAGAACAGCGCACTGACCTGGATAAGCTGGTTCTGGATCTGGAGACCAACGGTACCCTGGACCCGGAAGAGGCTATTCGTCGCGCCGCCACTATTCTGCAGCAACAGCTCGCAGTATTTGTGGACCTGGAAGGCGAGAAGGATGCACAGCCGAAGGCTGAAGAGCCTGAAGTTGATCCGGTACTACTGCGCCCGGTAGACGACCTGGAGTTGACTGTACGTTCGGCGAACTGTCTGAAGGCAGAGAACATTTACTACATCGGTGATCTGATTCAGCGCACTGAAGTAGAACTGCTGAAGACGCCGAATCTTGGTAAGAAGTCTCTGACTGAAATCAAGGACGTACTGGCTTCCCGTGGTTTGTCCCTGGGTATGCGCCTGGAAAACTGGCCGCCGGCCAGCCTGAAAGGCGACAGCAAGTTAAGCCCCCTGTAAGCATTTGGTAGTCGCGACGGTGTCGTGATTAGTAGAAAGAACCCGAGCGGTGCTACAGCTTAGCGCGACACCGCTCCAGAACGACCTGCTGTGACAGCAACTTAGGTCGTAAGGAATTGAGTCATGCGTCATCGCTATAGTGGCCGTAAATTCAGCCGCACGAGCGCTCACCGCAAGGCCATGTTCAAGAACATGAGCGCCTCTCTGGTGGAGCACGAACTGATCAAAACCACACTGGCCAAAGCCAAAGAACTGCGCCGCGTTGCCGAGCCGCTGATCACTCTGGCTAAGAAAGACAGTGTTGCTAACCGCCGTCTGGCTTTCGCTCGTATCCGTGATAAGGATGCTGTGCGTAAGCTGTTCGACGAGCTGGGTCCTCGTTACGAAGCCCGTCCTGGTGGTTACATCCGTATCATGAAGTGTGGTTTCCGCGCTGGTGATAAGGCGCCGATGGCATACGTTGAGCTGGTAGACCGTCCTCAAGTAGAAGACGAAGCTGCTGAAGCTTAAGCGTTATTAGCCATAGCGCTACGGAAGGCCGGTCTTTGACCGGCCTTTTTTTTGCCATAGGGAGATTTTTGTATGTCTTTTGAGCAAGTGTTAAAGAGTTTGAATCCCGAGATTGTGGGCAGCTTAAAGCGGGCCATTGAACTTGGAAAATGGCCCAATGGTGTTGCGCTATCCCCTGAGCAACGCAACCTATGCGCAGAAGCGGTTTCCAATTGGGAGTCCGCAAACCTTCCGCGGGAGCAACAGGTAGGCTATGTGGCGCCGAAGACCAAGGATGAGCCCTGTGTAGGAAAAAAAGACGATGAGCAAGCTGTTAACTGGGTTGGCTAGCTAATCAGTCTGTAAGATATTGGCACTTTATTCATTGGTGAGGGCGTTATTTTCTTTCATGCTCTCCCAATTCTCTGCTTAGATAGTTACCGACAGACAAATACATAATTTCTAATTTGCTCGGTAACTAATTATGAAAAAGCTGATTTTGCTTGCCGGAGCAGTAACGCTCGCCGTTGTAGGGGTTGATCACTACGATATTGATGTGCGCTCAAGTGTGGCCAAGGTGCGCCAGATGATAGAGCCGCTAAAAGATGATAGTGAATTAGTAAAGAATATTTCTGACAGCATACCCTGGTCCCAGCTGGAACATGCGGAGGTCGAAGAGTTATTAAATCATCCTCGGGTTCAGGCTTATCTGGACCGTGAGAATGTTAAGCAGGCGCTCAAGGACTACTTTGCAGACCTGGGCAATCTCTCTGGTGAAGAGGCTTGGGATGCAATTGAAAAAATAGAGCGGGAATCGCGTATTACAGGCTATGAAGCGCTTTCAATGAAGTTGGCCTGGCTGGAAAAAAATAGCCTTAACCAGGCAGAGTTCACCCAAAGAGCTGAAGAGCTATTTAATATTTATCGGGATAAAGCGCAAACGGTGATCAGGGATTACGACCCTCATGTCGAGGTTCCGGGCTTTTCCACCTATAAGGATCTTGAGCGCTCGATCGTTGAGGAAGTTCAGCAGATGACATCCTTTCCCGATGGTATGAGTAGACATGAATACTTACGTAAACGCCTTCAGGACGCCCGTGAGGCGGTATATGGCAGTTAGGCTTTCTATCATTCAGCGCTGCCAGCGAGTTACCGGCAGCGCTGGGGGCATTTTAATTACATAAACAAGCCGATCAGATCATAGAACCAGTTACTATTGTCCTCATAATCTGAAACCTCATCGGTTTCGTATGCCCGAATCATTCCTCCACCGTTATGATTGACGATGTTGTCGAGGAAATCTTTTAATTCAAGCCCGTGCTCGGCAATCTCACCATAGTTTAAATCGATAATGGTTGTGCAGTGGCTCTCGTTCAAGTTGCGGAACATCGGGAAGTAATAGCCCCAGTTACTAGTTTGATCCAGCAGTGGAATCAAATTTTCATGGGTATCTTTCTGCCAGCGCTGTCGCAATTTATTTAAACGGGAGTCTGCATCGGGATCATTATAAATATCCTCATAAAATCTCTCGTAGGAGTACGATGAAAAATTCCCGTCAGCAAGAAAGTGCGTAATACCCAGTCGATCTGAGGGGAATTTATTGGAAAGCGCAGCATAAAGTGAGGCTAGCTGATTGGCTTCGAATCCCGGTGTTATGGCTTTTAACATAGTGATGGGATTTTCCGAGCTTTCATCGCTATCGGCGGTATAGGTAGTCCAAGAACGCAGCACTTCTTTATGTAGCGGTAAAGAGGGATATTGGGTGCTGTCACTCCCGTCTAAAGGTGCCTGATAGAGAGGGCCTGAATCATCGAGGAGATAGCCATAATCGACATTCATATCCTCGCGCAACTTCGAATAATTAAACAGAGCACCAATACTACCTGCACTACAACCCGCAGCGAGCATCTGCTTCGGTTTTTGCAAATTATTTTTCACCCAGGAAGTAACTGCCTGAACGTTGCGTAATCCATTGTGGTGCCAGATAAGGTCGGGGTTCTCGCCAGTAGTGTCCTCGTATATTTCAGTTTTATCGCCTACGTAGATATCCCCTGTGCAATACGGTACATAAACCATATTCCACTCGCCAGTTTTATACTGGTCGTAGGGGTGATGTGTATAAATCAAAGGGGATACGCCAGCGGTAGTAAGATTTTCGAAATTTGTAAAATCTAACAAGTGCACATTGCTTAGGTAATCATCGGGAATGCCATTGGGGTTGCGAGCCCCGCGAATACCAGCTTGTCCTGAGCAGCTTTCATAGTCCCAGCATGCCCCACCACCCTCGAAATAGAAAATGGTGTTACTGGTATCTGGAACACGGTGAACAAAGAACTTATAGGGTGATCCATTCCCACACATGGCACCTGTATTGGTAGGTACATCAATTTTTTGCCAGGTGTTGTAGTCGCCAGGATCAAAATCATCATTAAAACTGGGATCATCCATAGTTAGTGGATACATCCCTTCAGCTTGCTGTGAGGTGACTGGCGCATCGGCATTGGGTGGATCAAACAAATGCTTTAGGGTAGTCCAGAAGTTGTAATCACCCGGTTCTGCATTTGCATGCGCTGTGATAAGTAGAGAACTCGCTAAGAGTATTGAAATAAAACCACGGAGAATTTTTATCATTATTAATCCCCTTAAGGTATTGTGTGTTTTCTCTTTGGAGTGTGCTTTGTTGATCCTGCAATAATTGTTTGGAGGTTATTTGCTCCCTATAGATAATCAACTTGCACGCTAGTCCAAATCGCTGTTTGGGTAAAACCCAATGAGGTTAGTTAATAATGATGTTTTGGTCTAGAAAGATATGAGGGGAAACTTGTCGGTCACAGAGTTTCTGTTATATTTCTTCTGTTTTTGCTCAAAAATATTCCATTTAAACTTTTATTAAAATTATTTTATATATTTTGGCGTAATTTTTATTTTATACTTTATGGTGTTATTTTTGAGCGCTAAATAGTTCTGTATCTGATAATTTTTATGCTTGTATTAAAGGGATAGTGCCTCCCTGTGTTTAAGATTCAGGCTCTGTTGGAGTTTTTTAATTAGGTCTTGTTTCTTTTTGAAAATTTCGCGCGATTCTTCAATGCTTATTTCTTGAAATGTGATTTTGTTTTTTGGGGCTAGCTGGCCCAGGCGATGAAGTTCCGATTTTATAATATGGCCTATTCGGGGGTACCCGCCAATAGTCTGTCCCTCAATAAAGGAAATAATAGGATTGGCATCGGGTGGTACTTGAATGCTGCCGGGATAGAGTCCTGCTGATGATAGTTGTGTCTTTCCGTTTGTAATTTTATGAATTGTAGAATTGTTTTTAGTGGATAGACGAATGCCCATACGATTGCTTTGGGTAGAAACCAGATAGGTTGAGCCGTAAAAGTGTTCAATAAATTTCTTGGAAAATAAGTTGCTCTCTGGTCCAGCCACTAGCCGTAGCTTTGAATTATGTGAGTAGTGAAGGTGAAATCTTTTATTTAGTACAGATTCTTTTGCGGTGTGGACTTCTTTAAAGTGGATGACTTCGTTAGATGTGATCGGTTTGCCACTATTTGCGCCAAATTTACTAATAATGTGAGTTGCAGAGCTACCTAAGATATTGGGTGCGTCTATCTTGGCAGAAATCGCAAGGTAGATTCTTGCACCGGAAATAGCTTGAGCTATATCCAAAATATCACCAGGCTTAACCCTATAGGTTCGGAAATTATCAATTGACTCGTTATTTAAGGAGCCTCTGAATTGGCCTCCGGCTATAGCGATAGTGAGATTGCAGAGGAATTCGATTCTAGGGCCGAGCAGGGTGATCTCAAAGGTTGGGTGCCCTAACGGGTTTCCTAATAACAGGTTGGCTATTTTCATCGATAGTGGGTCGGCAGCACCTCCCCATGGAATTCCACAGTGCATCATGCCTGGACGACCCAGATCCTGAATACTTGTCTGTAGCCCCGCTCGAAGAAAGTGAATACCCATAGACCCTCCTTTTTAGGGTGAACTACTTTTAGTACTCTGCGAGAGTATATGAAATTGCTGAGAATCTATTGCATAAAATTCAATTTCATCTAAAGGTGCAGCGATAAATGGGGAGGGTTCCGCAGGTTGAAAAAGACTAAGGGGTGTCTGGCCAATAATTTGCCATCCCCCCGGTGTAGCTTGTGGGTAGATGCCTGTTTGTTCTCCACCTATCCCGACAGCGCCTGCGGGAATTCTGGTTCGGGGAGTTTCTTTTCTGGGGCAATATAGCTTTGGGTCAAGTCCGCCAAGGTATAAGAAGCCTGGAGTAAAGCCCAACATATGCACTAAGTAACGTTGTGCGGTATGTCGTTTGATGATTTCCTGTGACGATAATTTGGTATGTTCTGATAATGCCTCAAGGTCTGGAGAAAAGCCTTCTTCGTAGCATACGGGAATACGCACTATACGTGGTCTACTGGTGAAGGGGGCAGGGTTGTTTAGAAAGTCCTCGGTAGTTTTAGTGAGTAATTGGTATAAGGTTTTGTGATCCCATAGGGAAGGATTGAAAATAACAGTTAAGCACTGGTATGCAGGAATGATATCAATGATACCTGGATGCACTTCATTTAATAGAGCCGCTCTCAAACCGATAATTGTCCGGCTAAGAGCTTTGCATGGTTTGCCGGAAAAGCGGATATCTACTGCACAATCTCCGTTAATGGTAATAGCTAATGGTATATGGGGGGCAGGGTGTGTCACCGAGCTATACTCACGCCGTTTGCATTGAGATGTTGATTAAGTTGTCTGGCGATAATGGGCGCTTGGGGATTATCGCCGTGGAGGCAGATGGTATCCACAGAGAATTGCAATTTTTCACCAAGATAATCGTTAAATTCTAAGCCCTTTGCCAAGCAGATAGCCTGCTGTAAGCACTGTTCTGTCTCAGCAATAACAGCACCCGCCATTGAGCGTGGAGCTAGTTGGTTATTGCTGAGGTACTGCCTATCCATAAATCCTTCGCGAATAAATGTTTTATTTTGTTTGGCAGCAGCGAACTGCATGGCAGCGTTGGCTAACCCAATAATTTTCAGTGAAGGATATTCTTTGTCGAGTAGGGTAATAATACTTTTAGCGAGTTCTCTGTTTGACTCTGTATCATTGTAGAGAGCGCCGTGTAGTTTAATATGGTCTAAAGTTGCTCCTAGGCTACGCGCGATATTTTCTAGTTGGTTTACTTGTGCGCAAAGAGAGTCGAGTAATTTATTTTGAGGAATAACTAGAGATTTGCGGCCAAAATTTTCCCTGTCGGGGTAGCTGGGGTGCGCGCCGATTTTTAAACTATTTTTTAGGGCGTTTTCGATTGATCTACCCATGATCTCGGGAGTGCCAGCGTGACCGCCGCAAGCTATATTGCAACGGGAAATAAACGGCATGATTTGGGCGTCCCTGTCACAGCTGTGTAAATCAGCACCTTCACCCAGATCGCAGTTGATATCAATGTTCACTGTGGCATCCTGCCTGTATATATTTTGAATGGGTTTTAACGCTAAGAATCTGCCTATTAAAGTAGTTAATTGTCAGGGCACTGATTTACTTCCATAGAGATTTTCTTTGAATTTGATTCATAGCAATTTCCCAGTGGGGAGCAGAAGCAGGCGGAAATTGAAAGGTTCCATCTTTCTTGATTAATTTTTTCCCATAGTTCAGAAGTTGCAGTGCCACGACTTAAAGAATAGAAAGGGTACTCCGACTGTGAGGGAATGATAACTTCATTTATTTCTGAAGAGCTTTGAAAGCCTTCGTCAAGGGGTGGGTGGTGATTATTATAGTTTCTATTAAATTTATTTTTCATCATTTTATGCTCTTCCTGACAGCAGGCGCGCAAAAAATCATGGGTGCTTGAGTATTCTACATTTTTATATTTAAAGCTAACGGATTTTAGGATGGCAGGGCCGGCCCCAGCATTGCGAAAGCCAAATGTAATTTTGCTTTGATTGCTCTCCTCGTCATAGTTGCCATGGCTGAACTGAATAACAGGCATTGTCATTATTTTGACTTGTTGATTGGCAGCTCTGGCTTGTAAATAGGTGGCATAGAAGGATGCCAGAGAAATCATAATTGCACTTACTGCGATCACTGAGTTTAAGCGGTCGCGATTGAATAACTTCATATCTTGTCGCACCTACCTACTAGTTATTTTTAAGTGAATTGAGCTAGAAAGGATGCCGGTCTATAGATTGGCATCCTTTCCTATTCAATTAGTTCAGCATGGTTTTTAGAAAGCGCCCGGTATGGGAAATGTCCATTTCTGCAACATCCTCAGGTGTCCCCGTGGCAATAATTTGCCCGCCGCCAGAGCCACCCTCCGGGCCCAGGTCTACAATCCAGTCTGCAGTTTTGATCACGTCCAGATTGTGTTCGATCACTACGATGGTATTGCCGTGATCGCGCAGGCGATGGAGAACATCCAGCAGTAATTGGATATCGGCAAAGTGCAGGCCGGTAGTCGGTTCGTCGAGGATGTACAGGGTTTGCCCAGTGTCTCGTTTGGATAGCTCGCGGGAGAGTTTTACCCGTTGGGCTTCACCACCTGAGAGAGTGGTGGCAGCCTGGCCCAGCTTGATATATGAGAGGCCGACATCCATTAGGGTTTGCAACTTCTTCGCGATTGCGGGCACAGGGTCAAAGAATTCCCGTGCATCTTCCACGGTCATTTCCAATACTTCGTGGATATTCTTGCCCTTGTAGTGTACCTCCAGGGTCTCGCGGTTGTAGCGCTTGCCGTGACAGGTATCACAGGGTACATAGACATCCGGCAAAAAGTGCATTTCTACCTTAATCACCCCGTCGCCCTGGCAGGCTTCACAGCGCCCACCCTTGACGTTAAAGCTGAAGCGTCCAGGTTTATAGCCCCGTGAGCGGGCTTCCTGGGTGCCAGCAAACAAGTCGCGAATTGGGGTAAAAATACCGGTATAGGTTGCCGGGTTTGAGCGAGGAGTGCGCCCGATAGGACTCTGATCAATATCCACGCATTTGTCGAAGTGCTCCAGACCGTGCACCTCTTTATAGGGAGAGGCCTTAAGGGTTGTTGCTTTGTTAAGTGCAGTGGCGGCAAGTGGATAGAGGGTTGTATTAATCAGGGTGGACTTACCAGAGCCGGATACACCGGTTACACAGGTAAATAATCCTACTGGGATCTCCAGATCGACGTCCTGTAAATTATTTCCACTGGCCCCTTCGAGGCGCAACAAATAGTCCGGGTCGGGTACGTAGCGTTCTTCCGGTACGGCAATTTTCTTTTTGCCGGAGAGGTACTGACCGGTTAGGGATTTCTTGCATTTGGTAATTTTATCGGCGGTACCCGCTGCCACGACTTCTCCACCATGGACTCCGGCACCGGGGCCAATATCGACGATAAAGTCGGCACTGCGAATGGCATCCTCATCGTGCTCCACCACAATAACCGTGTTGCCGATATCGCGCAGGTGGGTAAGGGTGTTGAGCAGGCGCTCGTTGTCCCGCTGGTGTAGGCCGATAGAGGGCTCGTCGAGAATATACATTACGCCCACGAGGCCGGCGCCGATCTGGCTGGCGAGGCGAATGCGCTGTGCTTCGCCGCCGGAGAGGGTTTCTGCACTGCGGTTTAGGGTCAGGTAATTCAGGCCGACATCGACGAGGAAGCGGAATCGATCGCGAAGCTCTTTGAGAATCTTATCGGCAATCTCTTTCTGGGCGCCTTTAAAAGCCAGCTCATGGTCGAAATACTCGAACGCATCGCCTACAGGCAGCTCAGTAATTTGCGCCAGGGTGCGGTTATCCACAAAGACATGACGGGCCTCGCGGCGCAGGCGGGTACCGTGGCACTCTGGGCATTTTTGTGTACTCAGATACTTGGCTAACTCCTCCCGTACCGATTGGGACTCGGTATCCCGATAGCGGCGTTGGAAATTGGGGATAATGCCCTCGAAGGTGTGCTGGCGCACGGTGACATCGCCGCGATCATTGATGTAGCTGAAGTCTATCTCTTCGTCGCCACTGCCCTGCAGGATAACCTTGCGGTGGGCTTTGCGTAATTTTTTCCAGGGCTTACCCAGATCGAAACCGTAGTGCTCGGCGAGGGAGTCGAGCATGTGGTAATAGTAAATGTTGCGTCTGTCCCAACCGCGAATGGCGCCCTCGGAAATACTGCTTTCCGAATCGATAATTACCTTGTCTTCATCGAAGAACTGTTTGACGCCCAGGCCGTCACAGCTGGGGCAGGCACCCGCGGGGTTGTTGAAGGAGAACAGGCGCGGTTCCAGCTCATCCAGTGAGTAATCACAGACGGGGCAGGCGTGGCGGGCGGAGAAGAGGCGATCTTCCTGGTCTCCATCCATAAAACTGATGGAGGCGATACCGTCGGTGAGATTCAGGGCAGTTTCGAAGGATTCCGCCAAACGCAGTTGCAGGTCCTCACGCACCTTAAAGCGGTCTACCACCACCTCAATGGTATGCTTGCGGCGCTTATCCAGCTTGGGGGTGTCGTCCAGGTCACAGATAACTCCGTCGATCCGTGCCCGCACAAATCCGTCCCGGCGCAGTTGTTCAAACACGTGCTGGTGCTCACCTTTTCGATCGCGAACTACTGGCGCCAGCAACATAATCTTGCTGCCTTCCGGTAAAGCCAGTACCTGATCCACCATCTGGCTGATCGTCTGGGCTTGCAGGGGTTTGTCGTGCTCGGGGCAGCGGGGTTCTCCAACCCGGGCAAATAGCAGCCGCAGGTAGTCATAGATCTCTGTGATGGTACCTACAGTGGAGCGGGGGTTGTGAGAGGTGGACTTCTGCTCGATTGAAATTGCCGGTGATAGCCCCTCGACGGTATCCACATCCGGCTTTTCCATCATCGACAGGAATTGACGGGCGTAGGTGGAGAGTGATTCCACGTAGCGGCGCTGTCCCTCTGCGTAGAGGGTGTCAAAGGCCAGGGAAGATTTGCCGGAACCGGACAGGCCGGTGATAACGATCAGTTTATCGCGGGGAATGTCCAGATCGATATTCTTCAGGTTGTGGGTGCGAGCACCCCTTACATAAATCGTGTCCACGCTCTACCTATATGCTGCTAATACTGGGCCGGGCCTCGGACTTGCTCCGCGCGGGGCGATCACAACTGCGGTGCCGGAAAAACAGTCAAGTATAAACTCGCCACCTGATGTGCGAAAATTGTCTTTCGCAATACCCGACATTCAGGCAGATAGCATTCGATGATTCCTGTGATTCTCTGTGGTGGCACCGGCTCGCGCCTGTGGCCACTCTCTCGCGAGGCCTACCCTAAACAGTTCCTACCCCTTATCGGTGGTGAAACGATGTTACAGGCAACCGTAAGGCGCCTGGAGGGCATTGAGCCATTACAGGCGCCGATCCTGGTATGCAACGAAGAGCATCGTTTTGCCGCCGCCGAGCAATTGCAGGAAATCGGCCACGGAGCCCAGTCCATTTTACTGGAGCCCTGCGCGCGCAATACTGCACCGGCTATTGCCCTGGCTGCCCTGGCAGCACTGGAGTCAGGAGCTGACCCTTTACTGCTGGTATTACCGGCAGACCACGCCGTTTCCGACGAGGCAAATTTTCAGGAGTCTGTAGAGTCGGCCCGAGCCCTGGCTGAGCAGGGGCATCTGGTCACTTTTGGCATTGTGCCGACCCGGGCGGAGACCGGCTACGGCTACATTCGGCGCGGGGATAAATTGGCGGAAACTGCTTGGAAAGTGGCGGAGTTCGTCGAAAAGCCGGACACTGAAACCGCTGAAGCTTACCTGGCCTCCGGGGATTACTCCTGGAACAGTGGCATGTTCCTGTTCCGCGCCTCCCGCTATCTGGAGGAGTTGGAGCGGTACCGTGCAGATATTCTCACAGCCTGCCGCAGTGCCTATAAGAGTGCCGCGAGGGATCTGGATTTTACCCGGGTGGATAGAGAGGCTTTTGCAGCCTGCGCAGATGAGTCTGTGGATTATGCAGTAATGGAGCCGACGGAATCCGCGGCAGTTGTACCTATGGATGCGGGTTGGAGCGATGTGGGCTCCTGGCAGGGGCTATGGGAGTTAGCAAAACGTGATGCCAATGACAATTTGCTTCAGGGTGATGTGTTGCTAGAAGACTCCCAGCGCTGCCTGGTGCGTGGTGAGAGCCGCTTGGTCAGCCTTCTCGGTGTATCCGACCTGGTTGTTGTCGATACTGACGATGCGCTTCTGATCGCTGACCGGCAGCGGGTCCAGGAAGTCAAAAAACTGGTCAGTAACCTCAAGAGCACTGGCCGCAGTGAGGCCCAAAGGCACCGCAAGGTATATAGGCCCTGGGGCTACTACGACTCGATTGATGCGGGTCCACGCTTTCAGGTGAAGCGTATTGTGGTGAAGCCGGGTCAGCAGCTATCCCTGCAGATGCATCACCACCGCGCTGAACACTGGGTTGTGGTGCAGGGAACTGCGAAGGTTACCCGGGGTGAAGAAGAGGTCCTAATCACCGAGAACCAATCGACTTATATCCCGCTGGGGGTGGTCCACCGTTTGGAGAACCCCGGTACGATTCCCTTGGAGCTGATTGAGGTGCAATCCGGCAGTTATCTCGGGGAGGATGACATTGTCCGCCTCGATGATGAGTACGGTCGTAACTAGTTGTGGATAAAAGTTGTGCTGTTTCCCCTACAGCCGGGAGGCGGCTCACTGTACAATGCGCGCCCTATTTGATGCTGTTCCGGGATTTGCATGAATTCCATTGAGCGCCGCGCCCTGGGTGGGCTGGCTTCCCTGTATGTCTTTCGTATGCTGGGCCTGTTTATGGTCCTGCCGGTTCTCACTGTGTACGGCGAGGGCTATCGCGATAGCACGCCCATGCTGCTGGGGCTGGCAATGGGTGCCTATGGCCTGAGTCAGGCGATACTCCAAATTCCTCTGGGGCTCCTGTCCGATCGTTGGGGGCGCAAGCCGGTTATTTATACCGGCCTTGCACTGTTTGCCCTGGGCAGTGTCATCGCTGCGCTGACAGATTCGGTTTACGGCCTTATTGTGGGGCGGGTACTGCAAGGTTGTGGTGCTATTGCCGCTGCGGTGATGGCGCTGGTTGCCGACTTAACCCGCGATGAAAAGCGCGGTATTGCGATGGCGATTATCGGAGCGTCTATTGGCGTCGCATTTATGCTGGCGGTGATCCTGGGGCCTGCGCTGGCCGGTGTGGGCGGCTTGCCGGCAATTTTCTGGGTCACTGCTGGATTAGCACTGCTGGGTGGATTATTGGTTTGGCGCCTGGTGCCGACTCCAGAGGCGGCTAGGCGACCGGCCGTTTATGGCAGTGGTTTTCGTACGGTAGTTAAAAGCGGTCTTGTTTGGCGCTTGGTTTCTGGGGCCTTTTTCTCCCACTTGTTGCTCACGGCATTGTTTGTCGCCTTGCCATTGGTGCTAGTCGATAGATTGGATTGGCCGGCGAGCGAACACTGGAAACTGTATGGGCCGCTAATGCTCGGCACCTTCCTGGTGATGTTGCCAATGATGAGGGCGGCAGAGAAAAGTGATCGGGTGCCTTTCGCGCTTAATTTTGCTTGTTTAGCTTTGATCGGTGGCAGTGCGGCCTTGTTGTCTGCAAGCACCTGGGTGTTGGTAGTCTTATTGGCAGTGTTCTTCACTGGTTTCAACCTGCTTGAAGCCCTGCTGCCGGCGCAGCTAACCAGGAAGGCTCCGGCGGAAGCGAGGGGCGCAGCTACGGGGCTCTACGCGACTTTACAGTTCTTTGGCACCTTTGTCGGCGGTAGCCTGGGTGGCCTGCTGTTCGGTCTGGGGGCGCTTCCGCAGTTGCAGCTCTGGGTTTGGCGGTGCTGCTGATATGGATGTTGCTGTGGTGGGGTTTGCGCGAGAGAGTGTGAAGGTAGTGCTTACTAACGCTGAGCCGCTATTGTATCCTACTGGATAAAAATACAATATTTACCGATGGTGCAATGCAGCGCTGACGGTATTTCATAACACTTGATAGATTAATTGATTGTTTAAATAGTTTATTGCCCCGGGTGGAGCCCGGGTTGACGAGAGGAGAGGGCCATGGCCAGGGGTATTAATAAAGTAATTCTGATCGGTAATCTGGGGAATGACCCGGAAACCAAATATATGCCGAGTGGCGGTGCTGTTACCAACATCAGCCTGGCTACCAGTGAGAGCTGGAAAGACAAGCAGACTGGCCAGCAGCAGGAGCGCACTGAGTGGCATCGCGTAGTATTTTTTAACCGCCTGGCTGAGATCGCCGGTGAGTACCTGCGCAAGGGGGCCAAAGTTTATGTAGAGGGCTCTCTACGCACCCGTAAGTGGCAGGATAAGAATTCCGGCCAGGACCGCTACACCACTGAAATCGTTGCCAGCGAAATGCAGATGCTGGACGGTCGCGGTGAACAGGGCGGCTTTGGTCAGGGTATGGGTGGCGCTGGAATGGGCGCAGCCGCAGGTGGCCAAATGGGTGGCGGCCAGCCGATGGGTGGTTCCAGCGGTTTTGACCAACAGGGCGGCGGTTTCCAGGGTGGCTACCAGCAGCAGGGCGGCCAGGAGGCATACGGGCAGGGGCGTACCGCTCCCTCACCGATGGCACCAGCTAACCAGCAGCCCCAGCAACAGCCGAACCAAGGTCCTGCCGGTGGTTTCGATAATAGCTTTGATGACGATATCCCGTTCTAAGAACTGGATTTACCAGTGTCTGAATTGAATACAGGTTATATGCCGGATACCGTCGCCATTATCACAGCTGGTAATGAGATTGATGGTGCGCTGCAAAAAAGACTGCAGCGCGCAGGCTTTCGCATACAGCAGTTGACCCCTGGGGAAATCGATCAATTGAGACCGGGCTCAATTGTGATTAATGCCTCCGCCTGTGCCGACAATCGAGGCATGCCGGAGTCACTGCTGGTGAGCAAGCGGCTTTGTGCTGCACCCTGTGAATATATTATTCACCTCTCATCCTACCAAGTTTTTTCTGGCGGTGAGCGCCGCCGCTATGACGAGGATGAGCCCGCAGAACCGCAGTCCCCGAGTGGGCGCGAATGGCTGGCCTGCGAAGATGCCTTTAATGGGCTGCAAAACCTGACGATTTTGCGTTTTGGCTGGATGGTGGATAGTGGTCAGGATGCCTTGTTAGGGCGTATTTTACGCAACTTTGTGTCTGGGGAGCCTTTAGCCTTGGATGGAAGGAACAGCGGCAACCCGGTGACGGTAGTGGATATGGCGCGTGTAGCAGTGGCAGTTGCCCAACAGCTTGCTAGTGGTGCCAAAGCTGGAGGCGTCTACCATTACGGCAGTTCTGATAGCTGTACTGCGATGGAGTTCGCGTTGGAAGTTGTTGAGCGTGCTCAGGCATTTTACGATGAAGAACGTTTAGCCGAGCTAGCTTCACTTGGAGGTGAGACTGAAAAGGGAGATCGCAGCATAGAGCTTTCATGTGGCAAATTGCGAGATGTTTTTGGTATTCAGCAACGCAGCTGGCGGCAGGGGCTGACGCGTCAAGTTGAACTGTGGCTGGAGCGCTTGCATGTGGAACCAGAGTGATTTGGTTCCTATTATGCAGAAGGAATATAAAAAGGGCGCCTTGAGGCGCCCTTTTTTATTTCGATTAGATTTTATCGAAAATCAGGCAGGCATTGGTTCCGCCAAAACCAAAGCTATTGGACATAGCTCGTCTGACTTCTGTCTCTCGGAGCTCGCTGACTAGGTCCATGCCCTCAGCCGCAGGGTCGAGATTCTCTACGTTAGCTGATGCCGCAATAAAGTCATTCTGCATCATCAGTAGGCTGTAGATAGCTTCCTGAACCCCTGCAGCTCCCAGGGAGTGGCCCGTAAGTGATTTGGTAGAGGCAAATGCTGGAACCTTATCCCCAAAGACTTCACGCATGGCTTTCAATTCGGCGATATCGCCCACGGGGGTAGAGGTGCCGTGAGTGTTGATATAATCTACGCTACCCTGCAGACCTTTGCCATCCATACCGGCCAGAGCCTGCTGCATGCAGCGGGCGGCGCCTTCACCGCTTGGGGCAACCATATCGTAACCGTCGGAAGTGGCGCCGTAACCGGTCAGCTCCGCATAGATAGTCGCACCGCGCGCCAGCGCGTGTTCCATTTCTTCTAGAACGAGGCAGCCACCACCGCCAGCGATCACAAAACCATCGCGATCGGCATCGTAGGGGCGAGAAGCGTGAGTTGGGTTATCGTTGTACTTGCTGGAAAGAGCGCCCATAGCATCAAACAGGTGGGTGAGGCTCCAAGCAAGCTCTTCACCACCACCGGCGAAGATGACATCCTGTTTGCCCATCTGGATTAACTCGGCACCATGGCCAATACAGTGGGCACTGGTAGCGCAGGCTGAGGAAATGCTGTAGTTCACCCCTTTGATTTTGAAGGGAGTCGCTAGACATGCGGATACGGTGCTGCCCATTACCTGGGGGACGCGGTAGGCGCCAACACGACGTACGCCTTTCTCCTTCAGAGTATGAGCGGCATCAATAATCTGCTGGGTGGATGTGCCCCCCGACCCCATGACGAGACCAGTGCGTGGGTTGGACACCTGGGCCTCTTCAAGGCCAGACATATCAATGGCTTCGCGCATTGCAATGTAGGCGTAGGCAGCTGAGTCGCCCATAAAGCGTAGTTGCTTGCGATCGATATGTTCTTTGAAATCGATGTCCACAGACCCAGCTACATGGCTGCGCAGACCGAGCTCCTTGTACTCTTCTTGAAAGCGGATGCCGCTTCGGCCAGTTTTTAGTGACTCGGTGACTTCTTTTGTGTTGGTACCGATACAGGAGGTGATACCCATTCCGGTAATGACGACCCGACGCATAGTGATCTCCAGCATAGCTTCTCGGTAGAGGGTTGTGGCTTCCACCGGTATTAGTCTTAAACGAGTTTAAAAGTTGTCCGTACGGGTAAATAAGCCTACGCGAAGATCCTTTGCGGTGTAAATTTCCCTTCCATCCACAGAGACACTGCCGTCGCCAATACCCATAACGAGCCTGCGCTCAACAATCCGACTCATTTGGATATGGTAAGTTACCTTCTTGCTGGTGGGGAGGATTTGGCCTGTAAATTTAACTTCCCCACAGCCCAGAGCACGACCGCGGCCGGGGTTGCCTTTCCAGGCCAGGAAATAGCCCAGTAGCTGCCACATGGCATCCAGTCCCAGGCACCCAGGCATTACGGGATCGCCGGGAAAGTGACAGTCGAAAAACCATAGGTCGGGGTGAATGTCGAGTTCAGCGATCAGCTCTCCTTTTCCGAATGCGCCCCCTTCTTTAGATATATGAGTGATGCGGTCGAGCATCAACATATTGGGAGCTGGCAACTGGGCATTGCCTGGGCCGAACATCTCGCCGCGGGAGCAAGCCAGAAGCTCCTCTCTGGTATACTCACTTTTTTGTACAAAATTACTCATCATTTCCCCGTTAGTGGGTGGTTATGCAATTGAGATTGGACACTTTTGCAAGAGCGGGCATTCTAAGGGCTGTGTGTCGCTTGTCCAGTCGGTCAAGGCGCTTTTTGTGACTGGCGCGAGAATTGTTTTCACAAATACTGCTTTTTAAGCATATTAATTCCCTAACATATTCGTATAGTTTTGGGCTTTATCCTCGGGGAATTCACATTTTGGGCCAAGTCTAACGTTATCGTATGTAAGTGCTCGCGTCACGACGCTATGATACGTTGCCTGCCCTGCGCGGGGTGCGCTGTTTTTAATTGATTGGGGGAGCAGAATGCTCAAGAAATGCCTATTTCCTGTTGCCGGTTACGGTACTCGTTTTCTTCCTGCCACTAAGGCTATGCCGAAAGAAATGTTACCGCTGGTGAATAAGCCTCTGGTCCAGTACGGTGTTGAGGAGGCTATAGAGGCAGGGCTGACCGAGATTGGGTTTGTTACAGGTCGAGGCAAGCGTGCCATTGAGGATCACTTTGATACCAACTTTGAGCTGGAGCACCAGATTGCTGGTACCGGTAAAGAACGTTATTTGGATTCAGTCCGTAAAGTGATCGATAGGGCGAGCTTTTCTTATACCCGTCAGGGGGAAATGAGAGGTTTGGGTGATGCCATTTTACAAGGGCATCGCCTAGTTGGTGACGAACCGTTTGCAGTTGTGCTAGCGGATGACCTGTGCCTGAATGAAGACATGGGAGTTTTGGGGCAAATGGTCCAGCTGTATAAGCAGTTCCGCTGCAGTATTGTTGCTGTGGAAGAGGTGCCGAAGGACCAGATCCATAAATTCGGTGTGATCGGTGGTAATGAGATTAAACCTGGTTTGTACCAGGTCACCGATATGGTGGAGAAGCCTGCAGCGGAAGATGCCCCCAGTAATATGGCGATTATTGGTCGTTATATCCTGACACCGGATATCTTTGATCTGATCCGTGATACCCCTCCAGGCAAAAATGGTGAGGTTCAAATTACCGATGCGCTGATGGCACAAGCACAGCAGGGCTGTGTATTAGCTTATGCTTTTAAGGGCCGCCGCTACGATTGTGGTTCGGTTGAGGGCTTTATAGACGCTACCAATCACGTTTATGAAAATGTGTATTTGCCAGAGCAGGCTGCTGAGGAGAAAAGCAAGTGAGTGAGCTGACTTGCTTTAAGGCTTATGACCTTCGCGGCCGTGTTCCCGATGAACTTAACACCGATGTTGCTTATCGAGTGGGGCGTGCTTTTGCTCAGTTTCTGAGTGCTCGTCGAGTAGTTGTTGGACATGATATACGGCTTACCAGTGGCGAGCTGACTGATGCGCTAGTGAATGGATTGCGAGATGCCGGTGCCGATGTTTTCCATATCGGCGAGTGCGGTACAGAAGAGGTCTACTTTGCCAATTTCCACGGGGATTTTGACGGCGGTATTTGTGTTACTGCCAGTCACAATCCTATGGACTACAACGGCATGAAGTTTGTACGTGCAGGCAGTAGTCCAATCAGTGGTGATACCGGTCTACTGGATATCAAGCGTTTGGCAGAAGAAAACAACTTTGCCCCGGTTGAGCAAAGAGGCACTTTGCAGCGCTTTGAACACCGCGCTGATTTTGTGCAGCACTTATTGGGGTATATCGATAATACTGCATTGAAACCATTAAAATTGGTGGTTAATGCAGGTAATGGTGGCGCGGGGGCGGTTGTTGATGCGCTGGCTCCACACTTGCCATTTGAGTTTGTGCGAGTTCACCATGAACCCAACGGCAACTTTCCCAACGGTATTCCCAACCCAATTTTGCCAGAAAACCGCAATTCTACTGCCGAGGCAGTGCGGGCAAGCAGCGCTGATTTTGGTATAGCCTGGGATGGTGATTTTGATCGCTGCTTTTTCTTCGATGAAAAAGGTGATTTTATCGAAGGCTACTATGTTGTTGGCTTGCTGGCAGAAGCTTTTTTGGCAAAAAATAACGGCGCCAAAGTTGTTCATGATCCGCGTCTGCTTTGGAATACTGAGGACATTGTTCGCACTGCTGGAGGAGAGCCGGTGCAGAGCAAGACCGGGCACGCCTTCATTAAAGAGCGCATGCGCAAGGAAGATGCCATCTATGGTGGCGAAATGAGCGCGCACCATTATTTCCGGGATTTTGCCTATTGCGATAGCGGTATGATTCCATGGTTATTAGTCGCTGAGTTGGTAAGTCGCAGTGGTAAATCGCTGTCACAGCTTGTTGGTGAACGCATGGCTGCTTTCCCTTGTTCGGGAGAAATCAATTCCAAGGTTCAGGATGCTGCAGCACTATTAAAGGCGGCAGAAGAAAAGTATGGACCTGCAGCTGACAGCGTCGAGCATGTGGATGGCTTGAGTATCGCTTACCCTGAGTGGCGTTTTAATTTGCGTATGTCAAATACTGAGCCGGTTGTTCGCCTGAATGTTGAATCCCGGGGAGATGAGGTGTTGATGCGAGAGAAAACAGAGGAGCTTCTTCAGCTGATCGGCTGATGCCTTTTTTCTCGTATAAAAAGCCCCGCAAATGCGGGGCTTTTTTGCTTGAGGGCTGTCTGTTTACAGGAGTCGGGTAACAGCCTGGATTGGCCCTTTGGGAGTTTTTAAGTGCTGGGCGTAGATTTGCCACTGGTTGCCAACCCGCACTCCAACGACAGAGGCGTAGTCGGTGTAGCTGTGGTGGTGGGGCTTTAGAGCTGAGCGGCCAAGGGATTTTTGCACCCCGCCGAAAACCCAGAATTTCCCCTGATTGATAACGGCATTGTGCGTGGCTTTGCCATTAAGCCCCTGGTTTTTTCTCGGCCGAATATGGGCAACGACCGGCATATTTGCGTTATGCCCGCCTATACAGAAACAGCAGTCGCTGAGCTGACCGGTAACCATAATGTCGGCACCGTTGCGCATTTGATAGGGTTCAATGCGATCTAGGGGAAGTTTTTCACTCCAGTCGATCATGCGAATATGGTGAACTTTGACTGTTTGTGGGTCTTCGATAAAAGTCCCATTGGGGTCAAAAGCAAATAACTCGTTGGGTTTATCGTCACCGGACACGCCCATATTCATGGTATAGGTCCCGAATTGATAATCCATAACTTCGGTTTTTTTGCTGCCGGTAATTTTTATGAGATTACTGCCCAAGAATATTTCCGGGTAATTTTTTAACTGATAAAGCGCAGTAGAGCTTTTCATATCCTGGTCTCTCTATACCAATTACATTTCTGTTTGTTATTTTGATGCCCTGTAAAGTTGGTGCTGGCGTTTAAAATAACAAGAAGAACAATCGTACCTAATATCGGGGGAGAATGGAAAATAGATGCGAATAAAGCTTGGATGCTGGTCAGGATTGTTGGCAGTTCGAGGAGATAGGAGTTGTACTGCCTTTTATCGTGCTAAAAATAACAGCGCTGCCCGAGTTGGTGAGATAGCCCAGGCAGCGTTTATTTTCAGACGTTTCTTTCGATAGCAAAGCTTGTCAATTGCTGCAGGGCGGTTTTTTGTTCACTCTCGGGCATAAAGGCCAATTGCTTTTTGGCGTCTTCTACAGCGGCCCGGGCACGATCCATTGTGTAGTCCAGTGCACCGCAGGCTTCAATGGCCTCTACTATTTCACTGAGCTTTTCCGCACTGCGCTGTTCAATTGCAGTTTTTACCAGCAGTGCCTGCTCCTTGCTGCCGTTGGCCATGGTGTAGATCAAGGGCAGGGTCGGTTTGCCCTCCGCCAGGTCATCCCCAACATTTTTACCCAGTTCTTCCGAATTACCGCGATAATCGAGAGCGTCATCAACCAGCTGGAAGGCGAGCCCCAGATGTCGGCCGTAGAGTTTCAAAGCAGTCTGTTCTTCACTTGAGCAGTTGGCTAATACGGCCGCAGTTTCACAGGCGGCTTCAAACAGTGCGCCGGTCTTTTTGTGGATGACGGTGAAGTAATTCTCTTCGCTTACTGCGGGATCACCGGCGTTGACCAACTGCTGTACTTCACCCTCTGCGATGGTGTTAGTGGTCTCTGAGAGTATTGCCATGATATTCATGTCTTCCAGGGCAACCATCATCTGGAAGGCGCGGGAATAGAGGAAATCTCCCACGAGTACGCTGGGCGCATTGCCCCACTTGGCATTGGCGGTAAGGCGGCCGCGGCGCATGTCAGAGGTGTCCACGACGTCGTCGTGCAGCAGGGTGGCGGTGTGAATAAACTCGATAATTGTGGCGAGATCGATATGGTTCTCACCCTGATAGCCGCAAGCTTTGGCACAAAGCAGTACCAGTAGTGGGCGCAGGCGCTTGCCCCCGGCTTCGACCAGGTAGTGACCTATATTTTCCACCAGGGGAACGTCCGAGTGCAGTTGATCGAGAATGCGCTGGTTAACCGCAGCAAAGTCTTCGGCGGCGACCCGGTGAAAAGGCAGCATGTGAGAGTTCCTTATACGACTAGACAGAGGCCTCCCGGGGGCCGGAAGGCGAAGGGGCGCTATTGTATCAACCCGGCGAATTGATTAGAATCTGCGCCCCGCCAATTGCGGGCTCTTTGCGGCTATTGGGTCGTCTGCGGGCCTTTTGGCGAATAGATGTTAAACACACGGCGCAAGCTCCCGAAATGCGGAGCAGTGACTTACTGGTCCTCCCGCTGCTTCGTGTCGTCCTTACCGGAGCATAGAAATATGTACGCTGTTTTTGAGAGCGGTGGCAAGCAACACCGTGTAGAAGAAGGCGAAGTACTTCGCCTGGAGAAGCTGGAAGTAGCAACTGGCGAATCCATTGATTTTGATAAAGTGTTCATGGTTGTCGATGGCGACAAGATCAGCATTGGCGCTCCTGTTGTAGATGGCGCTAAAGTAACTGCTGAAGTGGTAAGCCACGGCCGCGGCGAGAAGGTGAAAATCATCAAGTTCCGTCGTCGTAAGCATTCCATGAAGCGCCAGGGCCACCGTCAGTGGTACACCGAAGTTAAAATCACTGGCATCAAGGCATAAGAGAGGAGTAACGACTCATGGCACATAAGAAAGCTGGCGGTAGTACGCGAAATGGTCGCGATTCCGAGAGTAAACGCCTGGGCGTGAAGCGCTTTGGCGGCCAGTCTGTAGCAGCAGGCAACATCATCGTTCGTCAGCGTGGCACCAAGTTCCACGCCGGTGTTAACGTTGGTATGGGCAAAGACCACACCCTGTTCGCCACTGCGGACGGCGTTGTGAAGTTTGAAGTTAAGGGCCCCAACAACCGCAAGTTCGTTTCTATCGAAACTGCTTAAGCGGTCATTAGCCCAAGCTTCATAAAAAGCCCCGCTATTGCGGGGCTTTTTTGTTGGAAAAGTCGCAAAAAGACCGCGACGGGAAGTTAGGGTGGCAGTTGCCCACAGGAGGCGGCTTGTCGGCTGGTATGATGATAGTGCGCGCATCTGCGCACCGGATGAGACAACCGCTGTGGCGGTGGAGTGATTATGAAGTTTGTCGATGAGGCGCCCATCTCTGTGCAGGCAGGCAAGGGCGGCAATGGCTGCCTGAGCTTTCGCCGGGAAAAATTTGTTGAGAAGGGTGGCCCGGATGGCGGTGACGGCGGCGATGGCGGTTCCGTGTACCTGGAAGCTGATGATTCCCTGAACACCCTGGTGGATTATCGCTACCAGCCCCGCTACGCCGCTGAAAGTGGTCAGCCGGGTCGAGGGCGCAACTGCACTGGCGCCAAGGGTGAGGACCTGGTCCTTAAGGTGCCGGTGGGCACCACGATCATTGATGCGGATACCGGCGAGACTATCGGCGATATGACCGAAGCCGGTGAGCGTCAGCTGGTGGCCCAGGGTGGCTTCCACGGCCTGGGTAATACCCGATTCAAGTCCAGTACTAACCGTGCGCCGCGTCAGACCACACACGGCACTGAGGGTGAGATGCGCAGTCTCAAGCTCGAGCTGAAGGTTCTGGCAGATGTGGGCATGTTGGGACTGCCCAATGCGGGTAAATCCACGTTTATTCGCGCCGTCTCTGCGGCCAAACCGAAAGTGGCCAACTACCCCTTTACTACCCTGGTACCAAATTTGGGGGTGGTGCAGGTTCAGAAGCATCGCAGCTTTGTGATTGCAGATATTCCCGGCCTGATTGAAGGTGCAGCCGAAGGGGCGGGCCTGGGGATTCGCTTCCTCAAGCACTTAACTCGCTGTCGTGTTTTGTTGCACCTGGTTGACTTGGCTCCCTTCGATGGCTCTGATCCGGTGGAGAATGCCCGAGCCATTGAGCGCGAGTTGTCCACCTTTAGCCCGACACTGGCAGGGCGTGAGCGCTGGCTGGTATTGAACAAGACCGACCTGGTTCCCGCTGCGGAGCTGGAAGAGCGCTGCCAGGCGGTAGTGGATGCTCTGGGCTGGGAAGGGCCTGTGTTCCGTGTGGCAGCTATTCGGAAAGAGGGTACCGATGCCCTCGGTGGACGCTTGATGGACTACCTGGAAGAACGTCAGGAAATTGAGGAGCGAGATCCCGACTTGGCTGTGGTGGAGCTGGAAGCGCAGCGCCAAATGCAGCGCGAAGCTCGCGAGCGAATCGAAGAGTTGAGACAGAGTCATCGCGCTAAGCGCAAAGCTGCCAAGGGGCAGGTGGATGATGACGAGGATTGGGATGATGACGACGACCACGATGTGGATGTTGAGTATCGCTCTTAAATTGTGTGGAGCGAGCAGTTGCTGAGTTCGCCTGGCTCGCTCAATAGTTATCTTGTCCTGAGGGGGAAGCATGGACTCCGCAACAGTGTCCCGGCAGGCGTTGACCAAGGCCCAGCGGTGGGTGGTAAAAATTGGTAGCGCCCTTCTGACAGATAATGGTCGAGGTGTGAATACCGCAGCCATTTCTGCCTGGGTTGCACAGATGGCTGATTTGCGCCGTCGAGGGATCGAAGTTGTTCTGGTTTCATCCGGTGCTGTTGCGGCCGGGATGGACCGGTTGGGTTGGTGTCGCCGGCCCGAGTCTATCCACCAATTGCAGGCGGCTGCCGCGGTGGGGCAGAGCCACCTTGTGCAGGTGTATGAGCAGGCTTTTGGGTGCTTTGATATTCGCAGCGCACAGATCCTGTTGGATCACGATGACCTTTCCAATCGCACTCGCTACCTGAATGCTCGCAGCACCTTGCGCACGCTCCTGTCACTGGGGGCTGTGCCTATCGTGAATGAAAATGACACGGTAGTGACTGACGAAATACGTTTCGGCGACAACGATACCCTGGCGGCTCTGGTTGCAAATCTGGTTGAGGCAGATGCGCTGCTGATTTTGACCGATGCGGATGGGCTGTTTACTGAAGATCCCCGCGATAACCCCGAAGCAGAATTAATTAGTGAGGCATCTGCACTTGATCCCAAGCTGCTGGAGATGGCGGGGGATTCCCGCAGCGGTCTGGGTCGTGGTGGTATGACCACCAAGGTGCGCGCAGCGCAGCTGGCAGCGCGCTCAGGAGCTCGCACAGTGATCGCTGGCGGCGCCCTGGAGGCGGTGATAGATAAAGTCTGTGCCGGCGAGCAGTTGGGTACCCTGTTGCTGCCAGAGGCAGATCCCCTAGCGGCACGTAAGCGCTGGCTCGCGGGGCAATTGCAGGTGCGCGGAACCCTGTTAGTGGATGCCGGTGCCGAGGCGGCTATGACTGGGAGTGGTAGCAGTCTGTTGCCGGTGGGGGTTACCGCTGTTGAAGGGCGTTTCAGGCGAGGGGATCTGGTGTCTTGCAGGAATGCTGAGGGTCGCGAGATAGCGCGGGGCCTGGTCAATTATGACAGTAGTGAGAGTGGTCGGATTCTGGGACAGTCATCGGAGAAGTTTGCCGACCTTTTGGGGTATCGGGATGACGATGAATTAATTCACCGCGACAACCTGATCCTGCTCTGAATTGGCAAGTGTCGAATACAAAAAAGCCCCGCAATGCGGGGCTTTTTTGTGTCTGCTGCCTAAGGGGTTAGGCGGCCAGAGCTTTGATCTGAGCGTTCAGACGGCTCTTATGACGAGCGGCTTTATTCTTGTGAATAATGCCTTTGTCTGCCATACGGTCAATAACGGGAACTGCTTCTGCGTACGCAGTTTTTGCTTTTTCCGCATCGCCGGCATCGATGGCCGCAACTACCTTCTTGATGTAGGTGCGCACCATGGAGCGCAGACTGGCGTTGTGCATGCGGCGCTTGTCGTTCTGGCGCGCGCGTTTCTTCGCTTGAGGTGAGTTGGCCACCGGTTGCTCCTGTCTGGAATCTATAAATCTGTAACTAACAGGCCCTGGGGCCCGATCGGGACGCGACATTATCCCCACAGTTGGTTGTTTGTCAACCATAGCGGGCGTCTCGGTGCAGATATGTTGTCAATCCACAACGGCGGTTACCCGGTCGGCAACTCCAGGCTGAACTCTACACCGCTGCCGTCGCTGCGGTTTCGGGCTTTTAAGGAGCCACCGTGGAAGTCTGCGATCAGTTTTGCGATATGCAGTCCCAGCCCCAGGTGGCCGGCATTATCGCCCTGGTTGCGCACAGAAACGAGAGAGTCGAACAGCTTGTGAGCGTAACCTTCCGGGAGCAGAGGGCCGTCATTGCCCACTGTGATCAAGTAGGTATCTCTGTTTGTTGCCACTGACAGGCAAATTTCACTGCCTTCGGGAGCGAAGCTACATGCGTTATCCACCAGTTTGTCCAGCAATTGAGCCAATAACTCCGGTGCGCCGTGGCAGGCTAGCTCCCCAGTGGGTTTGTTCAGAGTAAATCGGTGTTCGCTGTGAGCATCGCCATAGCACTGTGTCATGACTTCAAGCAGGTCTGCCAGGTCGAAAGGCTCCCGCTCCGCTTGGTGGATACTGGTTTCAAGATTGCTGGCTGCGGAGAGACTGTTGAGAATCCCCGACAGCCTTGCACTGCCATCCATAGCCCGCCCTGCATAGCGGCGGCTGTGGTCGTCGAGCTCCCCGGCGGCGAGGTTGTCCAGGGATGAGCGAACCACTGCCAGCGGTGTGCGTAGCTCGTGTGACAACTTACTGGCGAGAGTGCGCAGGTACTGGTGATATTGGTCCAGTTCTGCGAGCAGGCTGGCGAAGGCCCGGTTTAGGTCTCCCAGTTCATCGCCAGCCTTTGAATGGGGAAAGTTGCCGCGCAGTTTGCCGCTGGAATCTACTGCGTTGCGGGCAGCCTGGTGTAGTTTGCGCACGCGCCAGGAAAGCCAGCTGGCGTAGCCCAAGAGGAAGAGCAGGGCGGTTGCGGCCGCGGCGCAGCTGATCAACCACAACCGGTGGGCTGCTCCCTCGGTGACTGATTGCATCGCTTCGCCAGATTGCAGGACGAGTACCTGCCCCAGAAGTGGCCGTTCAACCACTTCGTCGACCCGGGTGATAACGGGCACACTCACCGCACCAATTCGGGATTGCAGCGGTCCTGAATACCATTGCTCCCGGGTGCCACGGCTGTCAGGCGTTGGAAGAGGCAAGCTATTTTCCGGCAGCTGTGGCAAATCCTCTCTGGAAAGCAATTTGCGATAAGCCCAGTCTCTCAGCCACGAATTGCTCTCGGAATCTGCCAGCTGTAGTTGTCCGTTGCTGGCAAGAAGAAACCCCTCGCTGTCCACTACTGCGAGGCGCAGTCCAGGGCGCGCAAAGTGGTCGAGTTCTCTTTGAAGGTCTGGCAGAGGGCTTACCAAGCGTCCTGGGTGACCATCTGCCGGAAGTGTGCTGGCGCTGCGAGTCGGTGAGGAGCCACTGCTGTTTGCCCTGTCGTGAATACGGATAGAGAGGGCTCCACCGGTTAGGGCTTGTGGCAGAGCCAGCTCCAATTGGTAACCGGCACCAGAAGTTGTCCAGCGGCCCCTTAAGCGCAGCTCGCGCTCGTAGCGGCCCTCTCTCGGGTTGTGCCACAAGGCGTTGGCGGTCCCCTGGCTGGCGACGGGCAGGATGTAGTGCCGGTCAGCGGTAAACAGCTCTACGGTGTCACCACCAGCGATCAGGCCTGTGCGGGGGTCCCGGTAGGCGGGAGTTGAGTCCGAAACAGTGAGAAGCAGGTAGACTTGCTTATCCAGTTGCCCCAGCGTCACCTGGGCCATAGGGGATAGCTGCCCGTCCTCAAGGGCTCGGGGCTCCAGTTGCTGTGCTCGCCACTCATCGCCATAGCCGTCGACTCTCGGAGCTTGAGATAGGGGATTCAGGTAGAGCTGAGCGCCTGGTGGGCGCGAAAGGCGCTGAGGATCCGGGGCGATAAGCTGGGGGGCACTGGCCAAGCGCGCGGCAATTGCCGCCGCAGTTGCCTCGATTGCCTGGATCTGGCCTTGCGCTAGGGCGGCGTCCACCTGGCGGAGGTACTGGCAGCCGGCCCAGGGCAGGGTGAGTGCGACAAGGCTGACGAGCAAGAGTTGGCGACGTAGGTTCATACTTAAATTTTTGAAATTGTTCGCCTGATGGCGGTTTACAGCTGCCAGCGATACCCCATGCCGTAGGCGGTTCCTATGGCATTAAATTCTGTGTCCAGCGCCTGGAATTTTCGTCTGATTCTTTTGACGTGAGAGGTGATGGTGTTGTCATCCAGCACCACGCGGGCTGCTTCCATTAGTTGGCTGCGGGATTTAACGTGGCCGGGCCTTTTTGCCAGGGCGTGGACAATCCAGAATTCGGTCACGGTCAGGTCCACGGGTTGCTCATCCCAGTGGCAATGGAGCCTGGAAATATCCAGCCATAGCTTTCCCTGAGTTAAGCTCTCGCCTTCATCGTTTTGATCTCGCAGCACGCTAACGCGGCGCAGTAGGGCGTTAATTCGCGCCTGCATATGGGGTAGGGAGATATCCTTGGTGAGGTAATCATCAGCCCCCAGGCGCAGCCCGGAAATAATATCCAGCTCTGAGTCCCTGGCGGTGAGAAATAATATTGGCAGGCTCGGTGCCATAGCGCGCAATTCCCGGCAGAGCTCAAAACCGCCCTCCACCTCGCTGCCCAGGCCAACATCGATCACGGCCAGGTCTGGCAGCCGCTGGCGAAAAGCATCCATGGCCTCAATTCTGGCACTGTATAAATCGACCCGGTAACCGTGGCGGCGCAGAGCATCGCGGTAGTTTTCTGCGATAGCGCGTTCATCTTCGACAATGGCGATGGTTGCACTCATGACAAATCCCGACTTAATTCCTTTCTGGCGGAGAATCATGCACGAAGTTGCAGGGGTTAGGCAAAAAGGCGGGCGCAAGGCGCCCGCAAATACAACAGGGTTTCTATCAGCTTGGAGTTGCGTGAGTGGATTTGCGATCCACTCACGCTTATGTAGTGCGGCTTGAAGACGAGGGGGTATGCGGATTTGTTGTCCGCAGTGCCCCTTTCACTCAGACTCAGAAGTTTCCCGCCATGGACTCCGGAAGGGAGAAGCGGATGTCGACGCGGCGCTCCATGGCGTAGGCGTCTACATCGCCTCGGGTTGCCTGGGAGTAGGTGGAGCCGAGTGCGCTGCGGCTGATTCTTGAGGCATCAACTCCCAGCGATACCAAAGCCTCTTCCACACTCAGGGCGCGTTGATCGGACAGTACATTGTTGTAGCCGTCACTGCCGCGAGGATCTGCGTGCCCCTCCAGGTGAATTTGCAGGTGGGGGTGGCGCTTTAGGAAGTCAGCCATGGCACTCAGCTGGTGCATTTGGCCCTCCTGAAGCTCGTCCTCCCCAGTGGTAAACAGCATTTGGAATTGCAGTGAATCCAGGGCCAGTTGGCTGGCGTCGTTCGCGGACAGTTGAGCCGCATCCAATTGCTGTGCCAGGTTGCTGAGCTCTGCACGGCTCTCTGTCAGTTGTGTTGCCAGCATATCTGCCTCGTCTGCTTGCTTGATCTGCTCTCCGAGCCAGGCTCCACCGAGTGCTCCGGCGATAAAGCCTACGGGCCCACCCAATGCTGCACCGGCAATTGCAGAGCCGGTAAAGACTGAGGCCTGCTTGGCCGGAGTCAAATTGGATTCGTTTTGTTCCTTAGCGTGGGCTCCGGTGGCAATCAGAGAACCCAGGGCGACGGCCATCACTACTTTTTTCATTGTTCTGCTCCTTAGCGGCTTTTCTTACTCGTTTGGGCCTGTTCTGTTGTGGCCCGTTTGAGTGTTATTAAAAAGCTCCAAGGAGGCACTGGCGTGGCGCAGCTATGACCAACTGCGGCTCAATTGTGGCGAAATATGGCGCTCGCTCCGAAACCCAGCTCAGAAGCTGGAAGGGGCTGGGCGGCCGCAGTTATAGCAGGGGGTGGATGGACAGACGGGGCTGGGGCCATCAACAGCTGCTATGTACCGCACAATTGCCAGAACCAGGGCAATAATCAAAGCACTAATGGTCATCCCTTCTCTCCCCGCACCACCAGCTCCTTGGGTGGCGCGACTAGCTCGCTCTTAGTATAGGCTCGCGGTCCCGCAGTCGCAGGGCCTCAGCTCTGTAGAGGAGCCCATATATCCCCAGGTTTTGGGGTAGACTTGCCGGCCAACAAGTTTCAACTTTCGCCAGGAGTCCGAGTTTTGTCGCAGTCATCCCCAGCTCAGGAACAGGCAGTCGAAAAATCTGGTGCTTCCAGATTGCTGCGGGGCAGTTCCGTTGTCGGTGCTGCCACTATGCTGTCGCGAGTGGCCGGGCTGGTTCGCGACGTGGCGCTGGCCCGCTTTGCCGGTGCGGGCGATGCTGCCGATGCCTTTTTTGTCGCATTCAAGATTCCCAACTTTTTCCGCCGCTTATTTGCCGAAGGCGCATTTGCCCAGGCCTTTGTGCCGGTACTGGCCGAATATCGCCAAAAGGGCGGTAAGGCGGCTGCGCGAGAGTTAAATGACCGGGTTGCGGGTGCCCTTGGCGGCGTACTGTTGTTGGTTACTCTGTTTGGTGTTCTCTGCGCTCCACTAGTTACGGGTATTTTTGCTTTTGGTTGGTGGTGGGACGGCAGTGAGCGTGAGAAGTTCGATCTCGCTACCGATATGTTGCAGATCACTTTTCCCTATTTAATGCTGATTTCCCTGGCGGGATTTACCGGGGCGATACTCAATACTTTCGACCGTTTTGCGATTCCGGCGCTAACCCCGGTGATGCTCAACCTGGTTTTGATTGCTGCGGCGACTGTTGCTACCAATTGGTTTGATCCGCAAATTATGGCGCTGGCTTGGGGCGTTTTTGTTGCGGGGGTGGTGCAGCTGCTGTTTCAACTGCCTTTTCTCGCTCGTGAAGGTTTGCTGCCTAGCCCTAAGTGGGATTGGCAGCATAAAGGAGTGCGTAAAATTTTGCGCTTGATGGCGCCGGCGATTTTTGGGGTGTCAGTGACCCAGATCAGCCTGGTGATGGACACTCTGCTGGCTTCATTCCTGCCCAGCGGCAGTGTTTCCTGGCTCTATTTTTCCGACCGGCTCACCGAGCTGCCCCTGGGGGTGTTTGGGGTTGCGGTGGCGACGGTGATTCTGCCGAGCTTGTCGCGGCAGCACACTGACGGAGACCCCCGCCGGTTCCGTCATACCCTCGACTGGGCTTTGCGCAGTGTCACGCTAATTTCCCTGCCCGCTTCTGTAGCCTTGGTGGTACTGGCTGAGCCGCTCCTGACAACCCTTTTTCAGTATGGGCAGATGCAGCCGCGCGATATGCAAATGGCCGCCTGGTCCCTGCGTGCTTATGCCATGGGGCTGCTGGCGTTTATGCTGATTAAAGTGCTGGCGCCGGGCTATTTTGCTCGCCAGGATACCTATACCCCAGTGCGCTTTGGCTTAATTGCTATCTCGGCCAAAATGGTGTTGAGCCTGCTGTTTGTGATACCGCTTAACTACTACTTCAAACTCGGTCATATGGGCCTGGCACTGGCTACGGCTTGTCAGGCCGCTATTAACGCCTGGCTCCTCTATAAAGGCCTGCGTCGAGATGATGTCTATAAACCTGAGGCTGGGTGGGGCACTTACCTGGTAAGGTTGCTTCTGGCGAATTTGGCGATGGTTGCGATTTTGCTCGGGGCCCTGCACCTGTGGTCACAGTGGAGTGAATGGGCCTGGTATGACCGCGCCTGGCGTATGGGGCTGATCGTAGCTGCGGGGGGAGCGACCTATCTGTCCGTTTTACTGGTTTCAGGATTGCGCCCCCGCCACTTCCGCGCCACAAGTTAGTTTTTTAAGTGGGCATATCTGGATAAATATGGCCTCTGGCCGCCCAGTGGGAATCCGCTATACTGTGCGGCTCGATTTTATGAGGATGGGAAAATCGCTTTGGCCCAGGAGCGCGAACTAATTCGCGGGTTGCACAACCTGCGCCCCCGCCACCGGGGAAGCGTGGCGACAATCGGCTCGTTCGACGGTGTACACCTCGGTCACCAGGCGATTATTGCGCAGCTCAAGCAGCGCGCGCAGGAGCACAATCTGCCCTCGGTGGCGATTATCTTTGAGCCCCAGCCACATGAGTTCTTCTCTGGGGAAAGGGCGCCTGCGCGTCTGATGCGCTTTAAAGAGAAGGTATTGGCGCTATTTGATGCTGGTGCCGACCGGGTGCTGTGCCTGCAGTTTAACGAGAAACTGCGCAACCTGAGTGCCAATGCTTTTGTGCGCCGTATCTTGGTGGACGGCCTTGGAATCCGCCATTTGGTGGTGGGAGACGATTTCCGCTTCGGCTGTGATCGCAGTGGCGATTATCAATTCCTCCAGGGCGCCGGGGCCGAAAATGGATTCACGGTGGAAGACACAGCTACGCTTGAGATTCGCGGAGCCCGGGTGAGCAGCACCCGCATCCGCGAAGCCTTGCAGCGGGGCGAATTTGAGTTGGCCGAGGCCTTACTCGGGCGCCCTTACAGTATTACCGGACGGGTTGCCCCCGGCCGCGCCTTGGGCCGGCAACTGGGTGCTCCCACAGCCAATGTGCGTTTGCACCGCTACCGCTCCCCGCTGGTTGGCGTTTACACCGTTCGCACCAAAGCCGCGAATGGAAGTGAACTCGCACCTGGGCGGCCGGAAATTGACGGTGTTGCCAATGTGGGGTTTCGCCCGACAGTTGAGGGAGAGGGCGCCCGGCCACTACTAGAAGTCAACTTGTTTGATTTTGATGGCAACCTCTACGGGAAAGAACTAGCAGTAGAGTTTTGCCACAAACTTCGCAATGAAGAGAAGTTTGCCTCCCTGGAAATCCTCAAAGCCCGCATCGCTCAGGATATTGACGATGCTAAAGACTGGTTTGTGCAAAACCCCAAGGGGCACTAACCGGTGTATAGACGATGAATTATTCTCTACTAGAGCTGAAGTAGACATCCAATGACTGATTATAAAGTGACCTTAAACCTGCCTGAGACCGACTTTCCTATGCGCGGCAATCTGCCCCAGCGCGAGCCGGCTATTTTAAAGAAGTGGCAGGAAACCAAGCTCTACGAAAAAATCCGCGAAGCGCGGGCGGGGCGCGAGCAGTTTATCCTGCACGACGGTCCTCCCTATGCCAACGGGGATATTCACATAGGTCACTCGGTCAACAAGATTCTCAAAGATATTATTATCAAGTCGAAAACCCTGAGCGGTTTTGACGCTCCCTATGTGCCTGGCTGGGACTGCCACGGCCTGCCGATTGAGCACCGCGTCGAGAAAAAGATTGGCAAGGCTGGCGCAAAGGTGGATCACAAAACTTTCCGCCAGAAGTGCCGCGAGTACGCAGCCAAGCAGGTGGACGGACAGAAGAAAGACTTTATTCGCCTGGGGGTGTTCGGTGAGTGGGACAACCCCTACCGCACCATGGATTTCCAATTTGAAGGCGATATCATCCGAGCGCTTGGGCGAGTGGTCAAAAATGGCCATTTGGCACGGGGTTTCAAGCCTGTGTACTGGAGCGTTGTGGGCGGATCAGCCCTGGCGGAAGCGGAAGTGGAGTATCAGGATAAAACCTCCTACTCCATTTACGTTTGCTATCCGGCGACGGAAGAGACATCCCTGGCTATCGCCGATGCGGCAGGTGGACACGCGGGTGAAGGCCCCTTATCCGTTGTTATCTGGACCACAACCCCCTGGACGCTTCCTTCCAGCCAAGCGGTTTCTGTCAATGCTGAGCTGGAATATGTTGTGGTGCAAACGGCTGAGCGCCGATTGCTCGTTGCCGAAGCTCTCAAGGATGCCGTATTGGAGAAGGCGGGGCTCGAAGGTGAAGTGGTAGGCCGTATTCGCGGTGCCGCCTTGGAGCACCTGAAGCTAGACCATCCTTTCTACGAGAAGCAATTGCCGATGATCCTCGGCGACCATGTCACCACTGATGCAGGTACAGGCTGTGTACACACTGCGCCGGACCATGGTCCCGATGACTTCCAAGTGGGCAAGCGCTACGGCATCGATACCCTGAACTATATCGATGACAATGGCGTATACCGCGATATGGTACCGCTGTTTGCCGGTGAGCACGTCTACAAGGTGGACGACAAAATTGTGGCCCTGTTACAGGAGCGCGGAGTACTTCTGCACCAGGGTAAGATGGAGCACAGTTACCCCCACTGCTGGCGCACCAAGACGCCGCTTATTTACCGTGCGACTCCGCAGTGGTTTGTGAGCATGCAGCAGAATGACCTTCTGGAGAATGCACAGAAGGCAGCGGATGAAGTTCAGTGGATCCCCGGTTGGGGCAAGGCTCGTATCGATGCCATGCTCGATGGCAGTCCGGATTGGTGTATTTCCCGCCAGCGCACCTGGGGCGTGCCCATCGCTTTGTTTGTTCACAAAGAGACCCATGAAATCCACCCGGACACTCCCGCTTTGATGGACAAAGTGGCTGAAAAGGTCGACGCCGAGGGTATGGATGTTTGGTTTGACCTGGACCCGCAGGAACTCCTGGGAGATGAGGCAGACCAATATCAAAAGGTGACCGACACCCTGGATGTCTGGTTCGATTCAGGTGTGACTCACTACGCCGTACTGGAGCGCCGCAACGGCCTGCGTTTCCCGGCAGATCTGTACCTTGAGGGCTCTGATCAGCACCGAGGCTGGTTCCAGTCTTCACTGAAGACCTCCATCGCTATCAACGATTGTGCCCCTTATAAGCAAGTGTTGACCCATGGTTTCACGGTAGATGCACAGGGACGGAAAATGTCCAAGTCCATCGGCAATACCGTTGCTCCACTGGATGTAATCAATAAGTTGGGTGCAGATGTATTGCGCCTTTGGGTTTCCGCCACAGACTTCAGTGGTGAAATGGCGGTTTCCGATGAGATCCTGAAACGCACAGCGGACTCTTACCGTCGCTTGCGCAATACGGCTCGTTTCTTCCTGTCCAATCTGGCTGGGTTTGACCCAGAAAAAGATTTGTTGCCGGAGAGTGAACTTCTGGCGCTGGATCGCTGGGCGCTGGATAAGGCTGCGCGTCTACAGGATGAAATTATCGCGGCTTACGATAACTACCAGTTCCACCAGATCTATCAGAAGTTACATAACTTCTGCGTCGTGGAAATGGGTGGCTTCTACCTGGATATCATCAAAGATCGCCAGTACACCACCAAAGAGGACAGTACTGCACGCCGCTCAGCGCAAACTGCCCTCTATCATATTGTGCAGGCATTTGTTCGCTGGATTGCGCCTATCCTGAGCTTTACCGCAGAAGAGCTGTGGCAGTTTATTCCCGGTGCCAAAGCGGACAGCATCTTTATTGAAGAATGGTATTCGCTGCCGAAGCTGCCCGCAGACTCGGTTAAAGGTGCGGACTATTGGGCCGCCATCGCCGAAGTAAAAACTGCGGTAAACAAAGTGCTTGAAGAGCAGCGTGGAGCTGGTGCTATTGGCGGCTCCCTGCAAGCGGCGGTGACTCTGTTCGCCGAGGATGACCTGCGTGAAAAGCTCTTGGAGCTCGAAGACGAGTTGCGCTTTGTTTTGATTTGCTCCTCCACTTCTGTACAGCCACTCAGCGATGCTGCCGGTGCAGAGTCCACAGAGCTGGAAGGATTGAAAGTCAGCGTAAGCAAAGTGGATCACCCCAAGTGTGCGCGCTGTTGGCATTACCGTGCCGATGTGGGTGTATCAGCAGAGTATCCAGACATTTGTGAGCGCTGCGTGGAAAACGTTTCTGGTGAAGGAGAAGTGAGGCACTATGCCTAGTTCCAACCCTGTTTGGGGGCATCCATGGCGCTGGTACTGGCTGGCGCTGGTGGTGGTTGTCCTCGATATCGCCAGCAAAGTCTGGGCCGTGGATATGTTTATGCACGGCCCATCAATGCAAATTATTCCCGGCTTGCTGCAATTTACTTATGCGGAAAACTACGGTGCTGCCTTTAGCTTTCTGTCTGATGCTGGGGGTGGCAGCGGTGGTTTTTCGGAATTATTGCCTTTGTATTTAGCGTTGTTGTCAGTGTTTGGCTATGGCGCTTGCCGGCAACAAAGCGCTGGGAACCCTGTGCCCTGGCACTAATTCTGGGGGGGCCTTGGGCAACCTTTGGGATCGAGTGCTGCTGGGTTACGTAAGGGATTTTATTTCGGTCTATTACGGCAACTGGCACTTCCCGGTATTCAATGTTGCGGATATGGGAATTAGTATCGGCGCTGCAATGCTGGTTATTGAGCTACTTTTTTTTGCAGAAAAAGAAAGTGGCAAAGCAAAAAATAACGTGGAAGTCTAACGAACTATGAGTAATGCCGTTATCGGTGAACACTGCCGGGTGACACTGCACTTTAGCCTGAAATTGGACGATGGCACTGAGGTGGATTCAACCTTCAAAGGTGACCCAGCCTCTTTCAGTGTTGGCGATGGCAGTTTGCTGCCGGGCTTTGAAAAAGCGCTTTTTGGTTTAAAAGCGGGGGATGAAGCCGAGATCGAGATACCGCCGGAGATAGGATTTGGTCAGCGCAACCCGGAAAACCTGCAAAAGGTGCGCCGGGATACCTTTTCTCCCGATATGGAGCTGGAGCGCGGGTTGGTAGTCTCTTTTGACAACGGCAGCGGCGAACTCCCCGGAGTAATCAGTGAGATTGGTGAGGACGATGTTACCGTCGACTTTAACCATCCATTGGCCGGTCAAACCTTAAATTTCCATGTGAAAATTATTGCGGTGGACTCGATCCAATAGGGTCGGGGCTCCCCCTTTGTAGCAAGTAGGGTGCTGAAGTAGATATGCAAATCCGAATGGCTAACCCCCGGGGCTTTTGTGCCGGTGTTGATCGGGCAATTGATATTGTGAATCGCGCCCTGGATGTATTTGGTGCGCCGATCTATGTCCGCCATGAAGTGGTGCACAATAAATTTGTGGTGGAAAGTCTGAAAGAGCGCGGTGCGGTCTTTGTCGATGAACTCGATGAAGTGCCCGATGATGTTATCGTTATCTTCAGTGCTCACGGTGTTTCAAAAGCTGTGCAGCGCGAAGCTGGAGAGCGCGGCCTGCGTGTATTCGATGCTACTTGCCCGCTGGTTACCAAGGTGCATATTGAAGTGAGTAAGTTCAGCACCGACGGTGCTGAGTGCATACTTATCGGCCACGCCGGGCACCCGGAAGTGGAGGGCACAATGGGGCAGTATGACAACTCTGCTGGCGGTGCCATTTACCTGGTTGAAGACGAAGAGGATGTTGCGAAGTTAACTGTTAAAGACGAGAGTAATCTCGCCTATGTTACCCAGACAACACTATCCATGGATGATACCGCTCGAGTAATTGATGCCCTGAGAGTGCGTTTCCCTGAAATCCGTGGGCCGCGAAAAGATGATATCTGTTACGCGACCCAGAATCGCCAGGATGCTGTAAAGCAGCTGGCTCTGGAAAGTGACCTGGTCCTTGTTGTTGGTAGCCCGAATAGTTCTAACTCTAATCGCCTGCGTGAACTCGCTGAACGCTGTGGTGCTGCTGCCAAATTGATCGATGGTGCAGATGATATCGATGCGGATTGGCTTCAGGATAAGACGGCCATAGGGATCACAGCGGGAGCGTCAGCACCGGAAGTCCTGGTACAAGGAGTGATTAATCGACTGCAACAACTTGGTGCAAGCCTTCCTGAAGAAATGGATGGAAGGGCTGAGAATATACGTTTCTCCCTGCCTAAAGAGCTGCGTTAATCAGCAGCTCTATTTCCTTTTGGCTAGCTGACTGGCCCACTTATCGCCCCCTCCAAGCCGTTTGTCGGCAAGCTGCAAAACCCTCGACCCCATCGCTTACCTACTTTCCATAAACTGGTATATATACACAGATAGAGCGAGCCCGAGAACTGAGTTTTCACTTTGCGTTCACATTGTTTGTGAACGGTGAAACAGATCGTTTTTTTTGTGTGAATTTTATACCGTCTGATTGCATACTTCAGAGAGCAATAGATTTACTCTTCTTATGATGTAGAAATATCGCTCAGTATTTTTGGGTTCTTTAAGGCATGGATTAATGAAAAATTTTAAATGTATCAAAGGGGTAACCCTAATAGAGTTAATGGCCACTGTTACTGTTTTAGGGATAGTCGTGGCTATCGGACTTCCTTCCTTTAATGCGTTAATTGAGCACAACCGCCTGGTAGCCATGACTAATGACTTGAATGGAACTCTTCAATACGCACGATCAGAAGCTGTGCGTCGAGGGGGCGGTGTAGAGATCACGTCTATCAATGATGATATAGAAAATGGCGTAATTATTTGGGTGGATGATGATGGAAATGATGCTTATGCGGATGGTGAAGAATTAAGAATATTAAGAGTCGAACATGAGGATATTAGTATAGTTGCTGATGTTGCAGGAGCTGCTGTGACAGACTTGGAATTTAGCTTTAATGCTCATGGCGAAATCAGTCTCGGAACCACTTTGACATTAGACTTATGTGATAACCGAGCAGGTGATTATGGCCGTCAGCTGCAACTTCTTGTCTCTGGGGCTTTACGATTGAATACAGGTATAAACTGCCCATAGTAGGGGTGTGTTAGAGGAGAAAAAGTTAAATGCTCAAGCAAAAAGGGGCAACCTTAATCGAAGTGCTTGTATCGGTATTGGTTCTGGCAGTCGGGCTATTAGGGCTGGCCGCAACGCAAGTGATGAGTTTGAAAAATGGTAATGGGGCTCATCATCGGTATATGGCTGCGCTAGCGGCACAGGAAATTATCGAGCGTATGAGAGCGAATCCTACTGGGACTATCGATGGAGAATATAATGGTTCTGTTGGTGGTTCAGATTCTGGAGATGGTGACTCCGGTGATGATGGCAGTTCGGGTGATGGCAGTTCGGGTGATAGTGGTAGCAGCTCGACCCCAGACTGTAGCAGTGCATGTTCAGTAAGTGAATTAGCTGAGTTGGATTTGTATGAATGGGAACTGATCCTGTCCTCAAATTTACCTGCAGCCACAGGAACAATTGCTCATGATTCGGGTGAAGTGACAGTAACCATTTCTTGGAGTGAGCAGCACACAGGAGAAAATTACGGGGAATTAGATGGTGGTTTGGATGATGCCACATTTGAGATGATAGTGGAGCTTTAATAATGCGAGCTTTTAGTAATCAAAGAGGGCTATCATTAATTGAGTTAATGATAGGAATTTTATTAGGCTCCCTGCTTTTACTTGGTGTTTTACAGATATTTCAAAGTAATAACGATACTTATCGTATGCAGGATGGATTCTCACGAGTGCAGGAGAGCGGTCGATTCGCAATAGATCTTTTGAGTAAGGAAATACGCCTTGCTGACTATTGGGGTTGTACACCAGATCAAGACAGTATTGAGAATAGGCTAGATACTACTGATGCTTTCTTAACCTCGATTGGTTCTGGCGGAATTCAAGGGATTGATAATGCAAGTAGTCAAACAATTGGCTCAACGAATGTGCTGGATGGTAGTGATGTATTAATTCTTGGGGGAGTTGTCAATGCCTGCGGTGGCTCTGGGCGTATGCTAGACCCAAGTGGTAGCGATTTGATTGTAAGTTCCAATTGCCCTGTAGAAGCTGGGGATATTGTCTTAGTTTCAACCTGTATTAACGGTGACATATTTACCATAACGGATATTGATGGGGATATCGGTGATGGCGACCGAACTTTGGAGCATGAAGACGGTAATATCGACAGCGATTGGGTTCAAAACCTGAGTGATACTCTTCAGGAAACCTATGGAGCTGACTCAGCTATCTTTTTGCCATATCAAAAAACCTACTTTATTGCTGAAAATACGGCTGGGACCAATTCTTTATTTGTTAGCGATGAGAATGATTCCGTAGAAGAATTAGTACCCGGTATAGAAGATATGCAGGTTTCATATGGTCGAGATACAACGGATAGTGGAATAGTTGATACCTGGCAAAGTGCTAGTTCGGATGCTGATGAAATGTCAGAAGTTATTGCTATTAAATTGGAGTTATTGGTAGCTAGTGATAGCGATGCAAGTGTTAATAGTCAAACTATTAGCCGACTTGATGGTAGTGAAACTGAATATACGGATGGGCGAATTAGAAAGCTATACGTTGCAACGGTAAAAGTACGCAATCGAGGTGATATGTAATGAGGGTAATCAGGTCGCAAAATGGCGCTGTGTTAATGGTTAGCCTGATAATTTTATTGATACTAACTCTGATTGGTATTTCAGGAGCTAGGGGGTTTTGATGAGTGAGCGTATGACCTTTGCTTCCCGTGATGCCAAAGTAGCTCTCGAGGTGGCAGAGTCTGTTGCACGCCAAGGTGAAGATTATATTGAGACATTGACAGACCTAAATGACTTTGGAACAACGGGGTGGCGGCGTACTGCAGGTGATGGGCCGGAAGATTTATTTGATGACGCTACTTGGAGTGATACCAATTCAGTAGAGCAAACGGTATCAATGGAAGGGGCTGATGGTACGCCGCTAACTGGCCGTATGTATATCGAGTTGGCAGGGCTTACCGAAGATGATACCGATGTCACAAATGTAGATCTTAGTGCGGGTTCCACTCAGAGTGACAGCACAGATGTTCAGGTATTTAAAATTGTTTCTCGTGGAGTAGGGATTGGTGGTACTGAGAGAATCATTATCACTCTCTATGGTAAAGAAATATAAAAGAGTAAAAAATGAATTTTTCACCGTTAAATATAGTCCGCTTTCCACTAAAACCAATCACCGCTGCGCTGCTTCTGGTTTGTGTTAGTAACGAGACTTTCTCTGCTCCGGGAGAATTGTCCGACGTTCCTCTTTATTCTCGCGGCTCTGCAGAACCTAATTTGATGTTTGTATTGGACTCTTCAGGATCAATGGAAGCAATGGTTTTGCCTGCGGATGGATATGATACTTCTGATGCAGCAGGGTCTAGCTGCAGCAGCCCAATGTCTATGCAATATACCTATACAGATTCTTGCGGTGGCGGTGGTCATGGCCATGGTGGTGGCGGCACCTGTAGTTATACGGGCACTTATGATGAGGTGGAATATCGGGTCGACAGCTCAGACGGTAGTGTAACTATCAAATTAGTTGATACTGATAACAATGATGATACTAGCTGGTTTACTTGGAATAGCAGTAATAACTGTTTTGATGAAGATGAGGATTATACGGCTTGGCTCTATGCTGCAGACGACTCTGGCAGCAGTTATTATTCTACAGGTGAAGATTCGAGTAATTATAGGGAGAGTGTTACTGGGCATTTCCTGAACTGGTTTTTTTCCAAGGAAAATAGCAGTGGTGGCTACGAGGCGGATGAGTTCACGGATGATGATGGTGATGCGGCTCGTTCCAAAGTAGATATACGCCGAACCGATATCATGATCAGTGCTGCCCAAGAGTTGGTAACTGGGCTGGATGATGTGCGCGTTGGTTTGATGCAATTTAACAGTAGGAATGGAGCTAGATTACTCTTCGGGCTGGAGAGTCTCACGGATGATAATCGTGACAGCATCCTCGATATTATTGAAGATATTGATGCAAGTGGAAATACCCCGCTCGCAGAGAGCTTTGCTGGTGTAGGTCGGTATTTTATTACTGGCTATGAAGAAAATAACCTTACCTATACCGATGCAGATGGTAGTGAAGAAGAGGTAGCTGGGGAGGAAATTTTCGCGGGAGAGACTTCAGGAGGCAGTACTAGCACTATTTTGGATTGGAATGGTGTTAGTGAACCGGATGATACAGTTGATGGAGGTGCTATCCAATACTACTGTCAAAATAGCTTTATGGTGGCCCTAACAGATGGGGAACCAACTCGGGATGATAGTATAAGCAGTCATTTGCAGGGCTACGATGACGGTAGTTGTTCCTCAAATACCGGAGGTTGCACCGATGATGAAATGGATGATGTTGTTAAGGCCCTGTACGATATTGACTTGCGCCCGGATTTAACAAAAACAGATGGTGAAGAGGTCGTTAATAATATTACCAGTTACATCATTGGTTTTGCTGAAGATGGTTTATCAGATACTGACCTGATGAAAAATGCTGGAGAATTAGGCGGCGGTGGTGTGTATACGGCAAGTAATGCTGATCAACTCCAAACCACTTTTAATACTATTATTAATAATGTGCAGTCTATTGTTGGTAGCTCAAGTTCAGTATCGTTTAATACTTCTTCACTGGAAGCTAATTCAGCAATATTTTCTGCAAGTTTTGATAGCAGCGCCTGGTCGGGAGATCTAGAGGTTTGGGCACTCGATGATGAAGGAAATATTGCTTCTACTTCCTCATGGCAGGCTAGCACGGAGCTAGCTTCTATTAGCACCAGTAATAGAGTGATGCTCTCCTACAGTGGTGGTGTTGGAGTAGCTTTCACTGCGTCTGGGCTGGGTACTTCGGGAACAGATCATGCTGACGATCTAAATCTTGATATCCAATCCAACGCGGGGGTCGATGATGGTGGTGCCTCAGATCGTATTGACTATCTTAGGGGGGATCAAACTGACGAAGGAACTGGGACAGGTGATTTCCGCGTTCGAGAAAGCCGCCTTGGTGATATTGTAAGTTCGACTCCGGTATATGTGGGTGCACCCAGTTCTTCTTGGGACGAAGCTGAATTCAGTGAAGCTTCCACCTATGATAGCTTTGTTAGTTCTAACAGTAGCCGTACACCAGTTGTTTATGTGGGGGCGAATGATGGCTTTTTACATGGTTTTAATGCGAATGTAAGTGGAACTGACGCAGGTAAAGAATTAATTGCGTATTCCCCTGCTGCCTTATTAAGCACTAGTGCGGATGAAGGCTTACATGCATTAAGTTCTCAGTACTATACCCATAAATATTATGTTGATGGGACTCCTACAACTTCCGACGCATATATTGATGGAAGCTGGGAAACAGTCCTTGTGGGCGGCTTAGGTGGCGGCGGTAAAGGGTATTATGCACTGAACATCACTAACCCCTCAGATTTTACCGAGGCGAATGCTGCCAATATCGTTTTGTGGGAATTTACAGATTCAGACAATAGCAACCTAGGTTATAGCTTTAGTCGACCTCAGGTTGGTCGTATGTCAAATGGTGAATGGGCTGCGATATTTGGAAATGGATATAATAGTTCAACGGGTGATGCTGGCCTGTTTATCGTATATCTGGATGGTGAGGATGGTAGTGGTAATTCCCATGTCTATATTTCAACAGGGACCGCCGACACCGATGATAAAAATGGGATGTCAACACCAGCGATTGTCGACTCCGACCTGGATGGTACTATAGACCGTATTTATGCTGGAGACTTAAAAGGAAATATGTGGGCATTTGATGTCTCAGCGACAGGAAGTTGGGATGTTGCTTCGTCAACTACTTCTCCATCGCCACTTTTTTCAGTTTCAGGGGAAGCAATTACTGGTGCTCCTCTCGTTGCAAGAAATACAGATAACTCTTCCGGCGCTTCCCCTAATTTATTAGTAGCATTCGGTACAGGTCAATACTTAGTAGACTCAGATACTAGTGATACTGACCCAGGTGGATTTTACGTTGTATCTGATAATGACGTATTTAATTTAGATACAGATAACTTGGAAGAACGCACGCTGACATCTGAGGTTCTTACCTTGGATGATGGAAGTACTACAACTCTGAGGACTGTATCGGGATCAGAGTTTACCTGGAGTGATAAATCGGGTTGGTATATGCCTTTGCAAGAGGGTAGTACAGCAAGTCAGGATGGAGGTGAGCGTGTTATTACTCGACCAGAACTACAGAACTATGTTTTATTTTTTAATACCCTGATCCCTACAGGACAAGTTTGCGCTGCCGGGGGCTATGGTTGGTTGATGTCGGTGGATGTTTGGACTGGCTTGGCTCCGGAGGATTCTGTTTTCGATGCAAATAATGACGGTGTAATTGATGAAGATGATTATGGTTATGTAGGTGAAATGCTCTCCGAAAGTAGTCCAAATGAATCAGGCTTCTTGGGTACTAAGCAGTATACCGGTACCAGTGATGGTGAGGTGCATGAGCGAGAGGTGGATTTTGGTGATGGAGATAGAGCCGGTCGTCTCTCATGGGAGGAAATTACACCAAATTAATGGCATGTGGTTAACATATAGCGCCCGGCTTTGCCGGGCCATTCCAGGTATGAAAATATATGAAAATGAAAAATTATAGTGGATTTACTTTAATTGAGTTAATGGTGGTGGTAGCAATTATTGGTATTATTGCTGGACTGGCTTGGCCCGCATACCAAAATCATATAGTTACTTCTCAGCGCGCTGACGCTCAAGGAGCATTAATGAGTATGGCGCAAGCAATGGAGCAGCATTTTACGCAGAACGGTTCTTATACTGGAGCTGCAGATGGGGGAGCAGATACTGGATCTCCTTCTATTTTTTCTACAGAAGCTCCTCTCGATAGTAGTAATAAAACGTATGATTTGACCATTGAGAGCGCCGATGATTCTTCCTACACCATTCGGGCCACACCCAAAAATGCTCAAGCTGGTGATGGGGTAATTGAGCTCCGCTCTAGTGGTGTTCGCGCTTGGGATAGAGGGGATGACGGAGCCTTCGCTGATCCGGATGATTTGTGTTGGAGTTCTGTTTGTAACTAAAACCTTTTACTGACAGGTTAATTCATCTCCACTACCATTTTCTACAATGTTATTCCCATCTTTATCTTTTGCATAATAGGGTCTTCCAATAGCATTAAGAATGATAATCCATCCATACTCTGCCTCGCCACTCTCGGGGCAGAAAGAGAAGTTTCCACTTTGAGAAGGAGTGGTTCCTGTTGGCTTATAAATCAGGAATCCCTTATTATTAAATGCATTCCAGCTAAGAGAAGCTCCCTTTTCAGCTTGACCTAAATATCTGATGATTTGATCTTCTGGATCCAGTTTGCCATTACCGTTTTCGTCGGCAAATAATAAAGCTCCATCTGACCAGTCAACGGAGCACTCATCAGCTAGTCTTTTCTTTGGGCAAAGTGTGAAATTGCGCTTCTCATTCAGTGCTCTGTTACGCATAAGTATAAGTAGCTCAAAAAGCTCTCTCTGTTTAACTTTATTTTTATAGCGTTTAAAAAAGTCGTTAAAAGAGGGTAGGGCTAAAGCTGTTAATACAGCAATAGTCATTATGCAAATGATTAATTCTATGAGGGTAAATCCAGCAAGGCGTTTCATTGTGCAAACTCCTTCGATTTGAATTTGCACTAGAATACTACCTGGATTACATATTCCAACTACATTAAATTACGGTACGATGGTCCTAACCGCGATGAATCTAATTTTCAAGTCCAAGTTTTTTTAATCTATACCTAAGAGAACGAAAGCTGATGCCAAGCTTTTGGGCTGCAGCAGTGCGATTCCATCGTGTTTTAACTAAGGTTTCTTCAATAACTTCTTTTTCTATTCTTTGTAGGAATTCGTCTAGTGAATCGCTCTTGTTTGCGTTGAAGTTTTCTGTGCTGGCGGCTTTTTCTGTCTGAGGTAGAGCAACACTTTGCTTTTTATCTAAAGAGTTTTCTTGCCTATTATTACATTCAAGTAAGAGGTCTTCCTCTCGAATTATGTTTTGATCAGATAAAGTGAAAGCTCTCTCAAGAATGTTCTCAAGTTGTCTGACATTTCCTGGGAAGGAATAATTTTGCAAAGCAATTATAGCTTCATGTGATAAGGCTGGAGGGGTAAGCCCTGCGCTAGAGGCTATACGTTGCATAATGACGTCAGTTAGGAGAGGGATATCTTCGGCCCTGTCACGAAGAGGGGGGACAGTGATCTCGATAACATTTATACGATAATAAAGATCGTTTCGGAAACGTCCGCCTATTACTTCTTCGCTTAAGTCCTTGTGGGTCGCACTTAGAATACGTGTATCTATTGATATTTCTTTGTTAGAGCCAATTGGTCGTATGGATTTTTCTTGAATTGCTCTGAGAAGCTTTACTTGCATTTCCAGAGGAAGGTCTGCTACTTCATCTAGAAAAAGGGTACCGCCCTCCGCGCTTTGCAGAAGGCCTTTATGATCTTTGTGCGCACCGGTAAAACTTCCCTTTTGGTGCCCAAAGAACTCACTTTCCATTAGTTCAGAGGGTATTGCGCCACAGTTAATAGCAATAAAGGGCTGTTCAGCTCTGGCACTTTGTAAGTGAATAGAGCGGGCAGCAAGCTCTTTACCCGCACCTGACTCACCACTGATATAGACAGGCGCGTCACTACGCGCGACCTTACTGATTTGTTGGCGAAGTTTATGAATATTATCTGCTTCGCCAAGTATGAGATCCTTCTGGGGATTGCTTTGCTGTGGTGCCTGGTTGCTATCCAAACGCAGAGCGAGCTGTGCCAAATTACGTAATCGATCAAGATCTACCGGTTTACTCACAAAATCAAAAGCCCCCAGTTTGAGTGCTTTGATTGCAGTATCCATATTCCCGTGAGCTGTTATAACAGCGATAGGTAGCTCAATTTCTGTGCATCCTTGAATATATTCAACTAGCTGTAGTCCATCTCCATCAGGTAGACGTAAATCAGTTAGACAAAAGTTATAGGTATTTCGGTCGAGAGCGCTTTTAGCCTCTGAGAGAGTAGCAGCAGTGTGGCAATCAACGTCCATCCTTTGAAGGGTGAGACTAAGTAGATTACAAATATCCGGTTCATCATCGACAACTAGTGCCAGTGGGCGCATCGTTATTCTTTCTTTTCTAGTTTTGTTCACTTTATGCCAAAAGGCATGAAACATGATTATGTCAGAAATTTCTAGTAAATAATGATTTAGTTACAGAGAAATGTCCTGACTTAGATCAGGTCACACCCATAGAATGCGCAAACTCCAGACGGAAACAGCTTTGATTGTCATCACTTTGGCAATGAAACAAACTGACTCTGTTGGCCTCGCACAATTCTCGAGCAATATATAATCCGAGGCCACTTCCTGCCTTATCAGTAGTAAAAAATGGCTCAAATACCTGATTTTTCAGCTCAGGAGGGATACCACTGCCATTATCCTTAATATCCAATATGGAATGCCCCTTTTCATTATTGTAGTAGGCATGGATGGTTGCATAGCGCTGTCCGGTTTCTATTTCTGAGTGGCGCAGGGCATTGTCTGTGAGGTTGGTAACAACCTGAGATAATTGAGCAGAGTCAAAATTAGCCGGAATAAATTTCTCAGAAAAGACCAATTCAATTTTACTTTTTGGGGAACTACCTGTGTCGAAGTCAATGAAAAACTGTTGGAGCCAGTCACGCAGGTTATGCTCTTCCCGTGAATTTGCGCGCCGCCTGGATAATTGCATAACATTTTCGATAATTTGATTTACTCGGCTGCTCTGCCGACAAATAATATCAATTAAGTGTCTATCCTCATCTTTGAGCTGATTAGATTCAGACAAGAGTTGTGCAGCATGATTGATTGCAGAGAGTGGGTTGCGCACTTCATGAGCAATAGATGCAGTTAAGTGTCCTAATGATGCAAGCTTCAGCTTTTGTGCTGCTTCCGTGAGCTTTCTGTTGTCCTCAACAAAAATTAGTGTGCTATTGCCACTTTTATGGCGCAACTGAGCAAAGTTTAGTTGCAGCTCTTCGTTATTATCCGCTTGAATAAGAACGCTAGTATTTCCATTTTGGTGACGCCAGGCTTGAATTTGACGGTGAAGCTCAGAGTTAAGGGGGCTTCAGAAGTTAATTGCGTTCCCAATAGTCGGATGGCGGCCCTGTTGATTAACTCAGGCTTACTGGATGCACCCATAACGAGTACACCCGTGCTCATTCTTTCAATAATTTGTTGTGCCAGTCTATGGAGGTGTGCAGCTTGCCGGCTCTGCTGGTCTGCGCGAAGGTTGGCTTTTCGTATACGCTCTGACAAATACTGAATTGCGCTTACTGTTACAAACATCAGTAAGCCAAGTCCTCCAGCAGAAACTATTTCTTGGCTAGAGCCAGAGCCAGATAATAGATGATAAAGTTGGAGAGTAATTACCCCCAGGCTGGCCATTGCTGCAAAGAATGCACTCAGACGCCGATCTAGCAGAATGGCGCCGATAGAGCAGCTGATTAACAGCAGGTAACCCAGGCCAGAGTTCAGGCCGCCGCTGGCTTCAATCAATAATAAGAAAACCAGGATGTCGCAACCCAAAATAATACCGACCTGGCCGCTATTAGTTTGATAGGCTTTCTGGCGTAAAAAGAGCAGCCAACCTATATTCAGAGAGGCGTACGCTGCAGTAGTGTATATGAACAGCGTTTGTGAGTGCTTACCTAGCGAGCCCCCGCCAATATCTGAGAAAAAAACCCCAAGTAAAACCAAGGCTATTGCAACCCGGTAGATTGCGCTAATCCGCAGGAGTTCGTGATGCTGTAAGGGGGATGTTTGGGAGCTGCTCAATGTAGATGACCGGTATTCTTGTAGTGGTGAGCCGCTGCTGTTGTTACCCCGATAGGGTTACAATAGCGGCCTGTCTTGTCCGAGGTTCAACGATGTCTACTTTGCAGTTAGTGCTGGCACAAATCAATTCCCTGGTTGGAGATATTCCCGGGAATACCAAGCAGGTGATAGAAGCTGCGCGCCGAGCGCACCAGGAGCTGGGTGCTGATTTGGTACTTTTTCCAGAGCTGACCCTGTGCGGCTACTCTCCTGAAGACTTGTTGTTGCGACCCAGTATGCAGATTCGTATTGATACGGCATTGGATCAGCTTAAAGCTGCAGATCTGCCTTGTGCCATTGTTGTGGGTTACCCCAAGTTATTTGATGGCGTTATGTTCAATATGGCGGGAGTCATAGTTGAGGGAGAGTTAATCGCAGAATATGCCAAACAGAAGCTGCCTAACTATCAGGTATTTGATGAAAAGCGTTACTTCAAACCGGGTAAAACCCCTTGTGTAGTAGATATCAAAGGAGTTCCGGTAGGGCTAAGTGTTTGTGAGGATATTTGGTTTCCAGAGCCCATCAAGCAGTCAGTCGATGCTGGAGCCAAGTTGATTCTCAACATCAATGCATCACCTTTCCATCGGGGCAAGGCTCAACAGAGGCTGGAATTGGTCTCTAGGCAGGCAAAGAATGCCGGGGTCCCCATTGCCTATGTGAACTGGTGCGGTGGTCAGGACGAGCTGGTTTTTGACGGCGGCTCAATTGTTGTTGACGCCGAGGGAGAAGTATGTGCCAGGGCTGAGGAGTTTGGAGAGCAGTTGCTGCCAGCTTCCATATCTTTGCAGGGAGAGAACTTGACGGTACTCCCAGGGGAAATTGCTTCTCCTCAAGGCGATTTGGCTTCTGTGTACCAAGCTCTGGTACTCGGGGTGCGCGACTACGTTAATAAGAATGGTTTCAATGGCGTTGTGCTGGGGTTGTCGGGTGGAATCGACTCTGCTCTGACATTGGCAGTTGCGGTCGATGCGCTGGGCAAAGAGCGTGTTGAGGCAGTAATGATGCCGTTTCGCTATACCTCGGATCTGAGTAAAGGCGATGCGGCCGATCAGGCGGAAAGAATGGGGGTTCACTATCGGGAAATTAGTATCGAGCCCATCTTTGATTCGTTTATGGGGGCTCTTGCTGAAGAATTTGCTGGCAGTGAGAGGGATACCACTGAGGAGAACCTGCAGGCCCGCTCTCGTGGCGTGCTTTTGATGGCCATCTCCAATAAAAAGGGCGCAATGGTCCTGACCACTGGTAACAAGAGTGAGATGGCCGTTGGTTATGCAACCTTATACGGGGATATGGTAGGCGGGTTCAATGCACTGAAGGATGTTCCCAAAGTATTGGTATTCGAGCTGGCCCGTTACCGCAACACAATTTCTGAAGTGATTCCTGAAACGGTCATTACTCGCCCGCCCAGTGCTGAGCTGGCCCCGGACCAGGTGGATTCTGACAGCCTTCCGCCTTATGAGACCCTGGATCAAATTCTCAATCTCTATGTCGATCAAGACCACAGCGCTGAGGAAATCATTCAGCGTGGCTTCCAGAGAGAGGATGTAGAGCGTGTGGTCAGGTTAGTGGGGCGCAATGAGTACAAGAGGCGCCAGGCAGCCATCGGGGTGCGTATTTCTGAGCGCGGATTTGGAAGGGATCGCCGTTATCCCATAACCAATGGCTGGAAGCTGGGTGACTAGCTATCCTGAAAATAGAAACGGCGCCGAATGGCGCCGTTTCTATTTTAAAGTGATAAGTTACAGAAGCTCTGGAGGCAGAGGAGTTTCGTCCCGGTTGTATTCGGGGTTATAGAGCTCCCGGCTGTCAAAGCCCCTCGGATCAGATTTTTCAAACAGGCCCAGGGTGACCCTGTGCACTAGACTGCGGCCGCTCGGGCCTTTGTAAAAGTCGTAGTTGAAGGTGCCGTCTTCGTTAAAAGCGGGGTGCTTTGGATAGTTATTGCGCAGCACATCCAGGGCATTAGCCTCAAGATCTTGCATCTCCATCAAATGGTAACCTTGAACCATAACGGCCAGGGCATCAGGAATTGCGGGTGTCTGCTGGAAGTTTTCCACAATGTAGCGGCCGCGATTGGCTGCTGCGAGGTAGGCGCCGCGCTTAAAGTAGTAGTTGGCCACGTGAACTTCATAGCGGGCCAGCAGGTTACGCAAGTGGATCATGCGCTTTTGCGCGTCTGGAGCGTAGCGGCTTTCAGGGTAGCGAGCCATTAACTGGGAGAAATAAGCGAATGACTCCCGCGCCGAGCCTGGATCGCGGCTGGTTAAGTCAGTCGGCATAAAGCGCTCGAACAGACCCGTGCCCTCGGTAAATGAGGATAGCCCCTTCATGTAATAGGCATAGTCGACATTGCGATGCTGGGGGTGCAGGCGGATAAAGCGGTCTGCAGCGGCAATGGCTGCGTCGTTCTCATAGTTGCGGTAGTAGGCATAGATCAGCTCGAGCTGAGCCTGTTCCGCGTAGTTGCCGAATGGGAAGTTATCTTCCAGGGCACGTAGGTTTCTGATGGCAAGATCCCACTGGCTGGTTCGCAGCTGTCGCTGGGCCATCTCGTAGTATGCTTGCTCTGTGCGAGCACCGGTGGGCAAGCCCACTTCCGAATCATCTGTGTTGGCGCAGGCAACCAATATTGCGGACACCAAGGCCAGCCACAGCATTTTCCAGGTCTGCATAGCCCCTCGCTCTATCATTCTTACACTCTACCTTATTAAACTACCCACCAGTATTAACCTGGCGCGTCGGACATTTAACCACAGTCGCGGAGCTGCCCAAAGTATTTGCAATTGATTAATGATTGAACACCTAAAACTAGATATTCAAGTCCCTGCCAATATGGCTGGTCGACGCTTAGACCAGGCTGCAGCCGAATTAATTCCCGATTTTTCGCGCGCGCGCCTTCAATCGTGGATCAAAGGCGGCCAGCTTACCCTGAACGGCTCCCCAGCTAAGGCCAAGGACAAGCTCTTTGGCGGTGAGCTTATCCAGCTTCGTGCAGAGCTGGAACCCCAGGGTAGCTGGACAGCCCAGGACCTCAACCTGGACATTATGTACGAAGATGACTGCCTGATGGTGGTCAACAAGCCTGCGGGCCTCGTAGTCCACCCCGCTGCTGGTAACCCCGATGGCACTTTGCTCAATGGTCTGCTTTACCATTATCCAGCACAGGAGCTGATACCCCGAGCGGGTATTGTGCACCGGCTGGATAAGGACACCAGTGGTCTAATGGTTGTGGCTAAGACTTTGGCCGCTCAGACTCACCTCGTGGATCAATTAAAGCAGAGAACGGTGAGTCGACAGTATGATGCCTTGGTCCAAGGATATATCACCACTGCGGGTCGTGTTGATGCGCCCATCGGTCGGCATCGTCAAAATCGTCTCAAGATGGCTGTTTTGGACTTTGGCGGCAAAGAGGCGATCACTCATTATCGTGTACAGGAGCGTTACAGCGCTTACACGCTCTTACGCTGCAAGCTGGAAACCGGTCGTACTCATCAGATTCGGGTACACATGGCCCATATCAGGCACCCGCTCGTGGGCGATCCACTCTACGGAGGCCGCCCAAAGTTGCCTCCAGAGGCCTCGGCAGACCTTGTTGAAGCTCTCCAGAGCTTCCCTCGGCAGGCTCTGCATGCGGCTGAATTAGCGCTAGTACATCCCACCAGTGGACAGGACATGCATTGGTGTGCGCCAATGCCTGCTGACATGCAAGCACTGCTCGATCAGTTGCGCGCTGATGAGCCTTGAAGTACCGGTTATAAATTCGCCTGGGCACCTATCGCCGGTTCTCGAAAGGACAATTTCGCAAAGCAAGATATCTCAATGCCAAGTAACCACTACCTGATACCCGACTGGCCCGCACCCGCAGGGGTGAGGGCGGCGACGACGCTACGCACTGGGGGCCAAAGTTGTGGCCATTTCTCCTCCTTTAACCTTGCTGCTCACGTGGGGGACAAGGAGTCAGCTGTTACTGCCAATCGCCAACAGTTGAGAGGGGAGCTTGAGTTGCCCTCAGAACCGCAGTGGCTGGAGCAGATCCATAGCGACAAGGTAGTTGAGGCAAGTGATGATGCCTTAGTTCGAACCGCAGATGCCTGCTTTAGCATGAAAAGAGGTGTTGTCTGTGCCGTGTTAACCGCAGACTGTTTGCCTGTTTTACTATGCGATAAGAGTGGTACCCGTGTAGCAGCAGCCCATGCCGGGTGGCGCGGATTGGCCGGTGGTATATTGCGCAACACCGTACGGGCGATGAAGTGTGATCCTGAGGAGTTGATGGTTTGGTTGGGGCCAGCGATTGGCCCGGGGGCCTTTGAAACCGGAATCGATGTCCTCGAGGCATTCTTTGAAAATGCAATTAGCAGTCGACACACAGAAAAAATTGCTAGCTGTTTCCGCCCACACACTAAGAAACCACTGCACTTTTTAACAGATATCTACGCCCTGACCCGTGCGGAGTTGGCAGAGCTGGGGATTGGCGAGGTGTACGGTGGAGGGCTCTGCACAATGTCAGAACCTGAAAAGTTTTTTTCCTACCGCAGAGAGTCTGAAACCGGTCGTATGGCAACTTTGATATGGCGGGATAAAGACTGAATTGAAGTTCTAGATGGCTTATTTTTTCTGTGTAAGCCATTCGATAATATTGGGGCAGCTTGGGCAATTACAAGGCTGAGTGTTGGCTGAGCTGTAAAAATTATAAGAGATAGATTTGCCGCAAAACCACTTTGCATAGAATAAATGCCGCTATTGATTTAAATCATTGAAAACCCTTCCTGCGCCCCTATTTTACTTGTCAGTACCATAGCGAATGTAAAAGGCAAATTAGTGCCACTATTGCAGCGCTTCTGAAAAAATCGAGTAAAAGAGGTTTCGTTCATGCGAATTGACCGAATGACAAACCCGCTACAGGCGGCATTTGCTGATGCGCAATCCCTGGCGGTAGGGCGCGACCACAACCAGATTTATCCCGAACACTTGATTCTGGCACTGCTTAACCAGAACAACGGAAGCGTACCCGCATTCCTGTCACAGGCGGGATTTAACCTAAACGGGTTACGCAATGACCTTGCCAAGCGGTTGGATAGCCTGCCGCGGGTGACTTCCCCCACGGGTGATGTGGGGATGTCCCAGGAATTAATGCGCTTAATGAATCTTACGGACAAGCGAGCCCAGCAAAATGGTGACAGTTTTATTTCCAGTGAAACTGTATTACTGGCGGCTTTCGACTCTGCGGCGGGAGAGATTTCCAAAATCTTAAATGCCAATGGCGACATTAAACAACTAGAGGCGGCAATTCAAAAAGTGCGTGGCGACGAGAAAGTGGATGACCCCAATGCGGAAGAGGCGCGGCAGGCGCTGGATAAATATACTCTCGACCTGACTGAGAGGGCTCTGGCCGGCAAGCTTGACCCGGTGATCGGCCGAGATGATGAGATACGACGGACGATTCAAGTATTACAGCGGCGTACCAAGAATAACCCTGTACTAATTGGTGAGCCGGGTGTTGGTAAAACTGCCATTGTTGAAGGGCTCGCTCAACGTATCGTCAATGGTGAAGTGCCGGAAGGGCTAAAGGACAAGCGTCTTCTTTCCCTGGATTTGGGGGCATTGTTGGCGGGCGCAAAATTTCGTGGAGAATTTGAAGAGCGGTTAAAAGCAGTACTCAACGAATTATCAAAACAGGAAGGTCGCATTATTCTCTTTATCGATGAGATCCACACGATGGTGGGTGCCGGTAAAGCTGAGGGGGCCATGGATGCGGGAAATATGCTGAAGCCCGCTTTGGCCCGCGGGGAATTACATTGTGTCGGTGCAACCACTCTGGATGAGTATCGGCAATATATTGAAAAAGATGCAGCGCTTGAGCGGCGTTTCCAAAAAGTGCTGGTTGATGAACCAACTGAAGAGGATACGGTTGCGATTCTGCGCGGATTAAAAGAACGCTACGAAGTACATCACGGTGTTGATATTACCGACTCTGCAATTATTGCCGCGACAAAATTATCGCAGCGTTATATCACTGACCGTCAATTACCAGATAAAGCGATTGATCTTATTGATGAAGCCGCCAGCCGGATACGCATGGAGATCGATTCCAAACCGGAATCCATGGATAAATTGGAGCGCCGTTTAATTCAATTAAAGATTGAACGAGAGGCGGTTAAAAAGGATACGGATGATGAGGCGACTAAAAAACGCCTGTCGAAACTGGAAGAAGAGATTCTACAACTGGAGAGGGAATACTCCGACCTTGAAGAGGTTTGGAAGGCGGAGAAGGCACAGCTTGCCGGCAGCCACGACCTCAAGGAAAAGCTCGAGCAGGCCAAGCTCGATATGGAGTCTGCACGGCGTGCAGGTGATCTCAATAGAATGTCTGAATTACAGTACGGTGTAATACCACAACTTGAACAACAGCTTAAAAGTGCTGCTACCGCTGAAGCTTCTGAAGAACCCCGCCTGCTGCGCAATCGGGTGACCGATGAAGAGGTGGCTGAAGTGGTATCTCGCTGGACGGGTATTCCTGTATCTAAGATGCTTGAAGGTGAGCGTGAAAAGCTACTGCGAATGGAAGATGAGTTGCACAAGCGGGTCATCGGACAGGGGGAAGCGGTGGAAGCGGTTGCTAATGCCGTACGCCGCTCGAGGGCGGGACTAGCTGACCCCAACCGACCCAATGGCTCATTCTTATTCCTCGGCCCAACCGGTGTGGGTAAGACGGAATTATGCAAGGCATTGGCTCAGTTCTTGTTTGACACAGAAGACGCCATGGTGCGTATCGACATGTCGGAATTTATGGAGAAGCACTCTGTGGCCCGACTGATTGGCGCCCCCCCCGGATATGTAGGTTATGAAGAAGGGGGATACCTGACTGAAGCGGTGCGGAGAAAGCCCTATTCTGTTGTGCTATTAGACGAAGTGGAGAAAGCGCACCCCGATGTATTCAATATTCTTTTACAGGTCCTTGATGATGGCCGCCTGACCGACGGCCAGGGGCGCACGGTGGACTTCCGTAATACCGTCGTCGTAATGACTTCAAACCTTGGCTCAGATTTAATTCAAAAATACGCCACCGCAGAAAATGGCGACGACCTGGACGCTGAAATTCGTTATCGACAGATGAAAAGTGCGGTGATGGAAGTGGTGGGGAACCATTTCAGGCCGGAGTTCATAAATCGCATTGACGAAGTAGTTGTCTTCCATCCACTGGATAAGGCAGAAGTACGCTCTATTGCCGAAATTCAGCTGCAACAACTTTGCCGCCGACTGACAGAGAGAGACCTGAAATTAGAGGTATCTGAAAGCCTGTTGGATAAATTAGCAGAAGTTGGGTTCGATCCCGTTTATGGTGCACGGCCATTAAAGCGTGCTATTCAGGTATGGCTGGAAAACCCGCTGGCGCAAGATGTTCTCGCCGGTAAATTTTCCCCTGGAGCAACAATCCGTGCGGATGTTGAAGGCGATAAAGCCGTATTCCGATAAAAAAGCACTTGGGGGTGCCATATAGTGCACCCCTTAACTCCCACCGATTCCTCACTCTCTCCATATCTATACTCACAGGTGCGCTAATCCGTTTGCTCGGATATTTACGTAGAGGGGCATCCCTCCGTAGCGCATAGTTTCCCTTGCAAGTATCAGTTTATAGTTTTTATTGACGACACCTTACGGGGGCCTGATATCAGTAAGCGTATGTTGCTAATGCTGCTGGGATGCCTTTTGCTCTTCGGCGGAATTTTTGCTTATAAATTTATTGGCAGGCATATGGTGAATCAGTTTATAGACAACTTAGCCCTGCCTGCGGCCACAGTGACTTCAGCAACCGCCCAGTTTCAATATTGGAAGGAAGACCTGAAAGGAATAGGCACTGTTCGAGCTGTTAATGGCGTAGAGGTTACTACCGAAGCTCAGGGGGTTATCAGCGCTATTCACTTCAAGTCGGGCCAGCATGTTAGGAAGGGCGATTTACTGGCGGAAATTTTTGCAGAACCGGAAAAGGCGCAGTTGCAGGTGTTGGATGCAGAGCTTCGCTTGGCCCGTCGCAATTACGTGCGGATCAAGACTCTGCTGGGGCGAGGTGTAACAACCGAAGCAGATTTGGATAGCGCTCGCAGTACTTTGGACCAGGTGGTTGCCAATATAGAAGTGCAACGGGCCAGGGTGGATCAGCGAGTTATCGTGGCGCCGTTTAGTGGAGTACTGGGAATTCGACAAATCGATCTTGGGGAGAATGTAAGTCCGGGGGAGTCTGTTGTTTCTCTACAGCAACTTGATCCTATTTTTGTTGATTTTTCCCTCCCTGAACAAAAATATGCCTTGGTTAAGGCTGGGCTTGCTATTCAGTTGACAACAGATGCTTTCCCTAAAAATACCTACGAAGGAAGAATTACTGCTGTTGACCCCCAAGTGGATAGTGCGAGTAGAAATTTTCTGATTCAAGCTACTCTGGAAAATCCCCAACACGATTTACGTCCTGGAATGTTTGCCCAAGTATCCGTAAAGATAAGTGCACAGCGAAAAGTGCTCGTTATTCCCAGAACCGCATTGGCTTTTGCTCCCTATGGGGTGGCGGTTTTTGTGTTGGAGCCCGATAAAGATGGTGAGCATATGGTCGCAGTTAAACGATTTGTGAAAACTGGTGAGGAACGTGGGGATCTAGTTGAAATTACACAAGGACTTTTGGTGGGTGACATAGTGGCTAGCAGCGGATTACTTAAACTTCGCAATGGAGAGAAAGCGGTTATCAATAATCAGAATCAACCCCCAGAAAGCGCAGACCCCACACCGGAAAATAGTTAAACCTGGAATTTATAGGTTGTGAATTTCACAGAGATTTTCATTCGAAAGCCAGTGTTGGCCTGCGTAGTCAGCCTATTTATTTTTCTATTGGGTTTAAGGTCGCTAACGGAATTAAATGTCAGGCAGTACCCGGAACTTGAAAATGCAGTTATTACAGTAACCACCGTTTATGTTGGTGCCGACTCAGATCTAGTGCAGGGGTTTATTACTACGCCGCTTGAGCAGGAGATTGCTACTGCAGATGGTATCGATTACATGGTTTCCACCAGCGTGCAAGGTCTCTCGACGATAAACGTTTATGTACGTTTTGATTACGATCCAAATGAAGTGTTAACTCAGGTCGTTGCCAAGGTAAATAAGCTGCGCAGTGAATTGCCTGATGAATCAGAGGATTCCAGCGTGGAAATGCAGCAGGGAGAAACCACTGCTGCAATGTACCTTTCTTTTTCCTCAAATATTCTCGCTAATAATCAAATTACGGATTATTTGACACGCGTTGTTCAACCTAAATTGGCGACTATAGCTGGTGTGCAGCGAGCTCGCCTTTTGGGTGACAGTACTTTTGCAATGAGAGTCTGGTTAAAGCCGACAGAGATGGCGGCATTGGAAGTCACACCTGCAGATATTTCTGATGCGCTCAGGGATAATAATATTCTGTCGGCAGTTGGTTCGACAAAGGGAACCCGTGTGGCACTGGAAATACGTGCGGACACAGATATTGCACGTCAGTTGGATTTCCGCAAGCTAGTGGTTAGATCCGATGGGGATAAGCTGGTTCGTCTAGGTGAAGTAGCGGAGATAGAGTTAGGAGCTGAGTCCTATGACAGCTCTGTAACTTTTAACGGGCAGTCTGCCACTTTTATTGCTATTGAGGTGGCACCCGATGCGAACTCCCTTGAAGTTATTAAAAAAGTACGCGAGGAGTTGGAGCAGAAAATTTTTCCACAGTTGCCAGAGGGTATGCTAGGTGAAATTCCTTACGACAGTACTGAATATATTCAGGACTCCATTGAAGAGGTCGTCAAAACAATTGTTGAAGCAGTATTTATAGTAATTTTGGTGATTTATTTGTTTCTGGGGTCAGTTCGCAGCGTATTAATTCCAGCAATTGCACTACCGCTTTCTCTTGTTGGTGCATTCTTTTTAATGTTTTTAATGGGATTTTCCATCAACTTGCTCACATTACTAAGCATGGTTCTGGCAATCGGAATTGTTGTTGATGATGCCATTATTGTTCTGGAAAATGTCCATCGACATATAGAAGAGGGCTTGCCTCCAAAAGAGGCTGCGATCGTAGGGGCTCGAGAGTTGGCATGGCCTGTAGTGGCTATGACTACAACGCTAATTGCAGTATATATTCCTATTGGTTTTCTTGGTGGTTTAACCGGGACCCTATTCATAGAGTTTGCATTTTCCCTAGCTGGCGCCGTATTACTGTCTGGAGTGGTCGCTCTTACTTTATCTCCCATGATGGCCTCGAAAATATTAAAGCCTCGCGATGGTGGAGGTACCCGGTTTGAAATTTGGCTGGAACGCCAATTTAATCGACTTCAGACGAGATTTGAAAAATCGCTCCATTCTTCTCTTGATGAGCGCCGAGTTATTTTGGTTTTCGGCTTAATTGTATTGATAAGTTGTTACTTCTTATTTGTGACGTCCCCTCAAGAGCTTGAACCTACAGAGGATAGGGGGCTTGTTCTTACAATTTCTACTGCCGATGCTTACGCAACTTTAGATTATGTTGAACAGTACAGTGGTGAACTTAATGTCATTGCTGAGAGATTTACTGAGGTTGAAAATCTTTTTCTGCTTAATGGGGCGGGCACCTTCAGTAGTGGTGTTAATAATGCGGTAGCCGGGTTTGTTTTGGCTCCCTGGGAAGGGAGAGACCGTGATACGGAAAAGATGCAGGAGTTGATTAGCAGTGATGTGCAGCAAATAGCCGGGCTAAAAATAGCCGTTGTGGTACCACCAAGTCTGCCAACTGCGGGAGGGCAGCTTCCGGTTGAATTTGTTATCGGTTCTACAGAGCCCATGGAGAATCTGGCATCGGTGGCAAGCGATATTATGACCCGAGCCCTTGAGAGTCGAAAGTTTATTTTTCTAGATTCTGATCTGAAAATTGATAAACCAAAAATTGTAATAGAAATTGATCGTGATAAAGCGGCCAGTATGGGTGTGGAAATGGTGGACTTGAGTCGTGACTTAGGAGCGATGTTATCCGGGGCTTATGTTAACCGTTTTTCCCTGGATAACCGCAGTTATAAAGTTATCCCTCAAGTCGAGAGAGTTGACCGCCTAACCCCTGATCAGTTGGAGCAATATTATATTCGGGCGGTAAACGACAAGTTGGTTCCTGTGAGTACTTTGATAAGGCTCACGGAAACCGTTGAACCACAGCAACTAAAGAGATTTCAACAATTAAATGCCGTCACTATTTCGGGTGTGCCACGCCCTGGGATTACGTTGGGTGAAGCATTGATGGTGTTGGATAATGCGGCTAAAGAAATCTTACCAGTCGAGTATTCTGTAGATTACTCGGGGCAGTCCAGGCAATTCAAAACTGAAGGATCAGATTTGGTGGTTACCTTTTTCTTTGCCTTGATAGTGATTTATTTGGTGTTAGCTGCTCAATTTGAATCCTGGCGCGATCCCTTGATTATGTTGGTCACCGTACCGATGAGTGTTTGCGGAGCGATGATTTTCGTCAGTCTAGGATTGACGACCCTCAATATTTACACACAAGTGGGCCTGGTTACCCTGATTGGGGTTATTTCCAAACACGGCATTCTGATAGTGGAGTTTGCCAATAAGTTACAGCTCTCAGGGCTTGATAAGCGATCAGCGATTGAGCAGGCCACTTCAATCCGTTTGCGACCGATTTTAATGACTACTGCATCTCTGGTTTTGGCGATGGTTCCATTGTTAATAGCGTCGGGGCCAGGTGGAGGAGCAAGGTTTGCAATGGGCTTGGTAGTGGCGACCGGTATGACAATTGGAACGTTATTTACTTTATTTGTCGTGCCGGCGATGTATATGTATCTTGGGCGGAATTTTGAGGCGGAGGCTGTAGCGGCCTCCTGAGTCTCTTTACACTTATTTACGCTTCGAAAATATCTCTGCCGACATTACTGCGACGGAACTCGGAAGGGGTGACTCCCTCATGTTTTTTAAAGAAGCGGGTAAATACTGCGCGTTCGGCAAAATGAAGTTGTACCGCAATGCTTTCTACGGAATCACTGGTTGAGAGAAGGAGTTTCTTGGTCAGAGATAGCGTAACACTGTCTTTAAGCTGCTGGAATGTTACTCCCTGTTCTCTCAATCTGCGCTGTAAAGTGCGGCCACTGGTGCGGAAGTGGGCTGCGGCTTGTTTGATAGTGATTTCTTCACTGAGCAAGTGCTTCTCGAGCCAGGCTCGCAAACTGGCTGCCAGGTTATAGCTGGTCAAAGTATTGTGCAAAACTGCCTTTAAAATATTTCGGCTCTGGCTGCGAATGATTTTATGGTAACTGGGTATAGGGAAGTCCAGTATCTGGGAGCCTAGGATAATCGCATTTTCATCAGCGGAAAATTCAATTGGGCACTGGAAAATCCTCTTGTGGATAGAGTCATCCTCTGGCTTTTCACTGCGTAACTTTAATCCCCGGACCTCGGGAAACCTCGGGTTAAGAGTGCGCAAGAGATCTACTCCACGACTCATCAGCATTTCAGCAATAAAATGATTGACCGGAGCGCTAAAGAGTTCCTGCTGCCAGTTGAGTGTGAGTACTTCCGCATCGGCTTCCTGGTAAGTCTGGAACCGCAGGAGGGGGGCTAGGGTTTGTGAGAGTACAATTTCTGCAGGGCGAAAGATCTCCCTCGGCCGTCTCAAGGAGGGCTGAGCTTCGATAATAGTTTCTTCAAGCCAAAGCATAATTGGGAAGCGACTAAAGCTGAGACCTGGTGAAGTAACAGGGGATAGCGCCAGTATGCTTTCAATTAGAGCATTGAATTCACTGTAATTAAGCCATTCACTCTCTCCTGGATTCCAGCTAAATGAGAATGGCAATCGTTCAATTAGCGCCTCTGTGGGAATGCCGAGCCTGGCGGCGGCAACCACAAAGTAAGGCGCAAATATCTTGGGCACGCCGGCATGGCCGGACATATTTTTATTTTGGTCTCTCATGACTTACTGCCGTCCGGGTGGCGTTGCCGGCATCATAGCAAAGGCGCCTCAAAGCATGAGTATAAATTGAGGAATATGACGAATTGGTCGCTTCGCGTGGCGGATTCGACCCCCTCTGGCGCCTTTAATCCTATTCCCAAATAGAGCGTAAAGGATAAGTTTTAGTCGTCTGCTGTACATTGCGTTATTCAGATTTTTTAAAACTCTTCAGTCACGAGAGTTACCACTTACTAAAACAATAAAGGAAAATAACAATGGCACTGTCTAAAAGGCTGGGTACAAGCCTGTCTATTTTTTTCTCGGCGATAATTGGAGCTTCATCAGCGGTAGCGGAAAACTGTTATATCCTGGTTCATGGACACGGAGTCGAAGGACACACTACAGGTGAAAGTAATGATGGGAGTTTAGTGCAGCCAGCACTGGACTATTGGAGTGAGGCGGTTTTCGACGAATATTCTAGCAGTGATTTTATTGAACAATTGTTAGTTGATGGCGGCAATTACGGCGTTGTCGGTTATAACTCAACTGATGAAGGTGAATTTCCCTATTGGCATGATGAGACTGCGGGGGAGATTGCTCGTCAAATTATAGAGATCCGCTCTGGTCAGGGGGATCGGTTTGAGCACGAAAACCAGTGCTCGGCAGAGGACACTTTCTGGATTATTTCCCACAGCCAGGGTGCTGCTCAAATGATGTATATCGCGGGTAACGCTGTTGAAGGATCCCCATATTACAATCGCGCCTACAACCAATTCGATACCAATACAGAAATTCAAGAAGTTAAAGAATGTTCTACCACTTGGTATGGCAGTAAATCTTGTAAAACAGTCGAAGAAGAGGTTCGAGTAGCTGGGCTTGATGATAGCTACGCAGTGAGCGTTGCTTTTGATACGGCTATCAGCGGTGTTGCTGCAATTTTCACCACAGGAGGTGCTATTACCGGTACAGAAGGTGTTGATCGGATATGTAATGGAAGCTGGTATGACGATCTGGTCAATGCTCTATTTTTGGGGCGTGAGTGTTCAGCGGTTCGCTATATGCAAACCAATGATGTTTACACGGTAAGAAATTATGTAGGGACTAACCTCGGTGCACCAGTGTATACCATTGGAGGCTACGCAGCCTTCCCGGGGGTGGAAAGTGCTACCTCCATGCTGCTGAATGGTGAGGATGACGGCTATATCAATTTAGCTTCACAAATGAACTGTTCAGGGTCAGCCAAGCGTAATCTATGGTCAAATCTAAAGGAATATGAAACCCTGTTTGGCGTAGCTTACGGCAGTGCAATTTTCTCTTGTGACAACGAGAGTAAAGGCACTGCTCGATCTTACAATTTGGCCAGTATCTATACAGATCATGATGCGCAGCGTAACGGTGGCATTCTATCCCCCGATTATGATTCTATTCCCGATGGACTGGACTGTGGTTCAGGAAAGAACAGCGCGGGTAGAATCTCAGCCTGCACGAATTAACTAAAAAAATAAAAGGCTTCGGAGGTATTGATGTCCACATCAAACAAAGATCGCTCAAAGGCCCGACTGGCAGGCTGGGGTGTACTGGCCGTAGTTACTGGATTGGTGGGTTACTGGGCCCTGTCTGGTGGTGAAGAGGCAGCGCCCGCTGTTATAGCCAAAGCGAAAGCTGAAGAGCGATCTATCCGAAGTCGTAAGCCAGATAACGTTGAGCCGGCGGGACTGGAGAAAGAGGAAGAGGATCAGTCTGTAAAACTATGGAAGGGAATTCACTCCCTGTCCAACAAGACTGAGTTACACGAATCCCTTCTCTCGGATCTAGCCCGCTTTCATCGCTATCCGCCAGAAAACCGAGCAATTAAAACTCCTGAACAGGACCCGATTACTCAGACATTTGCGGTGGATGAAAGAACCACTCACAGTGAGGAAGGGGATTCTCTGACTATATGGACAGATGAAAAGTTTTATTTGCGTGGGGATACTATTCGGGTTTTTGCCTATCAGACCGATAGTGATGGAGATCGAGTCAGTGCTGACTTGACTGCGTTGTTGGTTTACGAAGACCAACAAGTCGTGGGTACCTTGGCTTTTAGTGATTCGGATGGAGACTTAATCTACGAGGTATTGATGGAGGCGGGCTCCTTTAATAGCCAGGTGCTGGAAGCGGGTATTTTTAAGGTCATTGTGGATACGGATATTGATGGTCTCCGCGATGCGGCAGCATTCACCCTTTCTGAGGATACGGGAAGCTATACAGGATCGCTGCGGGATTCTGTTACTGCCGATGGCAATTTATTAATTGAGGCGGAAGTCGATATCAGCAGAGAGGGGCGCTACTATTTTCAGGGCTCCCTTTATAACGATGAGCAATCCCCGATAGGCACAACGCAAAATGCTCTTGAGTTAACGGCGGGGCGGCACTGGATTCCCCTAGAGTTTTATGGGCTCTTGATTCGCGATGCCGGGCAGGACGGCCCCTACCTGGTGAAACAATTGAGTATTGCCAGGGTGACGGTACCTATGGCAAGGGATAGTGCTTTTGAGCCAGGCTATTACACTGAACGCTATAGCCTGGATCAATTTACTGATAGGCCCTACCAGGAAATGTAGGGAGAATATGGAAGGTTTTAACAGTTATCCCGGATACGTTGTTGAGCGGTAGCTATACGTTGCTGCCGTTCATCTTCACCCAATCTTCTGTAATTTCCATTTTGATCGACTTCGCGAACGCGAGAATTCGCAGTCAAGGAGTTCAGAGATTTTCGAGCTGACTCACAGCGCCTAGCGCGAAGAGCGGCTTGCATTTGCGTTACTTTTTCCTGCTCTTGCTGACGTACGTCGGGCTGCTTTTCAGGTTGCTTGGCTACGGTTCTCTTTGATAGTTCAGCTGGTTCTCGGGGACTGGCGGCCTTCTGTTCAGCTTCCCACTTTTTATACCGCTCTGACCTGGGCTTTTTGATTACGTCCACTTGAGTATTTTCTGGAGGTTGTTCACCAAAATGGACAACGCCATTCTCATCTACCCATTTATAGATGCCATCGGCTTGAGCGGTTATAGCTGTTACTGCAATCAATAGCGCCAGTAAGATACGCATGGTGCTTACCCCTTGTGTTGGTGTTCCTTCCGTCCCTTTATTGTACCGGTACTGGCGGGTTTTCCCGTAACTGTCTTAACACTTTCGCAGACACCTATTGACAGCTAGGGCTCAATTGGCAAAATCGGGGGTTTACTCAGTGACTAGATTTCACCGCACACCCGTGGTTTTGAGTCTAATCCTGATGGAACATCCTCCATCGAAATGCCACTGAGTGGCCCTCCTCACCCCTGGAGGCCTGCTAACCCTGAAGTGAACCTATATAGCTTTGCTTGGGGTTGGGTGTTTATGCGCGATCAGTTCATCCTAAAAATCGGCAGCAAAACACGCAACAGGCTGATATTTGTCACCATTTTCCCCTATAATTGCTGTCTGGCATTCTTGTCAGTAGGCGTTTTATACGTTTTCGGTGATGGCTATCCTAAAAAACAGGAAAATTGAGGAGACTCAAGTGGAATTACTTTCCGGCGGCGATATGTTGGTTCGCGCGCTGCAGGATGAAGGGGTGGATCTGATTTTTGGATACCCGGGCGGCTCAGCGTTACATATCTATGATGCTATTTTTCGGCAGAAGTCGATAAAGCATGTTCTCGTGCGCCACGAGCAGGGCGCTACCCATGCTGCCGACGGCTACGCGCGGTCTACTGGTAAGGCGGGTGTGGTACTCGTGACATCTGGTCCTGGTGCCACGAACGCGATTACTGGCATCGCAACGGCCTATATGGATTCTATTCCTATGGTGGTGATATCCGGCCAGGTACCGAGAGATAAGATCGGTGAGGATGCGTTCCAGGAAACAGATATGGTCGGCTGCTCGCGGCCGATCGTGAAGCACAGTTTTTTGGTTAAAAATGCTGAAGATATCCCTACAATCGTCAAAAAGGCATTCTTTATTGCCAATACGGGCCGCCCCGGCCCCGTAGTGATTGATGTTCCAAAGGATGTAACTAACCCGGCGGAGAGATTCCCCTACCACTACCCTGAAAAATTGCGGATGCGTTCCTATACCCCGGCCGGTAAGGGGCATAGCGGCCAGATTCGCAAAGCGATTGCCATGCTGCTGTCAGCTCGCCGTCCGGTGATTTATGCCGGCGGGGGAGTGGTGCAGGGTGGTGGCGCTGAGCTTCTCACCGAGCTGGCTAGAAAGTTGAACTACCCGGTGACTAATACCTTGATGGGACTCGGGGCGTTTCCCGGTAGTGACAGGCGTTTCTTGGGAATGCTTGGTATGCACGGCACTTTCGAGGCAAATACCGCCATGCATCACGCGGACGTTATCCTGGCTGTAGGAGCTCGTTTTGATGACCGGGTAACTAATACTCCAGGCAAATTTTGCCCGGGTGCCAAAGTTATTCATATCGACGTCGATCCGGCTTCGATCTCTAAAACGATTGTTGCCGATATCCCGATTGTGGGCACGGTTCAGGCTGTCCTTCGAGAGATGCTCGAAGCGCTGAAAGCCAATGATGAGCAGCCGGATCACTCCGCGATAGTTGACTGGTGGCGCCAAATCGATGACTGGCGTGAGCGTCACGGGCTCTACACGGCTCCTCGTTATCAGACTAATGGTGCCCTGATAATGCCGCAGGATGTGATCAAGGCGGTGTATGACATCACAGAGGGTGATGCTTTTGTGACATCCGATGTAGGGCAACACCAGATGTTTGCTGCGCAGTATTACCTGTTTGATAAGCCGCGCCGCTGGATTAACTCCGGTGGGTTGGGGACTATGGGTTTCGGCTTACCGGCAGCCTTGGGGGTGAAAATAGCTCACCCGGATAAAGAGGTTGTGTGCGTAACTGGCGAGGGAAGTATCCAGATGTGTATTCAGGAGCTTTCTACGGCTACCCAATATCATTTGCCAGTAAAAATCCTCTGCCTTAACAATCAGGCTCTCGGGATGGTGAAGCAGTGGCAGGAGATGCAATATGAAGGAAGGCTTTCCAATAGTGTTTACGAGGAATCGCTGCCTGACTTTGTGAAACTCGCCGAGGCATACGGTCACGTCGGGGTGAAAGTGGAGCGTCGTGAAGACCTACACAACAAGTTGCAAGAAGCTTTTGCAATTAAGGATCGCACTGTATTTATCGACGTGTACGTCGACCCATCTGAGCATGTCTATCCCATGCAAGTGCTACCAAATGGCTCCATGCGTGACATGTGGCTGAGCAAAACTGAGAGAACTTAAAGGGTAGGGCGATGCGTAGAATAATTTCGGTTCTGATGGAGAATGAGCCTGGGGCATTGTCCCGTGTTGTTGGCTTGTTTTCCCAGCGTGGCTACAACATTGAAAGCCTCACCGTGGCGCCTACTGAGGATGCGACTTTATCGCGTCTCACTCTGGTGACGATTGGTGACGATCACAAGATTGAGCAAATTACCAAGAACCTAAACAAGCTTATTGATGTTGTGAAATTGGTGGACCTCACTGAAGGCTCTCATATCGAGCGGGAGCTGCTATTGGTGAAAGTGCGAGCCAATGGTGCCCAGCGCGATGAGGTGAAGCGCAGTGTCGATATTTTTCGTGGGCAGATCGTCGATGTCACCAGCAGTATGTACACGGTACAGGTGGCAGGAACTGGCGAAAAACTCGATGCGTTCCTCCAGGCGCTGGGGGAGCACACAATTATGGAAGTGGTGCGATCCGGAGTTTCCGGGATTGCCCGCGGTGAAAAAGTATTAAGTGTATAGAGCAAAAAAGCAGGAATTGAGCGATGCAAGTTTATTACGACAAAGATTGTGACCTTTCTTTAATTCAGGGAAAAACAGTAGCCATTATTGGTTATGGATCTCAAGGCCATGCCCATGCCAATAACCTGAAAGACTCTGGTGTAGCGAATGTTGTTGTTGGGTTGCGCGAGGGGTCTGCTTCCTGGAAAAAGGCTGAAGGCGCGGGCTTGAAGGTAGCTGAAGTTGTCGATGCGGTGAAAGATGCCGACGTGGTTATGATTCTCGCTCCGGATGAATACCAGGCGAATATTTACAAAGAGCAAGTTGCTCCAAATTTAAAGTCTGGTGCAGCACTGGCTTTCGCGCATGGTTTTAATGTGCATTTTGAATTGATTGAGCCACCAGCGGATGTCGATGTCATTATGGTTGCTCCCAAGGGGCCCGGCCATACCGTTCGATCGACCTACCTTGAGGGAGGCGGTGTCCCTACCTTGATTGCGGTTTATCAGGATGCGACAGGTAAAGCAAAAGACTTGGCGCTGTCTTATGCCTCAGCTAATGGTGGTGGCCGCTCAGGTATTATTGAAACCAATTTCCGCGAAGAGACTGAAACAGATCTCTTCGGTGAGCAGGCTGTTCTGTGTGGGGGTGTTTCTGCGCTTGTAACGGCTGGTTTTGAGACTCTGGTAGAAGCCGGCTATGCTCCGGAAATGGCGTATTTTGAATGTCTGCATGAGTTGAAGCTAATTGTCGACCTGATGTACCAGGGGGGCATTGCCGATATGCGCTACTCTATCTCCAATACCGCAGAGTATGGTGACTACGTAACGGGCCCGCGTATTGTTACGGAAGAAACCAAGGCAGAAATGAAACGGGTTCTTAAAGATATTCAAACCGGTAAGTTTGCCAAAGACTTTATGCTCGAGTCCCTGGCGGGGCAGCCGCGCCTGAAAGCTGAGCGTCGCATTGGCAGCGAACACGAGATTGAGCAAGTGGGGGCAAAACTCCGTGCCATGATGCCGTGGATCAAAGCGAATAAAATTATTGACCGCACCGAAGGTAATAGCTGACTTAAGGTTGGCAAAAGCGGCAGGGGCGACCCTGCCGTTTTTTTGCTCTGGGCTCGGGTGGTAAATTGGCGTTAAACTCGCTGACTGCACAATGCATCAATGGAGAGTATATGAGCGGTCAAGGGGGCGAAAAACAGCCCATAGACTCAAGTAGTGAGGCTACTGAGGAAATTCGTTTGCCTGTCGATGAGCATGTTGAGGAAGAGGTTTCTTCCAGTGGTAAAAGAGTGCGCGCACGAGGTATCTACCTGCTGCCCAATCTTGTGACAACAGGCGCACTGTTTAGCGGCTTTTATGCCATTGTCGCAGGTATGAGTGGGCATTTTGAATCGGCTGCGATAGCGATTTTTGTCGCGATGGTACTGGATGGATTGGATGGGCGCGTCGCTCGCCTGACAGATACCCAAAGTGCCTTTGGTGTTCAATATGACTCGCTTTCAGACATGGTTTCATTCGGCCTGGCTCCTGCCTTGGTCGTTTTCAGCTGGGCGCTGGGAAACCTGGGTAAATTTGGTTGGGCTATAGCATTTTTATATGCGGCTTGTGCGGCATTGAGGCTTGCGCGCTTCAATACACAGGTAGATACCGTTGATAAAGGGGTCTTTATTGGATTAGCGAGCCCAACAGCTGCTGCGATCGTCGCGAGCATGGTGTGGGCAGGCCACAATGCTGAAGTAGGACCAGGCTTGGCTATAGTGGCGGCACTGGTTACTGCGGTTTCGGGTCTCCTGATGGTATCGAATTTCCGCTACTCCAGTTTCAAAGGGCTCGACTTTAAAGGTCGCGTGCCCTTCGTAATGATGCTTGCGGTTATATTGGTCTTTAGCTTAATAGCGATTGATCCGGCAGGTGTGCTCTTAACCCTGGCTGTTCTATACACGCTTTCGGGTCCGGCTATGTGGCTTTGGAATCATTTCCACCGCAGCTCGGAAACTGATGCGGTAGAGGATGACAA